>CAZKJB010000027.1:0-21429 GCA_964552975.1 uncultured Occallatibacter sp. | reverse complement strand
ACCACGGGATCATATGCAGGTAATACTCATCGCTGATCTCCTTGATATCGCTGCCAGGTCGGATGCCCGCGCTACTAAAGGTGTTAAAGAAAAGCATGTTCAAGAGCCGATCAACAAATGCATGATCTCTGCCTCCTTCTGCACCCCAGATGGCCGCCTTGCGGTAAATCGTGGGAAGTAATGGAACCTGCTCACCGCCAAATGGAGTTTCGCGTCCTAGCCCACCTTGCAAATAACCGTAAGAGGTCATTTTGCCGATGAAGGGGTACCTCAATGCTTCTGAAGAAACGTCCACCCCATGCTTGGCAAATTCATCGAAAACCACGTAGCGTCCATCCACCAGGTCCTTGATGCCGCTCGCCGGATGCTCGCGGTCCCAGTCATTGCGAATCGCAAAATATGAAAGTACGTCAATATGCGTCGCGTCTCGTAACTTGTAATGCTCGCAGGTAAAGCGCACGCGTTCCAGTCCCGGCCCGCTCATGAACTTCGCCATCCCCGTAACATAGGAGTTTTCTCCCGTCCAATCGCGGCTTTCCCAGAGCTCACCGTCGGGACGGCGCGCAATAATATTGGGATTCCAGGCGGGGCTGCTGCGATAGGCGTCATCGTAATTGTCTGAGAATGTCACATTGCAATTCCACTTGCGTCCTTCTTCCATCAAATGCATCAGCGCGTCGTAACCGCCAAGTCGCTGGTTCACTTCCGCCACGGAAGGGTATCCCGTGTCCTTGCCGCGGAACTGCCATCCCCACAGGTACACTACTTGCGGCGCATTATCGATCAAAGCCGCCACCCGTTTAATATGCTCCTCGCACTGCTGGAAAGTGGCGGCTGGTTCGGGAAATTTGGGAGCGTCACAGGATATCTGATAGACGAATTTGTCGTCATAATAATGTGAAGGCATGGCAGGCATACGGCCGCGGACCAGCTTGGCTCCATCCAGCCAGTCCACCACTCCATTCCCATCCAAATCACCGATGAAGTCCAGGCGGCAGGCCGACTTCTGCTCGATGAGCAAGTTGGGAGTCAGTTCGTCTCCGAATACCCATAGACCGCCCGGCGGCACATCCGTGTTCATGGAATAGGAAAGGCTGCCATTGACTCGGTGCGCCTTGATTGTTCCCATAGAGGCCTGGCGCATGCCCTTGTCGCCCGACACCACCAGTTCCGATCCGTCCATGAACGCAGTCACGTGCTGCACGCAGACCGCACGGTCCGTTCCAACCATGACTACCGGCAAGGTTCCAAGCACCTTGCCCCAGAAGGTATTGACGGGCAAAGCGCCCGGCTTGGCTTCGTCCAAAGCAACTACGCTGCCCCCGTCATCCGCCTGAGCCAACCAACCCGGTCCGTCATCTTCCCGAATCGTTACGAGCCGCGGCATGCCAATCTCGATGAGCTCGTAGCCCGCGTTTTCTTTGATGTCCTCGAGCGTTATATGAAGCGTCGGGCCCTCCACCGCGTAGCGAAGCACGATGTCCACGGCCGGCTGGCCATCATATTCGCAACGCAACTGGAAATCCGCCTGGGTGTCCGTGGCGTGAACGGACGAGGCTTCTATCAGGCTGGTGACGTATCCCCACGGCTTCCGGCGGCAAAGCGTAGCCGACATCTGGCCGCCGCGATCTTCTCCTCTCATGGTGGTCTGAAGCGAGAGAAGCCTAAACTCGAAAGGCAGCCCGTCGGCGCGATCCAGAATTACTTCAAGTTGTGCGGATTTGATTACGACAGGGTTCAGCGGCCTTTGGCGCTGAGGAGTTTGCCCCCAAGCCAGTGCCCCTGCCCAGCGCGTGGCGGAAGTTAGCCCCGCCACGCCTGCACCACCCACCTTCAGGAATTTGCGCCGATCGATTCCTGTTTCTTTCGTTGCCATTGTTCATCAACTCCAACATCGGTTGTTTTTTCAAATTTGATTTAGAAGGTGAACTTCGCTGCCAACTGCAATTCGCGCGGCGTGCTCGCGATACTGCTGACCACACCGGCCGAGCCATAGCTGACCGCGCTCGTCGATGAAGAGTAGCTGGGAGAGATGGACGCGCCCGGTTCGCTCCACACCACGTGGTTGTAGACGTTGAAACCCTCGAACCGAAGCTGCACCGACATGGCCTCCCGAATTGGAATGTTCTTTATCAACGAGAAGTCCAGGTTGTTAAACCGCTGCGTTCTCATTCCTCCCACAGCTGCATTCCCGAACCCGTAGCCGGGTCCAACCAGTGGCGACGCCGGGCTAACAAAGCAAGCTGGGTTGTACCACTGGGTTACGCTTCGTCCGCCGGTCAGGCTGCAACCTGAAAGCACGCTGGGTCTGCTGTATCCGGTGTAAGAGCTGCCAGGCACCGAAAGACCCGCCGGGTCGCTTGAGGTGGTGGCGAGCCCACCGATGGACTGTGGCACGCAGCTTGTCGTGACCGTGGCCGAGCAGATGCCGCTGGCGCCGCCCCAACTCGGATTGAATGCCTGCCCCGACCGCAACAGGAATGAAAAGTTCGTAGTCCAGTTGCCCACGAACCAGGAAAGTGGCCCGCTTTTGACCCATTGCTCACCCTTTCCAAAGGGCAGGTTGTAAACTCCGCTGGCATTGAACTCCTGCGGCGTGTCGAAGCCGCAAACTCCGTACGCGAGAGAAGGATTGAAGAAGTCTTCAACGGGATCGCTCAGGTCGCCGTTCTCCGCGTTAAACCAGCCGTTGCTCGTCGCCAGGCATTTCGACCAGGTATAAGCCACCAGCGTGGTGAGCCCATTGGAAAAACGTTGATGGTATTGCGCCTGCAGGGCGTTGTAGTTCGACATGCCAGTAGCTTCAGCGTAGTTCCAGCCAGTGGCCGAGAACGGCAGGTACTCCGTCTCCTCTGCCTGCGCGGGTGTTACCGGGGTGGCACACTGTGCGGTGTTCTCGCAGAATGGCCCGACCGGTTCGTTGGCTTTCCCGGTGTAATCGAGCCTGTGTGTCGTGCTTCCCACGTAGGCCACGGAAACCATCGCAGCCGGGTTCAGTTGCTTTTCAATGTTCACTTGCCATTGCTGCGACCACGGATCGGAGTAACTTGGATCGTTGGTGTAGCTGGTGTTGGCCCATGGAGTAGAAGCCACTACAGGGTTTGTCAAACCGATCGCGCCTTCAAACGATGACGAAGAGTATCCTGCAGTCGTGGCGCCGCAGGTGGCCAGCGAATTGCAAATCGGAAACGTTGTTGTGCTCGGCGTGGCTCCGATAGGAGCGTTGTTGAAAGTGTCAGATACTCCGCCCGTGAACGGCCAGAGCGATCCCGCCAGCGTGTTTTGCACCCACTGACTGCGGGCGCTCAGGGTATCGTAGTACACCCCGTATCCCACTCGCAGAACCATCGTGGGAGTAAATTGCCAGGCCCCGCCGATACGCGGGCCGATATTGCTTTTAATAGCCCCGGCCACTGGCTGCTTCGATTGAAAAACGATCGATGCATTATCCGGCACGGCCGACAGGCCGCCGGGAATGCAGGGTGGAACAACCGGAGATCCGCAGCCCGTGGTAAAGGCTGGATTCGATGCTGAGCCCTGAACAATGTATTCGCGGGCAGGCAGGTCGAGCGCGCTGAAGGTCTGGCCGTTGTTGCCCAGATTATGAACGGCGGGGTCGTAATCGTAGCGCAGACCAAGGTTCAAAGTAATGCCTGGCCGCACGTGCCATTCGTCCTGGAAGTAGCCGGCCCAGCTCTGGACCTCAAGATGGATGATGTCGTATTGAGGCAAGGCGGCGCTGTAGCTGGCAGGAAGGTCCAGCAAAGCCGACGCCAGGGCATTTCCCTGCGCGCCCGAGCAACTGAAGTTTCCGGAACTGTTGGTTGGGCACGTCTGAGTCGTGCTGTAAGTGAACGAAGCGCTAAGATTTGTCTGCAGCCGCTGTTCGTAGAGATACTCCCAGCCCATCTTCATGTTGTGCTTGCCGTGAATCCACGTCAGGCTTGCGGCGCCACTCCCCATTGGGTTGCCTCGTATTTCAGTTCCCACGTTGCCTATAACGCTGGGGTATCCGGAGGGGTTGAGGTACACGCCTTGCGTTGGCGAAAGCGATGGAAGTCCGGCAGAGGTTTCCGGCGTGAAGCCCGCAGGATTCGTCTGGTTGATCTGATACGGTTTCGAGTCGTACCCTCCGTGAACGTCGAGGATTAGATTGGGGGTGAACACATGGTCCCAACCACCGCCGTAGTTCCACGCGTGGAATATTGTGGGATCCACAGAAGTAGTGCCCGCTACGATTGAAGTGTCCGTATCCCAGAACATCGACGTCCGCCCGAATAAGGTGTCTTTCGTCCCCAGATGTTCGTCAATGCGCGCATCCAGGTTCTTGGAATCATCGGTGTTTGCGCGGCTATCCAGACAGTTGTCAACGTTGATTGCGTAATTCGGCGTGAATGCGCAGGCCGTGGCCTGCGCCGATGTGTAGGCCTTGACGATCGACGCCACCTTGGTGTCGATCAGTCCGGCAGGAAGCACATTGCATGGTACACCCCCTCCTACTTGCACGCCGTAGCCTGGTGAACCGAATGCCGCACCCGGATTGGCCAATGGCATCGGGGTCGGCATAGTGCCGGCGATGCCGGTGGTTCCCGGCTGGCAGGTGAACGGTACTGCCGAACTGGCGCCCGACTCAGCAAACGAATTGTAAAGTTGGTTCGGCGTGATCGCGGTCTTTCCGCTATTCACCGTTCCCTGGAGTTCCGGAGACACTTCTCCGCTGAAGTCTCCGGCCAATTCCTGCGCTGTCGGGTCGATGATGAAAGAATTTGTCGGCTTTGAATAGTGCCATCCTTCATACGCCCCGTAATAGAACATCTTGTTTTTGCGGATTGGTCCGCCAACCGATCCGCCAAATTCATTCTGAGAATAGCCCAGCGGTGACACCGGAGTGTTTGAAAGGACCGAACTGCTGATCGTGCCTGCGGCTACTTCGGCGGCCAGCTTAGGGCACTGGGCCGCATTGCAGAATCCCGAAAACGGGTTGCGCGCGTCGAAAATCTGGCTCCGGGCGTACTCCCAGGCCGAACCGTGAAGGTTGTTGGTGCCACCCTTCGTCGCAAGATTCACCACTCCGCCCAGCACTCCGCCGTATTCCGCGTCGCTGTTGTGCGACTGAATTTTGAACTCATCAATGGTGTCTTCGATGGGAAGATACGCATAGGCCGAAATACGGAAATCGCTGTTGATGATGCCGTCGAGAAAATACTCTGTGGAGCGGTTCACCTGGCCATTGATCGAAACCTTGTATAAAACTGTGCCGGGAATCCCGATCAAGCCGCCGTCCTGGTTCGACACGCCCGAAGATTGTGCCGTGGAAATCGGGGTCACGCCCGGTTGGTCAATTTCCAATTCCGTGAAATTGCGTCCGTTCAGCGGCAGCTGCGCCACCATTTGCGGGGAGATCGTTGTCCCCAATTCCGCAGACGAACTCTGCAACTGCGTCGCTTCCGTCGTGACCGTCACCGTTTGCTCGGCAGAGCCGACCACCATGGTCAGCTTTTCCGTCACAATCTGATTTACATCCAGGCTAAATGGAGGCAGAGTGATGGTCTTGAATCCGGATTTCTCGACCGTCAAAACGTAGCTGCCCGGCAAGAGATTGATGATGGTAAACGTGCCGTCGTCGTTCGTCTCCCTTTGAGTGATGATGTTCGTGGCCTGGCTGGTGACCTTTACCATGGCGGCCGGAACGGTTTGGCCGGCACTGTCGAGCACGACGCCGTTGACTTCAGCTGTCGTCGTCTGCGCAAACAGGCCGGTATATCCCGAAAGCGACATCCCGGCAAGCAATATCAGTGACAATCTGAAACGCATCGAGGCCTCCTCGGATTGAATGTGATTGACAACTTCGGAATCGCGCTATGTTCATTCCGAAACGGGGAAGCAGCATTGGGGCTCAGCGAAATTGGGGAAACGGAACCCAAAGCCTCAGTTTTGAAAGCGCTAGCGTAAGCGCTTCCGGAACTGACTAGGGAGGCTACAATCGCAAATACTGAGTTGTCAACCGATTTCCCGTTTGGCACCCCAATTAAGTGTTCGGTTTCATAACCTGGCCCGCGGGATCGAAGGAGGCACGTATGAAAGAAAACCAATACTCACGCAGAGACTTTGTGTCATCAGGTCTAGCCGCAGGCGCGATGCTTCCGGTTGGGCGCCTGGCGCCTGGATTGGCGAGTCTAATGGTCCCTGCTCAGTCTCGACCAGTCGGTGTGTCATCCGGAATTGACATGCGGGCGCTGATTTCAGCGTCCGACCTCGTGTATTCCAAGCCGGTAGCGCGTAGCGAGGCGGGCATTCCGCTCGGGACGGGCCGCATGGGCAGCCTGGTCTGGACCACGCCGTCGCAGTTGCGGTTGCAGATCAACCGCGTTGATGTATACGGCAATAACTGCGAAACCAACAGCTTCTTTGAGCGGCACAACGACTACTGCGGCGGTTGCGCTTACCTCGACATTGGCTTCGAAGGGCAACCGTTCCCTGAATCGGGTTTCCGCCAGCATCTATCCGTTTACGACGGCACATTGGCGATTGAAGGAGACAACGTGTCTATTTCCGTTTTCGCCTGGCCTGAGCAGGATGTCTTCGCGATCACAGTAGACGACCGCCGCGCCCCGCGTGAAGATGTTTCAGTCACGCTCCGCATGTTGCGCTATGAAATGAAATACGGCGGCACGCGCCAGGATAATTCCGCTATAGACCACGTCGTAACGGTACCCCACCTCAGCCAGACAGCGACGTCAAGACTTTTGATGAACCCCGATCCGAGCAATGCTCGCATCTCGCTGACGCAGGAATTTCGCGAAGGTACATTTTGCTCGAAATCAGCCGTAGTGGTGGCCGTTTCAGCCAGGGCGAAGGCGCCGGAAATCGTAAACGAAACCGATGTTCGCCTCAGAGTGTCGGGCCCAGGAGCGTTTACGGTATTCATTGCTTCGGCTGCCACGTTTGACCCCACAGAAGACGTGGCCGCCTTGGCATTTCGCCCGCTCGACGCAGCTCTCGCCAAAGGCAATGCGCAATTGCAGCGCGAAACGCAGGACTGGTGGCACAGCTTCTGGTCGCGCAGCTTCGTGAGTCTCCATAGCGAAGATGGCACAGCCGATTTCGTCCAACAGAACTATCATTATTTTCTCTATCTCATGGGTTCCTCATCCCGCGGCAAGTTGCCGCCCAAGTTCAACGGCATGCTCTGGAGCACAGGGGGAGATTTGCGAACGTGGGGCGGCCAACATTGGTTTGCGAATCTCAGTTGCTATTACGAAGCGCTGCCCGCGGCCAACCGGTTCGAATTGATGGATCCGATGTACGACATGTACTCCGGAATGTTTGACGCCTGCTCGACAGCAGCACAGCAGGAGTGGGGAAGCCAAGGTATGTACATTCCCGAGACCGTCTACTTCGACGGATTGGAGAAGCTCCCCGATGCGATTGCCGCCGAAATGCGGGCACTCTACCTCCGGCAAAAACCATGGGAGCAGCGCTCAAAAGAGTTTATGGAGTACGCACTGAACAAACATCCGCATTCAAGCCGCTGGAATTGGATTCAGGCTGGAGCGTGGAAGGACGGCCGATATGTGATCACAGAGCGCGGTTATGGCCCCTATGGCGCGGTCAATCACAACTTCGCCAGCAACGCGAAAATCGCCTATCTATTCTGGCGGCGATATGAATACACCCTCGACCGCGACTGGCTGATCAATCGCGCGTATCCCATGCTGCGCGGCGCCGTTGAGTTCTATCGCAATTATCCCAACGTCAAGAAGGGCGACGATGGCAAATATCACATCAACGGGTCGAACAGCAATGAGAGTGTATACGGTGCTCGCGATACTGACGAGGACGTTGCGTCCATGAGAGGGGTTACCAGCGCGTTGCTGCGCGCATCGGCAATCCTCGGCATCGATGAGAACATGCGGTCTGTCTGGCAAGAGTTCCATGACAACTTGCCTCCGCTCTCCGCCAGCGACAATCCCGATGCGCTCGGTGTGGAGGGTTACACAGGTCCGCCTGTGTGGGTGCGGGGCCTGAAACCGGCTGTGAAGCCTGGCGGAATGCTGCCGGATGCGAACAGCTTGCCGGCATGGTTTTTTGACTTCGGCAATCTCGCAGGCAGCGATCGGCCGACATTCGCCGTCGCGCAAGCTACATTCGATCACCTCTTGCGCGGCGGTGTGCAGTCAGACACGCCTGTGGGCATTCTTTCGAAAATTGGCATCGCCGCGGCGTCGCTCGGCAGGGCGGATGCAGTTCGCATTTTGATCCCGAATCAGATGCGATTGACCGGGAGGCAGAGTGGCGCTGTAATGCCGAATCGCATGACATTGCTCGAGGGGCCGCAGGCCACAGATGCGGAACGGCTTGGCCGCGCCTCTGAAGCATTGCACCTGGCGCTGCTGCAGAGCAATCCGCCGTGGCCGGGTGAGGACCCTGTTCTGCATGTCTTTCCGGCGTGGCCCAAAGAATGGAACGCGCGGTATACACTTCTGGCGCGTGGCGGATTTCTGGTTACGGCCTCGATGAACAAGGGTTCAGTGGGATCTATCGAACTCGAATCTCAGGTAGGCGCGCCATGCAAGCTGCGCAACCCATTCCCTGCGGCCGTCGATCTCCACCGCAACGGGACCATGGCAGAAACGCTTCACGGTCCACTGTTGGAATTCAAGACGCAAAAAGGCGAGCGGATTGCCTTGATGCCGGCTCGCAAAGTTCCGGTTTAACTTTCTCGTGAAGATCATCCATCCGGGACAATCGGTGGCTTGCCCGCGTTCCATCTCGACGGGGTCAGTTCGAGAGGAAAACTGTTCGAATTGAATGGAGCCGCGGGATATCTGGGTCTCTTTTGGAGAGAGGGCGCACGAAGACAAACTATCAATTTTGATGATGTTTGCTGATACTAGAGCGGAAAAACTGAGCTTCATGCCACGTGAGTCTGTGACGAACTGGTTCTCGAAGTAAACGAACTCGACAACGTACGGCCCAGCTCTAGACGGCAAGATAATAAATACCGCTAGTCGCCGTACGCCCTCACTTTTTGTTAAAGAGCGCTTCGGGGTGGCCCAGGGCCCGCAAGTTTCAGGAAGCGGTATTCTGAAGGTCTAGTTGTTTAAGGTCACGATCTTTTTGAAGCGCGCTCATTTCCCCGATCGCTTGCTTAAGGCGCATCAAATGTTCACTCAGTTCTATATGTAAGTGATAGATCATAAATAAGATAATGGGCATCTCGAGTACCGCCAATATGATAACGATTGGCGATTCAACGCTCCGAAAACGGCCACTCGATGATCCCGTATACATTCCCGCGCACCCCATCGTAGAATCGATGCCCAGAGGCGGCGGGCGAGCGCTTAGGTGAACTTGAACCCAAGAAAGCCAAGCGACGAGTTCAAGCGTTGTTGTCCGGTCGTCAAGGTCACGACTGTACCCCGTCAAATGTGGAGGAATAAGAGTGGCACATGTGGTGACTCGAAGAATCGAAGAGGCAAGCCTCCCATCGCAGAAAGAGTGCCAAAGAGAAGTGCAGAGGATCCTGCAATCTGCCCCCTTTCGCAACGCTCCGATGCTGCAGCAGTTGCTTCAGTTTTTGGCCACGAAAGCCATCGAAAACAGTGCCGAGTCGATGAAGGAGTACACGATCGGAGTCGACGTTTTCGGACGTCCGCAGGATTTCGATCCGAAGACTGACACCATCGTCCGGGTCCAGATTCATCGGCTTAGACAAAAACTAAGAGATTATTACGAATCTGAAGGGGTGCGGGATCCCGTTTTGATAGAGATTCCAAAGGGACATTATCTCCCGGTTTTTGAGAGCGTCCAGATTCCGCAGGATGTGGAGCTACATCAAATTCTAGCTCCAACGCAGGACGCGATCTTGCCCGTCGGACGAGGCCCTCAGAGCCAAAGCGCGAGTACCGATCACGAAGTTGGGCATCCCAGCGGTCCAATCACTCAGACGCTCGTTATCGCGGCTGTGGTGATCATCGCGACCTTTGCGGCGGGGTTGTGGATTGGAAGGCGATGGTTTCCGCTCATATCTGGAAATCAATCTGCACTGGCAAGCGTGGGATCGAGTTTTGAAAAGTCTCCTGATCCCGTGAAAGCGTTTTGGGCGGCCTTCCTCGGCAATGACTCCAGTCCAGTGATCGCTTATCCCGATGCAGTGTTTCTTTTGGACGATACAAATGATCTCTTCCGATTCCGGCGCGGAGCAACTGATTTCCGCGGAGCGCCTGTCGATCCACATCTGGCTGAACAATTCGCCGAAAATCCAGCGCTCGTTGCCAAAGCTGGCAACCTCTCCTACGAAAACGCATATCTTGGCTTTGGCGAACTCAAGGCAGTCGGCATGTTATCGAATTTGTTCGGCCAAATGGGTCTGAAACCGGTCATAAAGCCGAGTCGTGAACTCACTGTAGATGATCTGAAACAGCATAACGTCATCATGCTTGGGTCGTCATCACAGAACTATGCTGTCGCCCAGCTGAGTACGATGGGAGATTTCAGTTTCGAGAATTCGGACTTGCATAAGGAAAAATGGCGGCTCTTTATTGTCAACGGGCAACCTCGCTCCGGTGAAGCGTCAACTTACCGCACAGAGCGCGACCCCAACACCCGAGTTCTAACAACAGATTACAGCCTCATTACGATCGAGCCAGGAATTGTGCCCGGGCGATACATTGCAGACCTTGGCGGCCTCGACACAACCGGATCTGAAGGAGCAGTTTTGTACGCAACATCCAGACAGGGAATCGAAGAGCTCTCCCGCGTGCTTCCTGCGTCGTTCAAGCCGGACTCTAGGAACGTCTTTCCTACCTTTCAGGCCCTGCTGAAAATCCCTCTGGAAAAAGGTTACGACGTCCTCGGGGCCTCATTGGTGACGGTTCACATGCTGCCTTCGACACGGTCCGATAGCGGTGCCGCTTCAAAGTCGCAAACGCCGACCAAGTAAAGCTGGTATCTTGACAGCTCGTCGAAACTCCAACCTGTTGAGATGAGTCCGAGTGTCAATCTGCAGGACTAATTTTGCAATCGATAGATCAACTCAATTCCCTTGCCGCGTTTGGGATTTTTGTTGCGTGAGTATTGGCGGCTTTCATCACTATCCCAGTGCTCAAACACTCGCAGGCTTGTCACGGATTTGCCGTCTTGCAGGTAAGCAGTGCCTGACGGCGGATTCTCAGCAAGCGCTTTCGCCTGGGGACTGTCCGTGCAATTCATGAGCCAACAAGAAGACCATAATTGGCAAAACGGCACTTAGGCGCCATCGATTTACGATTTGTAGATTCGTGCGCATGATTGCTCCATGCTTCAACCGTGAATGTCTCTCTTTCGTAAGAATTATCCGAGCCTATCCGCTGGTCGAAACCGGTCCGTCAGCGACTCCTCTTACCCACAGCGCACGCACATCTTCGCATCCGTGCAGCTCAAGAACTGGGGCTGAGGTCGGTGTCTTGATGTGAAAAAGCTCCGCCCCACTCACGTTTTGAAGAATTAATGCAGGCCGCGCGTCATCAGCTATCGCCGAAATCTCTATATCGCTCAGTGTCACGTTCTTCACATGCCGCAGATAGAGTCCCTGCGAAGGCATATCGCCGAACATGTTAGGTTCAGGATACTTGTTTTCGTCTTCGGCCGGGAGGATCGCTGCCTGTTCCTTTGTGCCTCCGCCCCTGTGCTGGATATAGATTCCCCGCAGAGTAAGATCTTGAATCTCGTGTCCGGAAATGCCGCTTATGATGCATCCCAGATGCGATGCCGAGTTGGAGCAGACGATATTGCTCAGCATCACGCGTTGAAGAGTGCCGGTCTTGGTTGAGTCGGCGGGTCCGCGCAGACGATTGCCCAGCCGAAGAAAGATCGGCGCCGAAACGATATCGCGCATGGTGATGTTCGAGATAGTCACGTCTTCTAAAAGAGCACCGTCCACCGTCTCCAACGCCAAACCCTGGCAACCGTCGAAAACACAATTGCTGATGGTGATGTTCTTAAAGCCGCCATTCGACTCGGTGCCCAGCTTGATGCGCCCAGTGTGTGGAACCCGCACAGACGGATCGAACTTCTTCCAGCTGCCGTCGAGCATCGCGCCTACTTCGTAAGCAGCGGTCACGTAACAATTGGTAATCTCCAGATTTTCCGTCGCTCGGAGATAGCCGAGTGCATAACTGCTTTTTGGAACAATGGCATCATCGTATGGCGAGTTCACGGCGCAATTGCTTATGCGTACGTTGCGGCAGCAGTCAATGTCCATTCCATCGCGATTGGTATCGATGGTCAGGCCATCGATCAGCAGGTTGTCCACTGCTGTTGCGAGAATTCCGAACCACCCGCCCTGAAGAATTTGAAAGTCGCGCAACTGCACATTGCGGCAGTTTTTCAGAGCAATCGATTTGTTGCCCACCCCGCTGACCCGCTGATTGTTCGCATTCCGGCTCTTCGGATCGTTGCTTCGAACCAATCCACGGCCCCAGATTCTTCCCGGGCCAAAAATCGAAACATCGTGCAGACCTTCGCCCCAAATCAGGCTGTTGTGCCAGTGATTGTGTCCGTAATCCTGGTAGGCCTCCCACGGTTGGTCCGGCTCCGGTTCGTCGTAACCGCCGGCTTGTCCCGTGGGCAATGGATTCGCTGCGATGATCACGGCGCCTTGATCCAAGTGGATCGCGACATTACTCTTCAGGCGGATGGAATAGCAAAGGTATTGGCCCGATGGAAAATGAACCGTGCCGCCGCCGGTTCCGGCTGCAGCTTCGATCGCCCGATTGATTGCCGGAGTGTCGATTGTCGATCCATCGCCGGTTGCGCCAAAGACCTTTACATCGAACGAGGTACTTGCCTGCTGCATCGGTTTTTCGCTCATGGGACTTTGGCCCGCGGCGATCTTAGGGCCTGCCATCGCTCCAGCCAAACCAACCCCAGCGAGACGGAGAAAGTCTCTTCTTGCTTCCATTCATTCCTCTCTTTCAATTCCTATCGGAGCGAATTCTCGTTGCGCCCATACTCTCTTGATAATCCCGAAGTTAACCTTCGTCAATCGATCACCGAGCGCCCTGTGCAACTGCTAAGCACTGTGCTCGCGGGGAACCACAACCAAATCGAATGCTCCAACTAGCGTGTTCGATATTGCGAAACGTTTTCGATTGGACGATTATGGCGAGTTGCTTTCGAACTCTTTCTGGAGAAGGGCCACCGGGCCCTGGGGCTGCGAGTATCTGAGCGTAACTCATTGCATTTCCCCCCGGGGTCCAAACAGTCGCAATCGATTCCACGAATTTTAGCGACCGTTTCGCACGCGGGCAAGGATTTGATCTGGAGATTGAGGGAAGCTAATTCTTTGTCTCTTTTTTCCTTTTGTTTACACGAAGCCCCGAGAATTGTGGGGAGAAACGACAAGCGGCGCACGACCAGGCGCGTCACGAGGCGCGTCATTGCTGAAGGTTGCCAGGCCGCTCGGGAATTCCAGGCTGATCCAGGAACTGCCCGGTGGTGGCTGGTCCTAGATCCTTCCAGTCCTGGAGTACCCACACGAGTTTCTTATCGGGCGAGATTTCGACGGCCTGTACGATGTAGGGCTGCTTCCTTTCGCCGCCTCCCGAATAGAAAATGACAGTGTCGCCGTTGGCAAGTCGCTCAGCAGTCTGTGGATTCACCGAGACAATGTTAGGAGGAAAATCTGCAGCGGTGAATTGCCAGACTGTCTCGCCCTTCGGATTGACCTCGCGCACGAGGCGCTCGTGCTCGTCAGTGATAAGCGTATTGCCGTTGTGCAGACGGACAGCATCCCAGGGCGTCATGATTTCGTAGGTCCAGATTGGGCGAAACTTTTTGTCAAATTCGACTACCTTGTTCTGACTGAGCATAGGCGCCAGATAAGTACCGGCCGCGGTCAGCCGAAAGTGGCGAAACTGTGGGTGAACAGTTTTTGGGTCAGTCAGGCTCCGAGAGGGAAGATCGTGTTCTAATTCGACCGCGCCGGTTTTCTTGTTGATGATCATGAGTTTCGGGGGAAGCCCGTTCTGAACGATCAGCACTTTGTTGAGTCCAATAGGCTGGCAGGTATGGACCTCGGTGCCGGCCGGCGGTTCGTAGTGCCAGACGATTTGCTTCTGTGGCGTAACTTCGTCGACGTGATGTTGCCGCGCCGCCAGGATGTGGCCATTGCTCAACATCCAAACATCGTCGATCTCCCCGCCATTGCCGAAACTGTAGGTCCACACCACCTTACCGTGATTGACCACGAATATCTCGTTATAGCCCTCTCCGACGTAGAGGAATGGATGCTGCGCGAGTCCGTTACCGGGCACGTCAGGAGCTATCGTCGGTTCGGGCCATTTGTGTGGAATGGGGGCGGCTTCGTCGGGTCCCTGCACCGGTACGTTAGTCGCCGTGAACTCATCGAGGACGGCAAGCATCCGGGAGTTACGAGTAGCCCCTAAAGTGACTGCTGGTGTTTGGGCAAATAAGCGGCAATTCGAAATACAGAACACTGAGCCGACAACCAGTAACGTGATGGCCAGCGACACACTTGATCTGACAGGATGCCCAGAACTCTTGGTGATCTCTCGATCAATCAACCCGCTCTCCTCTCGCAGAACCTTTTCCCAATGGACGTATCCTCGAGTCGCTGAAAGCGAAGAAAAGGCGCAGCCTCGTCATGGTCGGTCGCATTGTTTCGGGGTGGGCCGGAAAGCGGGACTACTCGAAAGGCGAGACGCGAACCAGTAACCGCAGAGCATAACCTAGGTTAGGTGCCGCGGCCCGACAAGTTAAATGGGGATACTCGAATGTTACATGGCGATGAAGGTGCAAATAGTAGCGCGCCGGGTCTCGTTGGGTCTGGCTACCGAGTTTAGACGCAACCGAGACGCATAAAACATCTCAGCAATAAGCGATGCATCGCGGCGAACAGCGTGCAAGTCCTTGAAAAGACATCATGCGAAACTGCGAAAATCCCCCTTTGCACCGTAGTGATATTTACATGTCCTGGGTCTGTGATCGATTCCAGCAAGGGCAGCGTCATTCGGTATTGGCCCCCGTATCCTTGGTGTATCCCCATTTAACTTGCTTGCATTGGCGCCGGTAGGTAGATTCCGGCGTGGTGGTTTGGGAGAGGGTTCCCCCGGGGTCAGAATTCGGCAAAGGGCTTGGACAGCGAGTACTTGTCCGCTGGACCAGCGGCGGGCGTTTTCGGCGCGAGGTTCTCTTGGGTTTTGAGGACGAAGCTGCATGGCCGTCGTTGCCAGGCTGCTCCGTCGCAATCTAACTCTGCGTCGTCCGCAGAGTCGCTCAACGCAATAGCTTGGGCTGTCACACTGGCCGCAACGTCGTCAATTTGGCTTGGCAGATTGGGCTCCGTCCTGAATTTGGGTAGTCAGTCCATGTTTCGGCAAGCACTGGATCGGGGCTTGTTCGCGTTCCTCGCACGTTTCAGGTTTTTGTCGGATGAGAATCGAGGCGGATCCAGGATTCGATCCGCGGTATTGATGTCAGGAGGCAGCGATGCGTTCATACAGGGCGGTTGCTTTGCTTGTCGCGATGTTGTTGGCGGCGACGGCTGCGTTGCGGGCCGATACGCCGACTGGCGAAGTCAATGGAACAGTGCTGGATAGTTCAGGCGCTGCGGTTCCTAACGCCACAGTCAAGGTCACTGAGCAATCCACAAACCTCATAACCGCAAAAGTCACGAATGGCGCCGGAACCTACGTCATCACAGGCCTTCTTCCGGGCCGCTATGTCCTCACCGTCGAGAAGCTGGGATTCAAGACCGTAGCGCTGCAAGCGTTTAGCCTGGACATCAATCAGGTCGTCACCGAAAACATCAATTTAGAGGTGGGACAAGTTACCGAGATTGTGACCGTCAGCGCCGAATCCGCGCTGCTTCAGCAATCGACCCAGGAACTGGGCACGACGATCGACGAAAAGTTCATCGAGGGATTGCCGCTAAACGGCCGGAATTTCACTGAGCTCGAAATCTTGCAACCCGGTGTAACCCCGATTTCGACTGCGCAAAACTCAACAGTAGCACCAGGCGACTCCACCCCAATTGGAATTCCCGGCACGCTCGTTTACAAGGTCTCTGTCAATGGCCAGATCAATCGCTCGGTTCTTTACTATTTGGATGGGGTGATCAACAGCGACTTCCGAGGCTCGGCGTACGCCTACTTACCAATCGCGGACACAATCGATGAATTCAAGATTCAATCTCACAATAGCCTCGCCGAGTACGGCGGAATTTTGGGTGGCGTAGTAAATTTGGCAACCAAAGGGGGCACGAATAGCTTCCACGGTTCGGCGTGGGAGTTCGCTCGCAGCCAGATTTTTGACGCACGGAATCCGTTTACCGGTTTCTGCACTGTGGCCACCTGCCCGTCGCTCGCCACCAAAGTCACTCCGGCTCAGCTTTCCGTCACGCCGGTTTCGCCATTGGGCTACAGTCAAAATGAGTATGGGGGTACCGTTGGGGGCCCTGTTTTTAAGAACAAGACGTTCTTCTATTCGGCATACGAGGGCTGGCGTTACTCGAAGCCGACCAACGCTTTCGCAGTTGTTCCGACTACACAGGAGTTGGCCGGCGACTTCAGCGGTGAAGTCAGCCCGGAACTCATCGGCGTTGTGAACAGCTCGAAAACTGGCGACACGCCAGACCAACTCTACAATCCCTTTGCCGAGACAGGCCCCAATTCGGCTGTGCCATTCACTTGCCAGCCTGGCACAACGGGCATCTCCGGTGTGACGCCCACGCCGATGCCTTTGGCAAATGCGGGTGTCGCATTTGGTGCGCCGGGCTACGGAGTTCAGGTAGCGGGCGGTGTCCCTTGTAACGTACTGCCTCCTGGGCTGATAGACAAAAACATGGGGCCTATCTTCAAGGCATACGAGGGGAGCCAAGCCACATCCTGTGCGTTTACTCCGAACTTCGCCAGCAATGTCGACAATTGTCTGGATTCACGCCCCACGACCGACAATTCGAATAACATCGACGCTCGCATCGATCAACACTTCAGTAAGGACACTCTGTTCGGTCGAGCATCAATGTACTGGGATACAGACATCGTGCCGACGGCCGGCATGGACATCATTACTCCGACAATCATGCACGCATGGAACATTGGAGGGGGCTGGGATCACTCGTTCACTCCAAATCTGATCTTAGACGTTCGCGGAGGAGTGAACTCGAAGCCCTATCAGATCAACGCCACAACCCCGCTTGGTTACACACCGGAGTCGGCCACCGGACTTAGCGGTCTCGACGCCTCACAGGGTTTTCAACTCAGTCCCGCAGGTTACTCCTCTGCCGGCAATGTGGGGGCTTCCCTTCGGGGCAATCCAATGTCCAACGTGACCGGCAGCCTCACGTGGATTCACGGAAGGCATAATTTCAAAGCGGGTGCGGAGTGGTGGTACGAGAATCGCCTCCAATCGAACTTCATGGCTGCTTACAAGTTCGCTGCAGCGGATACGTGTCCCACCAATAGTTCGACGTTGTTCACCTGCGGAACAGGGCAAGGGAATGCATTCGCGTCGGCTCTGCTGGATTTGCCAACCAGTTACACTCTCAGCTTGCCCAAGTACGATGAGGTTCGCCTCCGGATCACTTCCTTGGCGGGATACGCACAAGATGAATGGCATATCAGACCCAACCTGACCGTCGATCTCGGCTTGCGCTACGACTTCGATCCGGGGGTTGTGAACATCGCGAACAACGGTGAGGTCTTCAACGCCCTTGATCTTCCAGCGCGAGAATACATCATCGGTTCGGAAGAGACCGCGGCTTATTCGGCCGGCTGCGGCAATCCGGTTGTCCCCCCGTGTATCCCAGGCGGACTCGCAAGCGTCCCGGACAACAGCTCGATCGTATTCTCCGCAAAGCAGCCCGTAATGGGGAAAATTACGGACAACATCGGTCCACGCGTTGGAGTCTCATGGCAATTCGCCAAAAACACTGCCCTCCGTATCGGCTATGGCGTCTATTACGATTCGATTGAATCACGCGACCAGGCCGCACAAAACACATTCACCGCTTCGATTTGGCCGTTTACGATCGGCGTGACCGCCACGTCAAACGTTTCTCCAGTGGGGACTACGCCGACAGCAACGAACTACCCGATATGCGCCACGGCGGCGGCGTGCGGCTCGTCCGCGGGATACGCCAACTCTTCAATCAGCGGATTGTACGGTCTTACCGGTGCAGTGGTACGAACAAGCCCCTGGGCCAACTCGTTCTCCGCAAACGATCCGACCTACACTGACCCACGCTCGCAGCAGTGGCAGGTAAACATCGAGCGACAGCTATCCTCTACCTCGATGTTTTCGATCGCATACGTCGGAAGCAAAAGCAACCGGCTGGACTACTCGGGATCTGGCAATGAACCCGTCGGGCCGTTCTGTGTGGCGGCCACCCAGTGCGCTACTCCCACCACGCCAGCCCAAGTTGAAGCGACAGAGTACATTCCTTTTGCCACGAATGCGTATGGATATTCTTTGTCTACCGGCATTTCCAACTACAACTCTTTGCAGGCTCAATTCCAGGAGCGCTTCTCGAACGGCCTGGAAACATTAGTCGCGTACACGTGGTCCAAGTGCCTTTCGACCAGCAGCGGCCTTGGCACTGGTGAAAATGGATTTGATGGAGCTGTTACTGAGGACTTCTTCAATCCCAGCCTGGCCTACGGTGTGTGCGGATATGACACCCCGCAGGATTTCAACTGGAGCACCGTGTATCACTTGCCTTTTGGTCGAGGCGAGAAGTGGCTGACCCATGGAGCGCTCTCTAGGATTGTCGGCGACTGGCAGACGAACTATTCGTTCCTCATCCGCTCAGGTCAAGCTTACAACCTGGTCTGGGCAGGCGCGAGCAGTGTCTGCTCGGCAACCGTGACCACGAACTGTGTTCCCATTGTGGTTGGAGGTCTTGCGCCAACGTCTAACGATCCGGCCGGCCTTTCAAATCCAGGCGGATCATTTAGTTCGTACAGCAGGCCCAGCGTTCTTCCCGGTTGCAACGTCAAGGCTGGACAGAGTTCGTTGCAGTGGTTCAACACCTCGTGCTTCGTCAGCCCGGCATCGCCGTCGGTCGGCCCCGGCTATGGGTTCGGGAATGAGCCCGTCGGGGGCCTGAGGACCCAGCGTTTCATCAACATGGATTTCTCGCTTGCAAAGAACTTCCCGGTGAAGGAAAACATGTCGTTACAGCTTCGATTCGAGGCATTCAACGTCTTCAATCAGATGATATTGGGGGAACCAGGTGTCTCGGTTGCTCCCACGTATTCCGCATCGACCGCAGGAGTCAGCTACGGTTCTGCTGGAGTAGTAAGCAGTATTGCGAGCACTCCTCGGGAATTGCAACTAGCGGCAAAGTTCAGCTTCTGAACAAACAAATGAAGCGCAATTCTGCGCGGACGAGTGGACTCGCTGCAAGCAAGAGTCGGCGATTTGAGAGTTGCTTTTCTCGTGAGGCCTCGCGGATCGCCCTCCCGCGATTGCGAATAGGGCCCTCCCAAAGTGAACCGATTGACTCCGAGTTTCCCTCACAGCTATTTCATCGTCATGGTTGTGAATGGCTGGTTGTTCGGGCCACCAAATACAACGGGAATGAGACCTGCGCGACCCCTTGCGGCAGCATGCCCAATAGCGTTACCTGGAGGAAAAACAGCACAAAGATATCGCCTCATCCCTCGGGATAACCGTGGCATGATGGGGATGCGCACATCCGCTCTTTGTGCTCGTAAAAGCCGCTATTCACATCGAAGGGCACGAACACTTCCGGCGCCAGGTAGGCTCCGGCTTGGGCTCAGCGGACACACGCTCCGCGATCAACTTGCTGTCCCTGTCCTTCACATTTTCCATCCTGAATCGATCCAGGCCCTGAAGCATCATCCTCTACAAACCACAGCAACTCCCCCAAGCCCTTCGTTTTCGATTCTGTGTGTTCCGCTGATCTTCACCATCCTATTTCTTTTGCAATCTTCTTTTCAGCCAGTACCGCTTTGTCTGGTCGCCGAATGGACTGAACTCCAGAACGCATTGTCGGTCGGCTAACATTGCACGATAGCTTCAGGAGGAGCGCAAAATGAACCTTAGAAAATCGACTTGGGCGCTGTTACTTTTTGCCGCGACCGTCACAAATCTTCCGGCCCAGAACAAGCCCTTTGTTGACTGGGCTAATTTGAAGAACCCCGTCTTGTCCTATCCCGATTGGTCGGTCAAAGACGCGGCAATGGCCTATCGCACGGGCACGTTTTACGTCTTTTTCTCAGCGTTCTATTCGGATCATGGACAGCTCCGGTCGCATGTTGTCGAGGTTAGTACAAAAGACTTTCGTCATTACTCCGAGCCAATTTTCGACTTTGACGGAGAAGAAGACGGCTGGATCGGAATGTGTTCACCGGATGTTCAACTTTTGCATGGTCATTATGTAGTGACTTTCAACTCTTGGGGCGACAAACCCGGGAAGCCTAATGAGCTCTTTTACATGACTTCTGACGACCTAGTCCATTGGAAGCCCCGTAGGCCTCTGGGACTGAACCTCACCCAGGTTGGGAACCAGCGCGTGATCGATGCTGCTTTAGCGGAGGCGGATGGAGGCTACTACCTGGTGTACAAGGAACAGACGCCGGGCATTCACAGCCGTCCACGAATAGCTTTTTCCACTTCGCTCGACGCGCCCTTCCACTATGCAGAGGACGGCGTAGCGGCTTTGTTGATGAAGGACAGCAAGGATAATGGCTTCTTCCACGAAAACTTCGAGTTCTTTCACACAAAGGGCCAATGGTACATGCTGACCACGGACTATTTTCACAACCAACAGAACCCTCTCAAATATGACGTGCAGGCTCCTTATCTCTACGCGCTCGAAGCAGGGTCGCATTGGCAGAAATGGTCTCGAGGATACACCTTTGACATTCCCCAGGAGAAGTTCAATCTGGACAGCATTGCCAATGCCGCCGCACTCTACGATTGGCGCAAGTACGACGGCTACTATTATCTGATTTATGCGGGACGAAACGAGGGCCAGACCTATGCAAGGCGCGGGTGGAATCAAATCGCTTTGGCGCGCTCGAAGGACCTGCTTCACTGGTCGATTCCTGGAGACAAGTAATGGGCGGCGATCGGCCTAGCCGGAACCGGGTTTTTGATACGACTCCTCCGGACGAGCGGAGCGGTACCAGCTTTAGACTTCAGGCGAACCTCAAAATTTCATCGTCGCCCGGCGCTAAGTCCGCCCCAAATTCGCTCAATTGAGTTTCATCAATATTGCTTCCCAGCGTGATCAACGAGTGATGAAGTAATCTTGTCTGACCGCCCGCTGCAGCCTGCTCGGCCGGGAAGCCTTCCCAAGGACGGGCCTTCAACCTTGTCGAAACAGCGTACTTTAGACCCCCTGCTACTGATCGGCTCCATCATCGTGCTCGCAGCGATCTTGACGTGGGTCTTTCC
>CAZKJB010000026.1:0-21541 GCA_964552975.1 uncultured Occallatibacter sp. | reverse complement strand
AAATTGCAAGTCTTGTGCGATGGAACTAATGTGTGATAGCTTTCTCGGCTTCGCTTTTGGTGCATATCCGCCCAAATCGAATCCGCCCCGATTTGCTGCCGTTTCCGCCTGCTGGACTGCTCACCAGAGCACGCTTTCAATGGCCGGCCAGCCCTTAAGCGCCAAGTCCAAGAGTTATAGTTCCGAGAAAGAGCCGGGCGGCGCTCGCCATCAGGCCCCTCAAACGCCAGACCGGTGTCCACTGAGCCAGTGATCCTCCAAAGTTCCCGTGGAAGGGTTCATCGCGGCAGCGCATAAGCCACGTAAACGCCACCTCCGGCGGGCGTGCTAGGGTCACGTTGTCCACCTGCTGCAATCACGACATACTGCCGGCCATCGGTCTCGTAGGTAGCCGGCGTGGCACAGGCTGAGAATGGGAGCTGCGTTTCCCAGAGCAGCTTGCCGGTGGCTTTATCGAAGGCGCGAAACTTCTTGTCACGAACGCTGGCTCCTATGAAGAGCACTCCGCCTGCCGTCACCACAGGACCGCCATAATTCTCCGATCCTGTATTCGGCATGCCTTTAGCAACAAGCTCCGGATATTGGCCGAATGGGATCTTCCACAGATATTCACCCGTATCGAGGTTGATCGCATTCAGAGTTCCCCACGGCATTGCATTTGCTGGGTACCCTTGCAGGTCGAGAAACTTTGGGTAACCGGTAGAGTCATAGTGCACTTTCCCATCGTTGATTGCCTCCGATGCGGGCACCTGGTCGGGTTCTCCGTTGATGAGGTAGCGCGCGAGCGCCTGGAACTGGCTGCCCGCCGGAGGATCGAGACTGGGGAAGCTGCTCATTCGCCCTTTTCCGTTGAGAAGAAGCAGCGAGAGCTGCGGCCCGTCGTAGCGTTTTCCCAGATCTACGAGCGACGGTATCTCCGGCGGAGATCCCGTTTTATTTGCTTGATGGCACGCCGCGCATTGGCTCAGGTAGATCGCGCGCCCCGATGAAGTGTTGGTGCGCTTCTCTAGAGATTCAGTCACGCCAAATTCGTTGGCATTGATATAGAGGATGTGCGTCTCGGGATCGAAGGCCGGGCCACCCCACTCTCCTCCTCCATCGAAACCCGGATACATCAGCGTATCTTTTCCGGCGACGTTCGGCGTGAACTGTCCTGCGTAATTGAGATTTCGGAATCTGGTAAGCGCCCACTCATGCGCTTCGGGAGTGCGGTTCGTCAGCGTCTCTTCAGTGATAGTTTGATTTGTGAACGGCGCTGGTTTCGATGGAAAGGGCTGAGTCGTTGCCGCAACTTCTCCCGGAACCGTGCTCGCCGGCGCATTCCGCTCGATGATCGGGAAGATGGGTTTGCCCGTCAGGCGATTGAAGAGAAACAGAAATCCCTGCTTCGAGGTCTGCGCTACCGCCGGAACATCTTTTCCGTTCACCTTCACAGTCACCAGGCTGGGCGGAGAAGGGAAGTCCCGATCCCAGAGATCATGATGCACTCCTTGAAAGTGCCAGATCTTCTTTCCCGTTGCAGCATCGAGCGCGATCAGCGTGTTTGCATAGAGATCGTCGCCCACTCGATCCGCGCCGTACCAGTCAGTCGCGGCAGAACCCGTCGGAACATACACGATCCCGTGCTCGCTGTCGAGTGCCATCCCGCACCAGTTGTTCGCAGCCCCGCTATAGGTCCAGGCATCCGTAGGCCAGGTCTCATAACCCGCCTCGCCGGGGTGCGGAATCGTATGGAACGTCCATCGAAGTTTCCCCGTCCGCACGTCGTAGGCCCGGATGTCGCCGGGGGGAGCAGGCAGAGACTCGGGCGTGGCATCGCCAAGAATGATCAGGTCTTTGTAAATCGCTCCAGGGCTGGTAATCGAGACCGACAATGTCTTCGGTTCGCCTCGCAGATTTTCTCTTAAGTCGATGCGGCCGTTGTTTGCGAACGATCGAATGATCGTTCCATCCCCGGCGTTGATCGCATACACATAGTGAGAGACGCCCGCCAGCACGCGCCTGTCGTCACCGCTCTGCCAGTAGGAAAGTCCCCGTTCCGCCCTGGATGCCACTTTCTCAGTGCCAAAATCCTTCCCCGAGTCGAACTTCCACAGAAGTTTTCCGCTGGCGGCGTCGAGCGCAATAACCTCTTCCTTGGGCGTGTAGGCATAGAGCACCTTGCCGATGATGATTGGCGTCGTCTCAAGGCCGCCCGTCTCATTTGAATCGAAGCGCCAGACCTCTTTCAAAGTCGATACGTTGTCGACATTAATCTGCGCAAGCTTTGAGTATTTCGAATTGGCTTCGGAGCCGCCGTACACCGGCCAGTCTGCATTGGTCCTGCCAGCATCATGAACAGCATTCGACTGGTTGCCGGCCGCCGCTCCCACGACACCGCAGATGCAGATCGCCAACACTAGAGCGAGAGCTAGATTTCCGTTGTGGCGGAGCCAGTCGCCTTCACCGTCTCGCGGAATTGCCAAGGTCATCCTCCGTGGTTGGGATAAGTCGCCAAAAACTTCTTCGGTTCAATCGCCGTTCGTCTCGAGCCGGTGGTACATCGCGCGAATCGAAGTCGCGTTGGACGGCTGATCTGATGCAATGAATCCGAAGTTGCGAAGGTCAATCTCAGTGGCCAGTTCGTCGGCAGTGTTGCCTGCGCGGCGTCCCGCCTGCACCTGCGTCAGCATGCCGTTGAGGTAGGCCCGCTCCGTCCGCAGCGCGTCGGGCCCCGACACCGCTCCGTGCCCTGGAACAACAGTCGCGACGTCCCACCCGATCATGCGGTTCAAAGCGCTCAGCCAGCCCGCGTAGCTGCCGCTTGCATCGCCCACATTATTCCCGAAACCCCAGGTGACGCACAGATCCCCAGTCGCCACAATCTTTTGTTTCGGCAAATATGCAACGGAGTCGCCTTTCGAATGTGCCGGACCCAGGCGAATCATCTCCACCCTCTGGATCCCATCGTCGATCACCAGTTCGTCCTTGAAGGTGACCGTGGCAAACTCCTGCCGGTAATCCTTCAAGCTATGGTCAGGATTATTCCACTTGGCCCACGCATCCGCGCCTTTAGTCCTGGCTTCGCTATCGGTAGCCTCTGAGCTCACGATCGTCGCGCCTGCGTCAACGAACAGTGAGTTCCCGTAAGCGTGATCTCCGTGATAGTGAGTGTTGAGCACATACCGAATCGGCTTATCGGTCGTCGCCTTTATGTGCGCCAGAATCTCTTTGGCTCCCCAGGGAAAGTTGGCGTCCACAACCACCACGTAGTCTTTGAAGATCACCCACATGCAATTCGCAGGCTCGCGCTTGTCGCGGTCGCCCTGCCACACATAAATTCCCGGCGCAATCTGTTGCACCGCTCCGGGCTCCGCGCGTCCGGGGCGCGCCGGCAAACTGAGAGCCAGCAGCAGGATTGTGAGTGAGCGGCAAATCAATTCTGCGAAGCTGTTCGTCGATTTCATTCGATCAGGTCCTCGTAGCCTTTTTGCGCTGCTCCACACTATACCTTTGGAGCTTGATATTCGACCGGCGACGCCCATTTTTCAGTGTTTTGGCACTGCCGGCATTCATAGCCCTTCGATTTGCAATCTCAATTCCCGGGGGCACGATCGAGCGACTCCCGCCGGTGACTGTCCGCAGCCCGGAAAAGAGGGGATTTCTAGCCGCATTTCGATCTCCCACGCAGGTCGCACTCGCGATAACCAATTGTTAAACCAAAGATTTTTGCCGAAAACCTCCCAAAATGCTTGAGAATATGTTGTTGAGTGATCTTAATCAAATATTCACGGGGAAGTGCAGCGTAAGCTCGCTGCATGTTGACACGGGGTTTCGGGGAAATGGGCCAGGAAAATCGACCTCGGCTGCGAACCACGCGGTCCGGGTTGCTTCAGCGTTGCATGCGCCGCCCGATCCGCCTGATTCTGCTGCCTGGCTTCGCTGCAATTTCTGCCGGAGTTGCGGGTTTGGAAGGCTGCGGCGCTTCTTTCCTGTTTACTCCTTCTCCGCCTGTACCCCAAAGCACCGTCTCCCCCATTCCCGGTTCGCCCATCCAGCACATCGTCGTCATCATGCAGGAGAACCGAAGCTTCGATAACCTGTTCAACGGCTTTCCCGGCGCCGACACAGTGCAGAGCGGAATGAATGGCACGGCATCGATTCCGCTCAAGCCCGTCTCACTCGGAGACCCGCGCGACCTCGAACACTCGCACACGCAGTGGGCCGAGGACTGGGACAACGGCGCCATGGACGGGTTCGCGCAGAGCGGTTCGACTCTGCCCTATTCCTATGTTCCCGAGAGCGAAGTGGAACCGTACTGGGCCCTGGCCCGGCAATTCGTGATCGGCGATCGGATGTTCCAGTCGAACACCGGGCCGAGCTTCGTAGCGCACCAATACATGATCGCGGGCCAGTCGGCGAATGTCGTCGAGAATCCCACCGGCTCAGTTTGGGGCTGCGATGCGGCACCCGGCACAACGGCTGCGGTGCTCGGCGCAGACGGCAGCGAGCTTCCCGGCGTCTATCCTTGTTTCGATTACCAGACCATCGCCGATCTCCTCGACGAGAAGGGCGTCACGTGGCGCTACTACGCTCCCGCCAGCGGCGACAGCTTCTTCATCCTTTCCGCATACCAGGCAATCCGGCACATCCGCTTTGGCAATGACTGGAATGACAATGTGATCTCGCCCCAGAGTCGGGTGCTCACCGATATCCAGCACGGCGAGCTCGCGCAGGTCACATGGATCATCCCTGATTTTGCGCACTCCGACCATCCTGGATCGGGAAGCGAAGGGCCAGACTGGGTGGCGTCGATCGTCAATGCCATCGGCAGCAGCCCTTTCTGGAATTCAACGGCCATCTTCATCACATGGGACGACTGGGGGGGCTGGTACGACCATGTCGCGCCGACCAAGGTGGACGCGATGGGGCCCGGCTTCCGCGTTCCGCTCCTCGTGGTCTCACCGTATGCGAAACACGGTTACATCTCGCATCATTTCCACGAGGCCAGTGGATTCATTTCCTTCATCGAGCACAACTTCGATTTAGGCACACTGGGCGCGCGTGACGCGGGGTCTGATGCCTACTCCGATTGCTTTGACTACAGCCAGACGCCACCGCAGTTCAACGCCATTCAGACCAAGGTCAGTGCCGACCGGCTGGTGCACGAAAAAAACAGCGGCCCGCCAGACGACGACTAATCTTTCCAGGCTGTTCTTGAAGCTATTTGCCGCGTTCTGAAGGCGGTGCGGACCCGGCGCGGCGTTTGTTGGCCCCGACATTGCCGTTACCGGCGGCTTCAGGTTCGTTCTCGCCCATGGTGTGCATGCGCAAAAAGTTTGTGGAACCAGACTTGGTACGCGTGCCGGCCACTATCGCGATCACCTCGCGCGGGCGCACGTAGCCGCCCTTTTCCAGCAGCTTCTCTGCGCAATCGACCATGGCCTCGGTGGTGTTCACCTTTGGGCAGCGGATCGGCGTGGTGCCCCAAAGCAGGTTGAGGCGATTGACGGTTATATCAAGTGGGCTAAGCGCGAAGATGGGCGCGGTGGGGTGGTATTTCGAGAGCTGGCGGGCAGTTACTCCGGACTCAGTGAAGAGCGCGATGCCGCGCAAGTCAAGGTCGTCGGCGGCGTGCGCCGTGGCTTCGCAGATGGTTTCAGCAATGGAGAGCCCGCTGCGGCGCTCGCGCGGCTCTGGGTCGACGGTTTCCTTAATGTGCCTCTCGGTTTCGCTCACAATGCGTGCCATCATCTCTACTGCCCGTACCGGGTACTTGCCCACGGCTGATTCGCCGGAGAGCATCACGGCATCAGTGCCATCGTAAATTGCATTGGCCACGTCGGAGACTTCCGCGCGCGTGGGCCGCGGATTCTCGATCATCGATTCCAGCATCTGCGTCGCTGTGATCACGGGCTTGGAGTACTCGGCGGCGCGGCGGATCATGTACTTCTGAATTGCGGGAACCTTTTCCGGCGGCATTTCAACGCCCAGGTCGCCGCGGGCGACCATAATACCGTCGGCAACCTGCAGAATGCTGTCGAGATGCTCGACGGCCTGCGGCTTTTCCAGCTTGGCAATGATCCAGGTATCGCCGCCATGCGCGGCCACGCGGTTGCGCACCAGGCTTACATCTTCGGCCGTGCGAACGAATGAAACGGCGATGGCGTCCACTCCGTGATTAAGCGCAAATTCGAGGTCGATCGAGTCTTTCTCGGTGAGCGAGGGCGTGCGCACCAGCACGCCGGGCAGGTTGATCCCTTTGCTCTCTCCCAGCATGCCGCCATTGACGATGTCGCACGACACTTCTCCTCCGCTGATCTCATGCACGCGCAACTCGATCAGACCATCGGAGAGCAGGATACGTGAGCCTTGTTCGACGTTTTCTGCCAGCGTCTTGAAGGTGGTGCCGACCAGCGATGCAGTGCCAAGGACGTCGCGGGGTGTGATGGTGATCTTGTGACCGGCCTTCAGTAGCACGGGCTGATGGTCTTTCAACAGCGCAGTGCGGATCTTTGGCCCCTGCAAATCGGCCAGGATACAGAGCGGCTTGCGCTCTTCCTTGCTCACCTTGCGAATCTTCTGGATCACTGCGAGCTTGCGCTCGTGCGTGCTGTGGGAGAAATTCAGGCGGACGACGTCCACGCCGGCGTTGATCATTGCTCGAATGACCGGCTCCGTGTTCGATGCCGGCCCGAGGGTGGCCACAATCTTGGCCCGGCGCTGCGATGGAGTTTCTGTCGTACTGAGATTGGCAAACGGCATGAGGGCGGCTCCAGACTCGTTTTCAAGTTTGGCCAAAAGGTTTTTCAGCGGATAAAGGTGGGCATGGGAAGCGTTACTAGACCTATTGTAAACGGATGCACTGACCACGCGCCGAAAAGCGGGAACCGCGCGAGCGAGGAAGCGATTGCAGTTCCCGCCCTGCCTAGCGCGATATTCGGGCCGGCTCCCGCGCCTGCGCTCGAACCCCGTCTTCGTGCATTCGCTCCCAGTAGAGAACCCCGTTCAACTCAGCGCCCACCAATACGCTGAATGACGTGATATAGAGCCAGACCAGTGTTGCGATGCCGGCAGCGAACGATCCATAAAGCTGCGAATAATCGGCGACGCGCGTGACGTACCAGCCGTAAGCCAGAGTGGCTGGAAACCAGATGAGCGTGCCGGTGATGGCTCCGGGCGCAACACGCAGCCAATGTTCTTTGCGGCGCGTGCCGAAGTGGTAAAGCGCCGTGAGCACCGTAGTGATCGTGACCAGTGTGACCAGCCACCGCACCCCGCGCCAGAAGAAGATGACGATGCGGCGCAGGTCATGGCCCGCGTTATCGATAATCCAGAGCTCAATCTGGTGGCCGAATACGATAACGAGCGAGGCCAAAGAGAGCGGAACCAGCGCGATGGGCACCAGCATCAGGGCGCGGGCGCGCCGGCTCCAGAAAGTCCAGTCCTCGGGCGGCAGCTGATAGGCGCGGCGAAAGCCCTCCATCAGCGAAAGCATGACGCCCAACCCGGCAAACAGGCTGAGAATCGTAGCGGAAAGAATCAACTGGCTCGAGCGAATATGATGCTGCAGCACCGAGGCCTGCACTAGATCGAGCGCGTCGGGTGGCAGGAATTGTTCCAGCACTGCGCGTATCTCGCCCACCAGCGAGGGCCCTTCCTGCACCTGGGCTGCAAGCGTCGTGATGACCAGGATGCCAGGAAAGAACATGAGCATTCCAGAATAGGCCGCGGCCTTGGCCGTGTTCACCACGTCGTGGGCAAAGGCCTGCAGAAGTGCTTCACGGAATTTGGCGAGGTAATTCACGACGACTGTCTCAGGCCAGAGTAGAGCATTTCAACAAATTAGGCGATAAAAACCGCGACAAAATCAAGGATCAAGGGAACTTAGCAGATTCCGCGGGAGTTGAAACTGGACCGGGCGCGTGGGACAACCGTTTGCGCTCACCTTGGCATCGAATGATCCCTAAAGGGTCCGGCGAAAAGTTTGCGCTTAGCCCATACAGCTAAGCGTTGGCCCGGCACGAATCTGGAAATCTCCTGTTGAGGAGAAAGGAGGAAATGGAATGAATTCAATGCAATTATGCAAGACGATTCTTGTATACGCGTCGGTAGCCGCGCTGGCATGTGCGGTAGCGATCGCACAGCAGCCGATGGGAGGGGCACAAGCACCGCCAAGTCAACAGCCCACACCCGGGCAGCCGCCGCAGGTTCCCAACAGTCCTGACATGCCAGGAATGCAAAGCAACAACATGAATCAACCTTCGATGGTCGATCAATCGTTCGTCCGTAAAACCATGGAAGACTCAGTAGCGCAGGTGCAAATGAGTCAGTTGGCCCAGCAAAAATCGAGCAGCGACGATGTGAAGCAGTTCGGGGCAAAAATGGCCGATATTCACTCGCAACTAACAAACCAAATGAAGCCCATCGCCAAGGAGTTGGGAGTAAGTGAACCCAAAGGGCCGGCGAAAAAAGACAAAGAAGAGATTGCACGGATGCAGACGCTTTCGGGCCCGGATTTCGATGCCGCATTTATCAAAGCGATGTTGAAGTACCAGCAGACTGACCTGAAGGGGTTTAAAGACGAGGCGCAGACTGCGCAGGATCCAAACGTGCTGCAAGTGGCAAAGATGGATGAACCCGCGCTGACCCAACACCTCGAGCTTCTGCAAGAACTCGCGCAGGCTCACAATGTAACGGTTGAAAGCCAGAAGTAAGGCGCGCGCCGGGATCGATCAGTGCTGCGAATCGCCGGGACGCTCGGGGATGCCGGGATCGTCGAGAATCTGGACCGCCGTTGCCGGGCCTAAATCCGTCCAATCCTGCAGCACCCACACGATCTTCTTCGTGGGCGTGACCTCAACGAGTTGGGGGCCTTCTGCTTTGCCCCCGCGTGAGCAAAGAATAGTGTTGCCATTGCGGAGACGCGTGGCGGATTGCGAATTTCCGTAATCGAATTGCGGTGGCAAGTCAGCCGGCGAAATCTGCCATGCGATCTTTTTGTCCGGAGTCACTTCAATTGTCGACACATCGTGCTCGTTGGTGATAAGAGTGTTGCCGTTGCTGAGGCGGACAGCAGCCCACGGACTGCGCACGTCGTAACTCCAGACTTCGTTGAAGTCCTTGTCGTACTCGACCACCTTGCCCATTTCAAGAAAGGGAACCAGAAACGTGCCCTGTGCAGTAAAACGCACGCGCCGGAACTGGGCATGAACTGTTTTTTGATCCGTCGCGCTCGGCGCGGGCAGCACATGATCGACTTCAACTGCGTTGGTCTTGATGTTCACAACCATCAGGCGCGGCGGCAGCCCGTTCTCGATGAACAGCACCTTGTCGAGGCCGATCGGCTGGCAGGCATGGATCTCGGTGCCCTTCGGCGCGTCCAGGCGCCACACTACCTTTTTGTCAGGAGTGATCTCGGCCAGGTACTGCATCCGGGTAAAGAGAATGTTGCCGTTTGAAAGCATCCATACGTCGTCGTACTCATTGCCCGGCCCGGTGGAATAGGTCCAGACAATTTTTCCCTTGTTGACGAGAAACATTTTGTTATAGCCCTCGCCGATGTACAGCATGGGATGCTGCTTCAGGCCCTTGCCGGGCAATCCGGGTGGGATGGGCTTAATGGACTCAGGCTTGCGCGGCGCGACCGCAATCTCAGCCGGACCCATTGCCGGCACATCGGGAGTGGTGAAAAGCGGCAACACCTTCATGAGCGGTGTTGCGGCGCCCGATCGTGCGGTGGCCTTCGATGCCACAAAGATAAACGCCCATGCGGCGCATGCCGTAAAGGCGCTGATTGCGAATCGGCATAGCCCTCGTTTTTTCACGGCATTTCTCCCGCTCTCAAATCCTGGCGTTTCCGTTTGTCGGAAGTATACCCAAACGCCGGCCGCCCCTGCGATCAGCGAGCCTTCGCGCCTGCGATCGCGGCACAATGCCCTACAATGCTGCGGAGGGTAGATTGCGATGATTTCGAAGTTGAACGGATATACCTGCCTTTCTGTCTTCTTTCTTCTCTTCTTTGGCTCTTCAATTCTGGTTCGATCCGCCGGTGCGCAGCATGGCGCTCCAGCGGTTAAGCCCGGCGCCAATCTTCCACCTGAATCACGCGCCGTAATCGATACGCTCACCAGTCTGACTGAACTGCCCGCCGGCACTTGGAAGGCTCGCGTGGGCGACATGGCTCACGGCGAAGCGGTGAGCCTGGAAGACAGCGGCTGGCAGCCCGTGGCGATCAACGACAAGGAGCCGAACCAGTCCGTGTGGTTTCGCCAGACTTTTCAGGTCCCAGAAACGTTGCACGGTTACGACTTGACCGGTGCGCGCATCTGGTTCCAGTTTCATGCAAGCGCCAACGGCCCCATGCCCGAGATTCTCTATTTCAACGGGCGGCGCGTAGCCCTGGGCGAGGATCTTGAGCCGATCGTTCTGCTCGATGGCGCGCATCCCGGCGACAAGGTCGTGATCGCGGTCAAACTGCTTCAGACTGTCGACACCAAGCAGTTTCGCGGCGCAACGCTCCGCATCGAGTTCGCGGAGAGTCGGCCTAATCCGGACGATCTGCGCCAGGAGTTTCTCTCGGCTGCCGTCCTGATTCCCTCGCTTGCGCCCGGCGACACGAGCAAAATCGATACGCTCAACGCCGCCATTCACGCGGTGGACCTGGCAGCTCTGAATGCGGCCGAATCTGCCAACTCTGAGGCTCGTTCCCAGGATCAAGGCAAATTTGACGCCAGCCTCAGGACCGCGCAGAGTCAGCTTGAAGCGCTCCGGCCGCTTCTCCAATCGGCAACATTTCATGTCACCGGCAACTCGCACATCGATGCAGCATGGCTGTGGCCGTGGACCGAAACCGTTGATGTGGTGCGCCGCACTTTTTCCACCGCTTTGCAGTTGATGAACGAATATCCCGATTACACCTACACGCAGTCGGCCGCCGCCTACAACAATTGGATGGCCGAGAAATATCCCGAGATGAACGCCGAAATCAAACAGCGGATCAAAGAAGGCCGCTGGGAGATCGTGGGCGGCATGTGGGTCGAACCCGACCTGAACATGCCCGACGGCGAAAGCCTGGTGCGCCAGTTGCTCGTGGGAAAGCGCTGGTACAAGCAGGCCTATGGCGTGGACGTGCGCATCGGGTGGAATCCGGATTCCTTCGGCTACAACTGGCAGCTGCCGCAGATCTACAAGAAGAGCGGCGTGGATTACTTCGTCACGCAGAAGATGATGTGGAACGACACCAACCAGCTTCCCTTCAAGCTGTTCTGGTGGCAGTCGCCCGACGGCTCAAAGGTCCTCACGTATTTCCCGCACGATTACGCTAACACCAATCTCGGCCCGGTCCGGCTCAGCGAGGATCTTCTTGCGGCGCGCGATCGCGCACCCGGCATGACCGAAATGATGGACCTCTACGGCGTGGGCGATCACGGCGGAGGGCCGACGCGCGCCATGCTCGACGAAGGATTCCACTGGGCGGGAGAAAATCACGTCACGCCGAATTATCAGTTCGGCACGGCGCAGGCGTTCTTCTCCACGGTCGAAAAGCAGATTGCCCCTAACAGTCCAGTGTGGAACTACCAGACAATTGCGAAAGGATACGAGCCGCCGCCGGCAGAGGCGGGCAAGGTCGCAATCCCAACGTGGAACAGCGAACTTTATTTTGAGTACCACCGCGGCGTAATGACCACCCAGGCCAACCACAAAAGGAACATGCGTGATGCCGAAGAAGAAGTCCTGAACGCGGAGAAGTGGTCGTCGCTGGCGTGGCTCGATGGCCGGAGCTATCCCGGCGCGGAGCTCACCGAAGATTGGAAGAAAGTTCTCTTCAACCAGTTCCACGATCTCGCCGCGGGTTCCGGCATCGGCGTCATCTACAAGGACGCGCAGAAAGATTACGACGACGTGCGCTGGTCCACAAACGAGATCTCATCGGGCGCGCTTGAGGCCGTCGCCGAGCACGTCAACACCGATGGCAACGGCACCCCGGTTCTCGTCTACAATCCGCTCGGATGGGTGCGCTCCGGCTACGTACATGTCAAAGTCCAATTGTCAAAGGGCAGCCCTGGAGATATTTGGTCAAACGATGGACAGGTCACTTCCGGTAGCGCAAAAATCGATCCAAATACAGGCGTGGCTGACCTTACCATCTGGGTCGATAGAGTCCCCCCGCTGGGCTACGCGGTCGTTCATGTCGGGCAAGAGAACGCAGACGGCCATTCAATAGTCGCAGAATCCCAGAGAAAGGACATGGGCAGTACCATCGCGCTTGAAAATCGTTATTTGAGAGTGATGGTAGACAAGAACAGCGGTTGCATCACGAGCGTTTATCTTCTCGTCGTAGGCTCCTCGCCGCCCAGGGGCTTCGAGACCCTGGCCCCCGGTGCCTGCGGCGACCAGTTGCAGTTTTTCCATGACAATCCCAAGCAGTACGACGCCTGGAATATCGATCCGGGCACGCTCGACGCGGCCCCTGAAACCATTACCCGCGCCGACTCTGTTGAAGCCATCGTAGGCGCCAACGGAGAGCCGGCCGTCCGCGTCACGAGACATTTCCAGAATTCGCAATTCGTTCAGACAATCATGCTCGACTGGGATCAGATCGATATCGAGAACGATATTGACTGGCACGAGCATCACGTTCTTCTGAAAGCCGCGTTCCCGCTCGCGGCCACGAGCAAATTCGCCACCTACGAAATTCCCTACGGCGCCATCGAGCGTCCAACCACGCGCGACAACAGTTGGGAGAAGGCGCAGTTTGAGGTTCCGGCCATGCGCTGGGCCGATCTTTCCGGTGCGGGCGCCGATGGAAAAGTCCGCGGCCTGAGCATTCTCAACCAGAACAAGTACGGCTACGACGCCGCGGGCAACGTGCTGCGGCTGACGCTTCTGCGCTCGGCCACATGGCCCGATCCCGACGCCGACCAGGGACATCATCACTTCCGCTTCGCGCTCTATCCGCACGCGGGCACGTGGAAGGATGCGATGACGGTTCGCCATGGTTGGGAGTACGACTATCCGCTCGAGGCGGTCGTGACGACAGCGCACGCCGGCTCGCTGCCTGCCGAACACTCCTTCGCGTCGGTCGAGCCCGACAATGTGGTCCTCACCGCCGTCAAAAAAGCTGAAGATGCCAAGGGCCTCATCTTCCGCGTCTACGAGTGGGCAGGGAAGCAGTCGAAGGTGGAGTTCGAGGTACCGCCCGGTGCGACGTCGGCTACGGTCACCAACCTGATGGAGGAGCCCGAAGGCGACCCGCTCGCGGTCGACGGCGATGTGGTCAAAGCTCCGATCCATCCTTACGAGATTCTGACCGTTCGCGTGGATTACCCCGCAACCGGCCCGAAACAATGACTCGTGGCCGGTGAATCCGGGTCAGGGAACGGGCTCCGAATAAAATCGGAGCCCCTTTGCATATAATTTCGCCTCTTTGGAGCGCAATTTCGGTATCCGATGAAAAGGCCGCGCCCCCCGCCGGCATAGTTGCCCGTTCCGGCCGGCGCAAGAGCGAAATGAGCGAAAAAACTGCCATAGCAACCTGGTTAACTCATTTAGAATCAGCCAAGAATATTATCCTTCCAGTTAACGGTAACCCCGAAGAATGCCCATGAGAGACCGATCTCTCCTTGATTCCTCAGGCCGAAGCGCCCGTCCAGCGTTCCCGGAACCCCTGGTCGTTGCTCATCCCACCACCTCGCCCACTCAAACCGTCTGCTTTTGGTACTCTCAATTCTGTAAGGAGCCTGCGCCATGCACATCTATTCCCCATTCGTCGTCGTGCCAGTCATCCTCGCTGTCTTTGCTGCGTCCATTCTGTTTGCGACCAGCAGCAAAGAAGACAATGGCCACTCGTCCCACTAGGCATTCCCGGAAAAGGCCGTCGAGAAGTAGATTGCCTCCGGCAAGAGGCATTCAGCCGGTTCCCGGAACCTTTCCGCCTCTGACGGCGTATAAAGTTCCATGAGGGCGATTGCCATGTTACGGATCTCGACGCAGGACTCGACACGGAACTCCACGCTAAGAGCGGCTGGCCTGTTCGCCTGCCTGGCTCTTGCGGCCGGGTTGGCGGGATGCCGCATTCATGTGGACAAGGGCGCCAACGGGGAAGACAAGAATGTCCAGGTCGACACTCCTTTCGGCGGCGTTCACATCAACACTGACCAGACAACTGCCGCCGATCTCGGCCTTCCCGTCTATCCTGGCGCACAGATTGCGCAGGACAAGGAGGACGATAAGTCCGCCGACATCCACATGGGATTTGGCGAGTGGGAGATGCGCGTGCGGGTCGTAAACTATTCGACACCCGACAGCCAGGACAAAGTCGTTGCTTTTTACAAAACAGGCCTCGCTCGCTACGGCGATGTGATTGCCTGCCAGGACCACGCTCCCGTGGGCACTCCAGCAGTCACTGCCGAAGGGCTCTCGTGCAAGGACAAAGGTCACCCCCAGGTGCAGATCGACGACAAAGGCCATGATTACGGGTACCACTCCACCAAGAACGGCTTCGAACTGAGAGCCGGGTCCGAGCGCCATCAACACATTGTGGGCTTTGAGAGCTCGCAGCCCGGCGAAACCCGCTTTTCGCTTGTGGCCCTCGATCTACCGGCGACGGGTAGCAACTCGGGAAAAAGCGACTAAGGCTCCGTCAACCTCCCCAAGCCGTCTACCTCTCATTCGCCGGCGCAGCTTCGCGTCGGCTTTCGCTCCTAGCTCAGTAGAATCGTTTCTTGCCGCGCTTTCCACAGGCCATTCGTGGCCGCTCTGCGGGTGACTCGCATCACTGCGGTCCTCTCGGTCGCTGCGCAAGAATATTTCGGGCTTGGAGGGCGCGAATGACTAGCGCAACGAAGCACGATCGAGGCGAGTTGCGGATCGATGCGGAGGAGTGCAAAGGCTGCGGCCTATGCGTCGAGGCTTGCCCGCCCAAACTGATCGGCATAAGCGAACGCCTGAATCGTTATGGCTACCGGACTGCGTTCTACCTCGGCGCCGGATGCACTGGCTGCGGAATCTGCTTCATGGTGTGCCCTGAGCCGGGAGCGATTACGGTATTGCGCGCTACGAGTCCCCGCGCCGGCGAACAGCCGCCGGCGGGAGGAGCTGCAGCATGAGAAAGCAATTGATGAAGGGCAATGAAGCCATCGTCAAGAGCGCCATTCTTGCCGGTTGCCGCGCGTTCTACGGCTATCCCATCACTCCAGCCAGCGAAATTGCCGAAGCCGCGGCGGAGTTCATGCCGAAGACAGGCGGAGTGTATGTGCAGGCGGAGAGTGAAGTGGCTGCGATCAACATGCTCTATGGCGGAGCGTCGGCAGGCGTGCGCGCCATGACCGCATCTAGCGGCCCCGGCATCAGCCTGATGCAGGAAGGCATCAGCTACATGGCCGGAGCGGAGTTGCCCTGCGTGATCGCCGACATTATGCGCGGCGGACCGGGACTGGGCAATATCGGCTCCGAGCAAGGCGACTATCACCAGGTGGTGAAAGGCGGCGGCCATGGGAACTATCGCACCATCGTGCTGGCGCCACACTCCGTGCAGGAGATGGCTGACCTGACAGCGCTGGCATTCGAATTGGCCGATCGCTATCGCAATCCCGTCGTACTGCTCGCTGACGGCTTCATCGGGCAAATGATGGAACCGGTGCAGTTCCCGCAAAACGCAATCGAAGCGCCAACACCCAAGTGGGCTGTGGCCGGCACCGCCGAGTCGCGTGGCAATCTCATTACCTCGCTGCATCTCGAATTCGACGAACTTGAAAAGCACATCCGCTCGCTTGAGGCCAAGTACAAGGCCGCCGAGCAACGAGAGACGCGCGCCGAAGAGTGGCTCACGGGTGATGCGGAGATTGTATTGGTGGGCTACGGAATCCTGGGCCGCATCCTGAAGGCCGTCACGGCAGAGGCGCGAGCCGAAGGTCTTAAGGTGGGCCTGCTGCGGCCCATCACTCTATATCCGTTCCCACGCGAGATCTTCGAACGCCTCGCAGCCAGCGCCCGGACGTTTGTCGTGGTTGAAATGAGCAACGGGCAGATGCTGGAGGACGTGAAATTGGCGCTCAATGGCGCGCGGCCAGTGGAGTTTGTAAGCCGCATGGGCGGCAATGTGCCGTCACACCATGACTTGCTGGAATTTGTGCGCGGCCTGGCGCGACGCTGCGGCCTGGCGCCTGCGCCGGGGTTTGGCCGGCCGAGTCAGCAAGAAGAGCAGGTGGCGAATGTCTAGCGAGCCGGTTCCGGAATACACAGTCGCGCAAGGCCGGGCACAGTCCTTCTACCAGCGTTACGACCGGAAAGAAGATCTGCAGCACCAGACGCACTTCTGTCCCGGCTGCGGCCACGGCACCGTGCACAAAATGATTGCCCAGGCCATCGATCTGCTGGGCGTGCAGAACAGAACCATCATGGTGGGCCCGGTCGGGTGCGGAGTCTTCACATACTACTATTTCGACGTGGGCAATGTGCAGGCCGCGCACGGGCGCGCGCCCGCAGTGGCCACGGCCATCAAGCGCAGCCGCCCAGGGAGCATCGTCATCAGCTACCAGGGCGATGGCGATCTTTCCGCCATCGGCGCAGCCGAGATTTTGCACGCCGCCAATCGCGGCGAAAACATTTCCGTCATTTTTGTGAACAATGCCATCTACAGCATGACCGGTGGCCAAGCTGCGCCGACGACCCTGATTGGCCAGAAGAGCACGACCACGCCAAACGGCCGCAATGCCGCCACCGAAGGCTACCCGCTCCGCGTCAGCGAGCTGCTTTCGACACTTCAGGCGCCTGTTTATATCGAGCGCGTCGCCTTGGGAGACAACAAGCAGATCGCCCAGGCCGTGCGCGCAGTTCGGCGAGCACTGGCGAACCAGGTAAAAGGATTAGGGTTCTCTCTCGTCGAAGTGCTCTCGCCTTGCCCGACGATCTGGAAGATGACTCCTGTGGAGGCGCAGCACTGGGTTCGCGACACCATGGAAAAGACGTTTCCGCTGGGCGTTTATTGTGATCGCACAGCGGAACGGTTGCCCAATGCTCTGGAGCGGAACGCCAAGCCCTTCCCGCAGAACGGCGCACCACCGCTCGAGGAACTGCCGCGCATTCTCGGTGTCGCCGAAGACGACTTGCCCGAGGGCAACGCGCATGCCATGGCTGCTGATCAGACCGTTGATCTTGAGGTCCGCATCGCGGGATCTGGTGGCCAAGGGGTGCTGCTGCTCGGCGAAATGATGGCTGAAGCTGGTCGCGATGCCGGCCTCGAAGTCTCCTGGCTGCCTTCCTATGGGCCCGAGATGCGTGCCGGCACGTCGAACTGCCACGTACGGATCTCGAACCGGACCATCGATTCGCCGTTGGTGTCCGCGCCGAATGTGCTAGTAGCGATGAATGAGCCGTCGCTGCGCAAATTCTTGAAGTCGGTGCGCACAGGTGGTTGGGTCATCTACAACGGCAACGAGTTTCCGGCCGATTGCGCGCGTGAAGACGTGCATGTCCTCGCTCTGCCATTCACGCATGTTGCCGACAAGCTGGGCGATCCGCGAGCAACAAACATGGTCATGCTGGGCTCTCTGCTCGAGATTGCATGCGTATTGCCGCAGACGAGCATCGATGCAGCGCTGCGGCGTCTCATCAAAAGTCCGCGCTGGGTTGAACTGGACGAGCACGCCCTGGCGAGGGGAAGGGAACTCTACTCGCAATCGGTTGCCAGCGTGTGAAGTCTCTGCTGCCACCCGCTCCAGCCCCAGTTCAAATTACTTCAGGCCATCGACGACGGCCAAACCGCGGCGATCTCAGCATTGTCGGCCCTGTACAATCCAGGTGAACTTCAAGTGCAGCCCAACGCATCCGTAATTTACCGCACGTTCATGCAAGAGTTATTCAATTATTTCGAGGTTTCCCCATGCCCGCGAGAATTCTTTCGGCAACGCTTAGCGCGGCTCTTTCGATTGGCGGAGCTTTTCTTGCGGTACAGTCGTCCGCACAAACCATCGATTTGCCTACCAGCAAGCAATTGATCGGCGAGATTCCCGGCCATCCGCAGCGCATCAACAACCTGCCCATGTCGATGGCTGTTTCACCCGACGGTCGATACGTGGTCACGGTCAACGCCGGCTACGGAACCTACGAATCGCAGTACCGGCAATCGCTCGCTGTCCTCGACACCGAGACTGGCTCAATCGCCGATTTTCCCGACGCGCGTACTTCGATTCGCGCCAAACAGACGCTCTACTCGGGTCTTGCGTTCAGCCACGACGGCAATCACATTTACGCCAGCATGGGTTCGCTCAGCGATCCTGCCGGCGATGGAAATATGGCTGTCGGCAGCGGCATCGCCGTCTTCAGTTTTTCCGCCGGAAAGGTCGCACCGGAACGGCTGATTCGCCTGCCGATCGTGCCGCTGCTTGCAGGACGCAAGACCCGGCTCCCTGCTGAAGCGGAGAGCGATCAGGGCGTTCCCTTTCCTGCTGCCATTGCGGTCATAGGCGATGCCGCTCACGAAAAGCTGCTTGTAGCAGAGAACCTCTCCGACGATGTCGTGCTGCTCGACGCCGCCTCTGGTGCAGTTGAAAAGCGCTTCGATCTCTCTGAAAGCGATACCGTTCCCTCGACCTACCCGGTTGCTCTTGCCGTAACGAAAGACGGTGAGCGGGCATTTGTCGCGTTATGGAACGCGTCGGAGATTGTCGAGCTTGATCTGGCGCGCGGTACGTTAGGCCGCAAGCTGGCGTTGCTCAAGCCTTCCAACCCCGTCGCTCCAGGAACGCATCCCTGCGACTTCGCCTTCTCGCCCGATCAAGGCACGCTCTATGTTGCGCTTGCCAATCGCGACGCCGTTGCGGCCGTGCGTGTCGCAGGCGGTGAGTTTGCAGTCAAAGGTTACTTTGACACGCGGCTTCCGGGACAGACCTACTTTGGAGCCGAACCGGTGGCGCTCGCGATTAACGCAGATGGCAGCAGGCTCTATGTAGCGGATATGGCGGCCGATGCCATCGCAGTTCTCGACACGGCCAAGCTAACCGCCAAAGTCTCAAAGACAGGGATGGCGGAGCCAGTCGGGTTTGTGCCCACTGACTGGATGCCCATTTCGATGGCCTTTGTCCCCGGGGCATCAACTGGCAAACTGTACGTCGCCACCGCGAAAGGCAAGGGATCCGGCCCGAATGACATGCCCGTGCGTCCCGTCGAGAGTCTCGACCCCAGGTGGACGCGCGACCGCGCCAACATGTACATCGCAACACTTCTCTATGGCTCGCTGGCGACGCTTGACGAAAGCGAGATTGCGAACAACCTGCCTGCCTGGACCCAGAACGTGCTTGCCTCGAATCGCATGAAGGCTGCGCAAGAGCAAATCGCCTTTGCTGGCGGCACGCAGAATCGAATTAAGCATGTCATCTACATCGTCAAGGAAAATCGCACCTACGATCAGATCCTCGGCGATCTGAGTCAGGGCGGCAAGCCGGTCGGCAATGGCGATCCCAAATGGGCGATGTATGGCGCGGCCATTACGCCGAATGAGCATAAGCTCGCGCTGCAGTTCGGAGTTCTTGACAACTTCTTCGACTCTGGCGAGGTTTCAGGTGACGGGCACGTCTGGTCCACTGCGGCCATCAATACTGACTATCTTGAAAAGACCTGGCAGCAGAATTATCGTGGCGATCAGCGGACCTATGACTACGAGGGCGTGGTCGCGAACGGTTATCCACTGCAGCAAGGGATTCCCGACATCAACGAGCCGGCCAGCGGCTATCTCTGGGGTAACCTGGCAGCACACGGCAAGACCTATTACCACTTCGGCGAGTTCATCTCCTCGACATTTTGCGCACAGGGCGCGGTTACCGATTCCGCGATGGGCGCCATGCTCGCCGGTCCAAATTGCAAGCGCACAGCCATCGCACCGGGCGAGGCGCTGCCCGCGGAGTGGGGCGGCGGCGTCAACAAATGGCCATGGTCCATTCCGGTTTTAGCCAAGAACACGCCAACAAAACCGGAGCTGGTGGGGCATTTTGCAGTCGAGGCGCCGGATTTCAATCTACTGATTCCCGACCAAGTCCGCGTCGAAATCTTCTTCAAGCATTTGAAAACCTGGGTTGCCGATAAAGAGCAGGGCAAAGACACCATGCCCAACTTCGTCATGCTGCGGCTGCCCAACGATCACACGTATGGAACGCGGCCAGGCGGGCCCACGCCGAAGTCCTCCGTAGCCGATAATGACCTGGCGGTTGGCCGCGCCATCGAAGCCATCTCGCATTCGCCCTTCTGGGACGATACGGCATTTTTCATCCTTGAGGACGACGCGCAGGCCGGCGCCGACCACGTGGACGCGCACCGCAGCATCGCGTTTGTGGTTAGCAAATATTCCCCGCGCGGAGCCAACGGCGCACCCTATGTCGACAGCCGTTTCTATTCCACAGCCAGCGTCATCCGCACCATGGAGGCGCTGCTCGGCCTGCCGCCAATGAACAACAACGATGCGTTCTGTTCGCTGATATCGAGTCTCTTCACCGGTCCGGGCGATCAGGCGCCATACAACGCCGACTATTCGAACCGCGATAACGGTCTTATCTACACTGCCAATGCACCGAACGCCGCCGGCGCGCGCGCCAGCATGAAGATGGATTTCAGCCATGAAGATCGTGTTCCAACTGAAAAGCTCAACGTGATCCTCTGGAAAGATGCGATGGGGAACGCGCCGGTTCCGGCAATGCTGAAGACCGCTCGAAAGAAGACAGGCGACGACGACTGAAGCGTGATCGCCTTCCGCGTGCTTCCGACCGTCAGAATGCTAAGATGGCTGTCGGATTTATGTGCGTCGCGCGGGAGCGAACATCGTGAGGAAGCCTGTTCGATTTGGGAATGCACCGCAATTTCTGGGTGTATTGATTGCAGGCCTGGCCTGCAACGTTGATGCAGGCACAATCGGCGCCCAGCAGCCGCCGCAACTCGCGATTCACTGGGAAAAAGTCACCGTCGTCTCAAGCACCACGCCCACGCTGCAGGTGGTCGTCAATCCGCCGTTGCGTCCCGGCGATCCGCTCGCCACGGCTTCGTACAAAGCTCTCAAAGAACTCGGCGCCGATTACGTGCGCTATGTCCCGTGGCTGCCTTACCCCAAGCTCGCTGTCGCCGAACTCGATCCACCCACCCCGCAAAAAACATCATGGGACTTCAGCCTCATCGATCCCATGATAAAAGATTTTTTCGCCGCGACCGAAGGCCACCCCACGGTGATGAACTTCAGCACCATGCCGGCGTGGCTTTTCAAAACTGCAAAGCCGGTGACGTATCCAGCCGATCCCAGCCAGGTTGAATGGCACTATACACAGGGCAATGAGCCGCGCGATCCCACCAACCGGGAGATTGGCGATTATTATGCGCGGCTCGTAAGCTGGTACACCAACGGCGGCTTCACCGACGAAAACGGCGTGCGCCACAACTCCGGCTACCACTACGCAATTCCGATTTGGGAGGTGCTCAACGAGGTAGCAAACGAGCACACAACCACTCCCGAACAGTACACCGAGAGATATGACGCGATTGTGTCTGCGATTCACGCAATCTCGCCAAAGACACAATTCAT
>CAZKJB010000025.1:0-22060 GCA_964552975.1 uncultured Occallatibacter sp. | reverse complement strand
AGAGTTCAAACTTCTTCTCGAAAGCGAATTGCGGCGCCAATTCTCTGAAGCGGACTATAGGTCCCGCAATCACGTGCGGCCAAAACATCACGAAGGTAAGCAGATCGCCGAAGCGATTGGGCGTCACACGTTTCTGGCGAACATCGATTAAGTAGCTTATTGCCTCAAATGTGTAGAACGAGATCCCGAGTGGAATGCCGAGCTGGACGACACTTGCCACGGGAGACAAACGAAAACTGCGTTCCCAGGCCGCAAGGGAAGCGCCGATCAAGTCGTGGCAGCGGAATCCCACCAGGAAGACAAGAGCGTACGCAATCCCAGCCCAACACCACATGCGGGCGTGGAGTCCGCCGGCGCACTTTTGAGCCAGATAGAAAACACCGGCACAAAGCACAACCGGAACAAGCACATAAGCGGGACTCCACGACGCGTAGAACGCGATCGAAATCGCCAGCACATACCAGCGGCGAAGTCGTGAGGGCAAGGCCCAAAAAATTGCCACTGCGCAAAAAAGCGAACCTAGATAAGAGTATGAGTTGAATTGCATCGTATTAATTTGTCAGGAGGAACGAGTCCATCGCCTGGATCATTTGCGTTGCCATTTGCTGGTGTCCGGCGCGTCCCATATGCAGAGGATCGGGACCGTTGAGAAGGTGTCCCCAAAGCTCAGCGCGAATGGTGTTTTCAAAGTCGAATAGCGGCAGGTTGTAGCGAGAAGCAATGTTCGCAACGAAACGTTGGTACGCTTCACGATCCTTGGATGTGCGGTAGAGGGCCACGTTGGGATTTACGGGTGCGTTGAAGAGGATCAAATGTACATCGTTGGCGTTGCATAGCTCGGCGATCGAATCGACGGCCGACTGCGCGGCAAAAAGCCGGGAACCGTCAATTGATCGTGCGGTGCTGGGCTTCAGCTGCAAGAGATAGAGGCGGCCACGATAAAGAAAGTCCTCAAATGACTCACGCAGGTCCGCGCGTTGCGCAGGGGGTTCAACTTCGTCGAGCCACGTCCGGACGCGCGTTTCCATTGCAAATCCGGGAGTTAGATGTGGGACAAAGACCGAAGTCAGACCCGCATTCGATGCTGCATTGAGTTTCGTCTGATCGCTTTCCTCCACTTGGTCATAGCGGTGCAGCGCATCCTCGTATGCCTGGGCATCGGGACGCCCCGAGGTAGCCAGTGCTTCAATGCGTGCCCGGAATGGAGGATGGGCCAACATGGGTAACATACTATCGCGAATGTTGCCGGTCCAGAATGACTGGTAATTCATCTGAAGAATCACCGTCTTCGGTCGAAGGTCTGGATCGTCGATCATGAAGTTGAGTTCCCAGAGAACTTCGGGATAGCTCATTCCACTCGAAGAAAGACGATAGAGCAGTTCGTCTGGCTGTACGCGCCGAACCATATCCATGACCAAATCGACATAGGTCTTTTCCGGAGTGCTCGGGGGAGGCTCGCCGGGCGCGAGACTGATCGTGTGCATCTGCGAATTCCCGATGAAAACAATTCTGCCTGCCCCGGGAAATTGATGCCAATACTGCTTGAGGCCGTCCAGGCTGGCTGTTGGGTCATCCCCGTGAGTCATCTCTTGCGTCTTCGGATTGCGGTAGACATTGGTTACCTGTGTCCATTTCGGCGGAGCGCCAAACAACCTGTCCAATCCGTCGCAAGCGGCTCCGAACGGATTTGAGCGCAAAAGGCCGACCAGCAATACAAGAGTGATGGCCAGAACACCGATCGATGAGTACAGTTGCTTCACTTCTTACGCGACCACTCTTTCCAGCGTTTCAATGATCTGATCAACACTATCGAAGTCGTCCGGCTGAAGGTTTGCGCGCGGAATCGTCACGTTCAGCTTCTTCTCGAGCCGCAGGATCAACTTCACAACCGAAAGCGAGTCGACGAGGCCCGACGAGACAATCGCTTCGGAATCTTCGACTGGGCGCCCAACAGCTTCTGCCACCGCTTCGCGCACTCCGCTTCGCATCGCACTGGTGTTCATCTTCAATTCGCTTCCGCCGCAACGAGTTGGTTGGCGCGCTGCGCAAGATCGCGCAAGTAGCGCTCCCTGGTCTCCCTCCGGGAAATCTTCCCCGCGGTACTTTTTACGATCCACCGTTCGGGATAAACGTACACGCGCCCCGGGCTGATTCCAATCACGGTCCGAACGAGTTTCGCAATCTCAGCTTCCAATGCCGCCGCGCGTTCTCGATCGTATGTGCCCTTCATTTCGGCAACCACAATCAAACTTTCAGTGTCGTGATCGTTCATGACTCCGAACGCGACGACCCGGCCCGGGTAGATTCCGGAGACCGCGTTGACCAACGATTCTATGTCCTCGGGAAATATGTTTTGGCCGCCAACGATCACGATGTCCTTCAGGCGCCCGATCACGTACAACTCACCGTCCGCCATGAAGCCAAAGTCGCCGGTGGCGTACCATCCTTCACTCGTAAGATGGTTCCTCGTATAGCCTTTGTGACCCCAATAGCCCCCGAAGAGGCATTCAGTGAATATCTGAATTTCGCCCGTCGAGCGCTCTGAGCAGACGTTGCCTTGCGGTTCGACGATCCTGACCTGCATATTGCCGAGGGGTTCTCCGCTCGACACGAACTGGTCATCAGTCAAATCGAATGCGCGTGTCGCGCCGGCTCTTTCAAAGAACAAATCCTTGCGAGCAGCGGTCGACGGCGCGCGCGCGATCTTCGTTTGGGTAACCGCGAACACGTTCTCAGCCATGGCATACGATGCCTGCATTTGATTCATCGAGACACCCCAATCTGCGAACGTCTCGAAAAAACCGCGAAGAGAACGAAACCGGACCGGCTCAGAACAGTTGATGAAACCGCGTACGTGAGACAAGGAGTACGGCCCATCCATCCGTTCACGCTGGCTTGCCATATAAGAAAAGGCAAAATTTGGCAGCCAGCAATATGTGCCTCGATATCGCTCCAGACATTCGAACAGGAAACCGGGATTCATAAGCCAGTCGCTCGCAGCGAACTGGACGGACGGAGCAGTATTCCACAGCGGAAGCCAGAGACATCCGATCAGCCCCATGTCGTGATAAAGCGGAAGCCACGAAACAACCAGGTCCGCGGATGAAAACTCCAATGCCTCGCGCAATCGTTCCAATTGACCAACCAGCATCCCCGCCGTGATAATGACCGCCTTTTGCGCGCCAGTGGTCCCTCCCGAGAACTGCAAGAAGAGCGCTGCGCCTGGGTCCTGCAAAGCCATGACGCCGGATTTCGCGTGGTCGACTTCAGAAACTTGCAGAGGGATCGAGAATGCCTTCTCCCACATGGCGATGCCTTCCATCGAGCATCCAGTAACGCGATAGGGCAACGCGGGTTGGAGGCTAGCGGCGAGGCTCGGAATCGTGATGAGTTCCGCGGCAGGAAGATTACGAAACTGGTGAAGGAGGTTTCGCTGATATTTCTCGAGATCGACGCGGCTGGTGGGCCATGGAAGAATCGCCGGAATACGGCCCGTCAGTATGAGGCCGATATGCAATAAGAAGAGTTCGACCGAGTGGGGCAGCAGCAGCAAAACAACATGCCCTGCCGGAGCGGTCGAGAGTTGCGCGGCGCGGCGGCTTTCCTCGAGAATCTTGCCGCCCGTCAGATCCACTGAACGGTTTCCGGAAACAATGACACGCAACAGTACATCGTCAGCATGTTGCCGTAACCGCGCGCTCAGTTCAAAACGAAATTCTTCGGCCGTCATTTTCATGCGTTAGGGGTGCGGGCCAGGCTCATTTCGCGCCTGTCCCCAGAATGATGACCTTGATCGTATTTAGAAAAATCAGAATGTCGAGCCCCACCGACATGTTTTTGATATAGAAAAGGTCGTAACGGAGTTTTTCTTTCGCATCCTCTACGGAGTTTCCGTAGTGGTAACGAATCTGGGCCCAGCCTGTAATCCCCGGGCGAACGGAGTGCCGCAGGGAGTAGTAAGGAATCGCGCAAGTGAGATCATTTACAAACTCGGGCCGCTCAGGTCGCGGACCAACAAGGCTCATGTCGCCTCGTAACACGTTCCATAGCTGTGGGATCTCGTCCAGGCGCGCCATGCGAAGAAACTTTCCAACCTGAGTGATTCGAGGGTCGTCATCCAAAGCCCACGTCGGTCCGGTATCTGCCTCCGCATCCGCTCGCATCGTACGAAATTTGTAGCAACGAAAAATAACGTTGTCGCGCCCGACGCGCTCCTGCCGGTACAGGAAAGGACCGGCTGACGTGATTTTGATCGCCAGAACAATCAGTGGGAGGAGGGGCAGGCTTACCAATAGTCCAACAATCGAAATAGCAATGGAAGCAAACCGCTTATAGATCAGATGAAAGCGCGATGAGTAGCACCCGCTTGAAAAAAGCAGCGAAGCCAACCTGACGGATTCGATCGGGACTTTGCCGGTAATCATTTCATAGACGTCCACCCCATCCTGGACCTGCACTCCACGACATTTCATGCCGAGCAGCAATTCAACGGGTAATTTGCCGCGTCGTTCGTTCATGGCGATGACGACGCGATTAGCCCGATAGGTCTTGAGCGCGCCAAGAAGAATGTCATTGCCATCGTTTTGGGGAAGATCTCGCAGGCCTGGGCTGCGATCGGAATCCAGGGCAGGGCGATCATTGCCAACCGGTAGAACAGACCCCACAATGCGAATTCCACATTCGGGCCGTGACGCGCATTCTTGCTGAATCAGTTGAGCGAGAGAACCTTCACCAAAAATCACCGCGCGATCGGCAAAGTCCGTGAAGTTATTCATCAGCGCGAAAAGATTGCGCCAACAGACCAGCAGCGTCGCGACAAAAAATAAGCCGACAAGTAGAATTCCGCGGCCTAGCTCCAGGGGAGGGTAGAAGTAATAGAGGAGAACGAAGACACCGTATACAGTCCCAAGCATTTGGATCATGCGAATCAGCATCTCGCGCCGGTTGCCCAGGATCGACAGATCGTAGAGGTTGAAATAGTACATGCAGATGACGATTGCTGCCGACACAACAAGTATCTTCAGAGACCCATGCTGGTAGTTGAACATGAGCGCAGCATCGCCCAGGCCCAATCGTGCGATTGTGGCAGCCAAGAAGCCGAGCGAGACAAGGCACGCCTCTGAAACCCAAAGGACAAAGGTCCACTTAGGAAAATAGGCGTGGAGGAGTCGGATCAAAGAACGACCTCGAAATTGTTTTTGTTCCGCCGGCTCTCAATCCGGCTCAAGTGTGGAGGCGTAGGATTTCGCCAGGTCGAGACGCTGTTCACTTTTGCGCAGGAAACAGTTGCCGATTGCAAGCGCATCCAGTTCACTTCCCATAAAACAGCGGAAGGCATCTTCCGGCGTTGCCACGATCGGCTCCCCGCGCACATTGAAACTCGTATTCACAAGAACAGGGCAGCCTGTCTGGTGTTTAAATGCCGATAGCAGTCGAGCGTAACGTGGATTAGTATCGGAGTGCACTGTTTGAATTCGCGCAGAATAATCAACGTGGGTCACGGCCGGAATCGTGGAGCGGGGGACATTCAGCTTGTCGATCCCGAAAAGTGCCTGCTCCTCATCGGTCATTTCAATCTGTTTGGATTTGGCTATAGGTGCAACTAGTAGCATGTACGGGCTATCCACATCGAGGTCGAACCAATCAGGCGCGTCTTCTCTCAGGACCGACGGAGCAAACGGACGAAAAGATTCCCTGAATTTAACTTTCAGGTTCAGGATCGATTGCATCGTAGCTGAACGCGGGTCAGCCAAAATGGATCGAGCTCCAAGGGCACGGGGTCCAAACTCCATTCGCCCTTGAAACCAGGCTAAGGCCTCTTCGGATTCGAGGGCGTTAACGCACTCGGTGATCAGGCAGCATTCGTTCAGGACTCTGAAAACAGCTCCGGTTGCTTTGAGGCGCCGCTCAATTTCTTCCTGTGAAAAGTCGGGCCCCAGATACGAACCACTCATTCCGTCGCGACCGCCATTGTGTATGCGCTCCCCATCAAAACGAAGATGATACGCCGCCAACGCAGCGCCCAAAGCCCCTCCAGCGTCGCCGGCTGCGGGTTGTATCCAAATTTGGTCGAAGATTCCTTCGCGCAGCAGCTTGCCGTTTGCGACGCAATTCAAGGCGCATCCTCCCGCCAAACACAAATTGCGTGAGCCGGATTCGCGAGCTACAAAGTGCGTCATCCGCGAGACGACTTCTTCCAACACAACCTGGATGGATGCGGCAAGGTCCATATCCATCTGCGTGAGCAACTCACCTGGCTCGCGCGCCGGCCGGCCGAAGAGACCATCAAACTTGGAGTTGGTCATTGTCAGCCCGGTGCAATAGTCGAAATACGATAAATCAAGCCGGAATGAGCCATCCGGCTTCAGGTCCAGCAGGGTGTCAAAGATCATTTGGGCGTATCGGGGAGTGCCATAGGGAGCGAGGCCCATCAACTTATATTCGCCGGAATTCACCTTGAACCCGGTGTAGTAGGTAAACGCGGAGTAAAGCAGACCAAGCGAATGCGGAAAATGGAGTTCCTTGATCATCTCAAGCCTCTTGCCCTTGCCGATGGCAATTGAGGTCGTTGTCCATTCGCCGACACCGTCTATGGTCAGCACGGCCGCCTCCTCGAATGGAGAGGGATAGAATGCACTCGCTGCGTGACTTTGGTGATGCTCGGTGAACAGAATTCTTTTCTCCCAATCCACATCGGGAAGGAGTTTCGTTAGTTCACGCTTAAGAATCGATCGCTGGAAGAGTTTTTCGCGAATCCAAAGCGGGACCGCCAATTGGAATGACCGCAAGCCCCGGGGTGCGAAAGCCAAGTACGTCTCGAGTAGTCGCTCAAATTTGACGAACGGTTTCTCGTAAAAGACGACATAGTCGGGACAAGAGGATTGATTTCGACAAGCTTCGAGACAGTATGCAACAGCATTGCGCGGAAAAGCGGCATCGTGCTTCTTCCGGGTGAACCGCTCCTCCTGTGCCGCGGCAACGACTTCTCCGTCGCGGACAAGAACCGCTGCACTGTCGTGATAAAAAGCTGAGATCCCGAGCAGTTGCATAGCCGCCTAGAAAAGCGAGTAGATAAATGGCGCGATGGCTGAACTCTGCGCTAGAAGCATCAGACCTCCAACGGCCAGCAGCATGATTAGCAACGGCAACAGCCAGAATTTCTTTCTTGCTCGCATGAAGCTCCACATCTCCTGAACAAACAGCATGACAACCTCCTTGATTGAATCCGGCTCGGCCAGAGCCCTGCGTTAGAACTGATTGACCATACCTTCCGATGGCGGACCCGGGGGATCACGTCGAATCCAATAGGAAGCAGCCGCCTTATCCATCTGCAAACCGAGTGGATCTTTTTTTCTCCACCGGTTAAATACGCCCACTGGAGCGAAGAATCCATAAAAGATGAATCCCATGATCACAGGGCTCGTTACTGTGTGGAGAAGCACTGCGACCTTCGCCGAAAGCAGATTTGGACCGTGAAGCAACCTGGGCACAAACAGGGAGAGGAGAAGCAGCACGCCCGCAACCGCCTCCGGCCATGCTCGAACCGAGGATGCGTGACGGAGCGGCGCCAATCCATAGATAGCGAGCACAGCGGTCCATACCAGACCGAACGTCCGGTCTGAGGAAATGGTCACCTGAGCTTTGCGGATGAAGTCTTCGTGCATCAAGGTAGAGGGAAGGGCTTGCGGTCGATTTAAGGGCTAAGAACTTCGTCTTGGCTGTATTTCCTGACTGAATCCTGATAGAGGGGCGGAATGTGCCTCAAACGCTCGCAAATGCGTTCGCAGCCGGATTTCCAACGCCAAAATGCGTGTGATTCGGAGCGATCCGCTGTAGGTTAACGGCGTCAATTTCAACTGCGGCGGACCTTCCCAGCATCTCCACCGAAATCACTAGCCGGAAAGCATTTTTCTTTCGGATGAGAATGCCTTCGAGGCCATGAAGCGGGCCAGACGTTACGATCACACGGTCGCCACATTGCAAAAACGGGTGAGGTTCGATCTGCAGAGAACTTTCGACCAACTTGCGCACGCCTTCGATCTCGTTTGCGGGAATTCTGGCCGGGCGGCCAAATGACGCAACGATGCTGAAAACTCCAGGGATGCGCAGGACCTGTTGTTGCTCGGCAAGGCCCCCACGAAAAAACACATAACAGGGAAACAGAGGCAATTGCACAAGCTGTGTCCGATCCTTCCATCGATGAGCAATTCGATACAAAGGAAGAAACGTTTCATGCCCTTTGTCCGAAAGAGTTCGCGCAACGGTTTTTTCGTGCTGGTGGCGCGTATAGATTGCGTACCAAGGATCAACATCGCCGCTAACTCTTGATTCTGAAATTTCTTCTAGTGTATGCATATGGCTCCGCCCTGTGACTTACATGGAGTTCTTTGTAAGCCATTCTGTTTCTATGAATCGAGAGCCGAATCTTCCTCTGCTACCGGCGATCCGGCCTGCCTCCGAAAGATCGCATTTGCGAATCCGTCGTTCTTGCACTGTGGCCCTGCTTGCAACAAAAGACTCTTCGATTCGTGTCGATCGGCAAGAGCCGCGAGACTTTGCCGCGCGCTCTTACTCGTCGTCAGTGGTTGTGTCGTCGGTTGTTGAGTCCTCTTCTCCAAGTTGCACCAACTCGAATCCGTGTTCGCTCCCTGGCTCGACTGCCACCGCAAAACCAGTCGGCCCTGATGCGCCCTGATGCTCCACGCGGACCACGATCCCTGCGGTCCGGAACGCGGGTATCGATGCACTTCGGTGTGTTTGCGGCACAAGGACGTCAAGCAAAACAGAAGAACCGGTCGGCGGGCAGCTCGAGGCATATACGTAGGCACCTGAAGCGCTAAGGTCGCGAGTGTACCCTTCTCCTTGAAATCTCATCCCCTGCGAACCCTCCCAGGTAAATACAACCGAGGCCCGCAAACGAAACCGAATTTTCGTTCTACGTTCCACCAAATTTGAAGCAACCCCCTTGGACGATGAATCTGAAAAGTCCGCTGGGTTTTCAGTCCCGGATCATAGCGGGGATACTAAGACATCTCTGCAACCATCACAAGAAGCAGAAAGTCATGTCCTCTGCCCTATATTCTTTGGCCCCCGGATCCATGCGTTCCAGTTGAGAAAGCCAGGCCGAACGGTGTTGATGACCGCCTAGTCTTGATGAAATCGTGGAGTCAAGAGTCACATCGGGCTTGAGTCGTACGTACCTAGAAGGCTTGCGTGGAAGTAGTTTCTTGGGATGGACTTGCTTGGTCGCCATGCACGGTTAATCAGCGTTACCAAGAGCACCGAGCGAGAGAGCTGCCTTATAACCTGCTGAAGAGTCAACCGTTGTTCGCTGTCTGCTTCGATCTTGAACCCGCCATTTCTCACCTGAAGAGAAATGCAGAAGATGTCGATTCATGGCGGAGCGGAATTCCCCCGTTTATTGCAGAGAGGAAAAACTTGGACGCGCTTGAACTCAGCAGAATTACTTTTCGGCGCGAGGTAACTGGATCGTAGGTTACAAAAAGATGTGCCAATTTTTATGTTGTTGAGGCGTGGAAATGCGTTATTTTTCCTTGACCTGCGAATCACCGAGCCTTTAATCTTCATTCTCCCCAGTGCTTCCCCGGGAAATTCTGGATCAATTGGCATATTCCGCATCAGTGGTCGGATCTGTCATAGCGAAGTTCTGAAGGTCCTGGAGCGACGAAGGCCTCGCAACCAGTGATCGCTCAATTGCGGTTCTTTTGGGCCAGAGTTCATTGCCGCGGAGTTGCGCGAGAGATTTGCCTGTACTTGCATTGCAGCGCTGTAGATCGAGGTCGGTTCTGCGTTCGAAGCAGCCAGATTGAGAGCTTTATTTCCAGGCAACGCGACGAGTTCCGGAAGGATGAAAGTTTCAGTCATTCAAGGGAACGCAGGTGCTGCCTGGGTATTGGACGATCGATTACAACACCAAGCGGGCCGCGATTTTCATTCGACAATCGGCTATGAGCGTTGGGATCGCGGAAACCGAAAGGTTTTCTTGGAGCATGTTAAGGGCGAGAAATGAAAAGGGCTCGCCACAACTCCGCATGCACGGCTGCGGCGGTGAGTTCGCTAACTCATCTTCTGCGCTAAGTTAACGATTTTATTTGTAAACGGAATATCAGTTAGGTCGCCTTCTTAGCCTACTTTGGGAGTGTTGCATGGACGTTTCCGTTCAGTCTGAGGGCGAGAGCATCAGCGTTCTTGTAGCCGAAGCAACGGCTATGAACGCTGAGTTAGTTGCCGGCGCATTAAGGCGGTGTCGACGGAAGTTTAGAATATTGGGCCCTGCATATAACTACGTCGATGCGGTCCATTTAGCCAAGGATTGTGCGCCTAACGTTGCCGTCATAAGTACACAGCTTGAAGATGGGCCGCTGGCGGGACTCAAGGTATTGAATCAAATTCGCGCGGCTGGTCTTGCCACTTCAACAATCATGTTGACGGACGTAAATGAACCGGACCTCCTGATCGATTCGATTCGAGGAGGCGCAAGGGGAGTTTTCTGCCGCCGCGGTTCACTGAAATCCCTCTCGAAATGCATACGCACCGTACACAGCGGGCAACTTTGGTTTAGCAATGAGCAGACCGAATTTGTATTTCAACTCATCATGCGTTTCAAGCCCTTGCAACTCAAGCAGCCCCAGCAGATGAGCTTGCTCACAAAACGTGAGGTCGAAGTTGTGCGCCTGGTCGCCGAGGGAATGCGGAATTCCGATATAGCACGTGAGCTGAATTTGGTGGAGCACACCGTAAGGAATTACATATTTCGCATCTCTGAGAAGCTCGGGCTCTCGAGTCGCGTGGAGCTTGCTCTATACGGTTTATCTCAGCAACAACTGACCCAAGACCCTGCGCTCGAAGTTTGACTTGTGGTCTGCCCGGCGAGATCTGTACCAGTAGGCTTGAGACAAACTGCCATGGAAAGAGCATGGGATGAGCAGGGCAAAAAAACAAAGCCCAAAACAACTCGCGTGGCTGCTTCGGCAGATTGAAGCGAGCTCGAGCGTCGCCTTGCGCAAAGGCGCATGACTAGCGTGGATTGATCACGACAATAGGTTGATGCCTGTGATGCCTGTGATGTCTGCGGTGGTAGGCGTAGGCGGGAGTAACTGCGAATATCGCGAGCAAAGCGGCGAATGACAGAACTACGAGTTTTTTCATGATTGCCCCAGTGAATTCCTAGTGAGGGACCCAAACCGGGAATTCGATATTGTATCTCTCACAATTTCGATTTAACGCTGCGCCTGCATGCTGTGTCTGTCTGCTATTGCTCATTGCAGAAGTTCTGGATTACCGTAACGAAGCTCATCTCAGCGCAAACGGCTGATTCGCGAATTGCGCGATGAATAGTAGTTGGTTGATAAGCTTCGGTATCTGCCGCAATGGCCTGACTTATATAGGTGTATCCGAGCCAACAAAGTCCACCTGAGTTGGGGACTGTCGGATTGTCGAGTCGGAGACGTCTGCGGGCCATCTGACGCGAGAACGGAGTCGATGAGGGGCATCCAAAATCAGCGCCGCTTCAATTGCAATAGCGTAGATCACAACCAAGGCCAGTAGCGCACCGACCAGCAACCAAGGAAAGTCGCTGCCAGTGAAATCTTCATGTAAGAATCGAAAGTCGGGCCAAAGCATCAGGGCCGGCACATAGTTGAATGTAATAGAAATCTCTTCCCTCCGCGCACGGGTTTCATTGATGCATCACACGCTTGAACCTTGATTCCCGTCCAGTGGCCCAACCACCAAGCAGCGAGCCGCACTTGCCCGAAATCGCTCGATCAAAACACTCCCAACAGGTAGCACACCAGCACGATCACAAGTATTGTGCCGAGCCCTATCCCTGCGCCTCCGCCTGCACCCCACCTGTTGTAGCCGTAGTATCCTCCACCCCCGCCGAAGACCAGCAGCAGAACAACAATGAGAATGATCACCATCTCGCATCTCCTTCGCTCCGGGCTCCCCGGGGTTGTGATTCTTGCTCTTGGCAGTCTCCTACTCTGCACAAAGAAAAACTGAGCAATTTGATACACAGCCGGTGGCGGCAAGCGCGCCGCCAAGAGTACAAGGCAACAACCTTTCGACCGGCTATTGCGATAATTGACTACCAAGCGCAATTTGCGGAGGCGGGAAATGACGGTCGTGGAGCTTGTCGGAAATACGCCTCTGGTCGAATTGCGTCGCGTGAACTCGAACCCAAGAGTGCGCCTGTTTGGAAAGGTCGAGGGCAACAACCCCAGCTCGTCTGTGAAGGACCGGGCGGCGAAGTTCATGATCGAAGGAGCGGAGAAGCGCGGCGAACTGAAGCCGGGGGTGCGCATCATCGAGCCGACCAGCGGCAACACTGGAATCGCCCTGGCCATGATCGCGGCAGTGAAGGGTCTTGAGATTGAGCTGGTGATGCCTGAAAGCTCCACCACCGAGCGCGTGGCGACGATGCAAGCTTTTGGCGCTAAGGTGACCCTCACGCCCGGTGCTGGCGGTATGGAAGGCGCCATCGATTACGCTCGCGAGCAAGTGGCAAAAGGCGGCGTGGTGATGTTGAACCAGTTTGGCAATCCTGACAACTGGCGCGCGCACTACGAGACGACTGGCCCCGAAATCTGGCGGGCCACAAAGGGAAGCATTACACATTTTGTGTCGGCAATGGGAACTACTGGAACCATCATGGGAACTTCACGATTCCTGAAGGAACAGAATTCGCGGGTGCAGATTGTCGGCGTGCAGCCTTCTGAAGGCGCAAAGATTCCGGGAATCCGCCGATGGCCGAAAGAATACTTGCCGGCCATATTCGAGCCAGACCGCGTGGATGCGACCATGGACGTGACACAGGAAGAGTCCGAAGATATGGCGCGCCGGCTGGCGCTTGAGGAAGGGCTTTTCTGCGGTGTTTCGTCGGGGGGCGCCTGTGCAGCGGCTTGCCGGTTGGCATCTACGCTCGAATCGGGCGTGATCGTGTTCGTGCTGTGCGACCAGGGCGATCGGTACCTTTCGAGCAACCTGTATTCAACCCGCGTTCAAGAAAGCCGCGCATGGGGAGGCGAATGATGGCAGGCAGTACGCAGGTCAAATTGGTCCAGACCGGTCCGGCCAAGTTCGTGGCAAGCAACGCCGCAGGCGCCACCGGCGTAATCGACGGCCCCGCGGATATGGGAGGCGAGAATGCGGGCTTGCGCCCGATGGAGACGTTATTGGCGGCTTTGGCTGGGTGCAGCTCGATGGACGTGATCCTCATCATGAAGAAACAACGTCAGAAGCTGGAACGCCTGGAGGTGGAAGTGGACGGAGAACGGGCAGACACGGTTCCTGCTGTGTTCACGAAGATCCACTTGCGCTTCAAAGGGTATGGCCCCATCGACCTGAAGAGGTTCCAAAAAGCTGTAGAGCTATCCATCGAGAAATATTGTTCGGTATCGAAGATGCTGCAGCCGGCGGTCCCGATCACGGCCGAGTGTGTGCTTGGGTGAGACGCGAATTCAAGTCTGCATCAGGGAAATTTCGTAACTAGTGCTTCAATGTCTGATTCTCGGATCGGATACAACGAATCTCTGTTGGTTGTCGATATAGTGGGTTTGGACTAGCGCTGTGCGAAGCATGCCATCGCCGATGCGTTCGCGAGACGGGATGGCGCGCAGGACCGTAAGAAGATTGCGTTACCGCTCGGAACCGACGGACAGGTCGTATATCCGGCCCGGGTTGAATAAGACAAGCCCGCCGCCGGTCGACTCGAGCACGCTTTCCTGTTCGGGAATCCGAAGCGCCGGGGCCGCCGCGCACCTGCACTTCGAAAACAACGTCGATTGGCTGTTTTTGGTTGGAGAGCAGCGAGACTACAATCAGCGTGTTGTCAACGAGCCGGAAGTGAATCCCCGACTCCGCCAGAATCCCTTTGCCGACTCCAGCAAGGGGCAAGAACGCGAGAAAAATCAACATCACCAGTCGTGCACCCGGACGCTTCTTCACTGGTTCGTCCGTTGACCTGAAGGCATCTTAGAAGCATGGTTCTTTGGAAGTACTGACGCCGGAGCGATGTTTCAAAAAAAGCTTGCGGAATGGAATGCTGAGGCTATTCGATGGCGCGCCTTTATCGCTTCAATGACATCGTGATAGACATACAGAGCTTCAGACTGCTCAGGGGCGGCAAGATCATCCCCATTGAACCGAAAGCGTTGAATGTACTGGTGTTTTTGGTGGAAAACCGCGGCCGGCTTGTGCAGAGGCAAGAATTGCTGTCTGCAGTCTGGAGCGATGCATTCGTAACCGACCACGTGCTCAATCGCGCTGTTGGCCAGCTGCGCAAAGCGCTTGAGGACGACGCAAAAGAGCCGCGCTACATTGAAACTGTGCCGACGCTGGGCTACCGGTTTATTCCAGAAGTGGAAGAACTGGAAGCCCCAGGCGTCCCCAAACCGGCCAGCGAGCGGGTTCTTCCGTCCGCGGATGCCGCCCGTGGCGCTTTGGCGACCGAGACCGGTGCGGGCCGGCTGCTGCGTCCGGCGCGCCGCGGAGTTCTCCGGCCCGTCATCCTTATTCCTTCATTGCTGCTGATTCTGCTTCTTGCCGCCACAGCCTGGCATGCACGGACACGAATTCACGGCGGAGTTCAGGCGCGGTCTCTGGTAGTTCTACCGCTGACGAACTTATCCGGGGACCCGTCGCAGGAATACGTTTCCGATGGAATCACAGACGAAATCATCACGGAACTAGGCCAGATCGGTTCATTAAGGGTTATCTCGCCTCTCACGTCCATGCAGTTCAAGGGCGCGCACAAATCCATGCCGGAAGTTGCCCGTGAACTCGATGTAGATGTTGTTGTAACGGGCGCCGTGATCCGTTTCGGAGACCGGCTCCGCATCGATGCCCAGCTCATTGATGCGCAGGCCGACCACCAGCTGTGGTCGCACAGCTTCGAAGGCGACTTTCGGGACGCGTTCAGCCTGCAAAGCCAGGTGGCCGATTCCGTCGCAGAACAGCTCAACCGGACTCTGAACGAGCGGGCGCAGCGTTCCGACGCGTCGCAGGTGAACAAGCTCGCTTATGAGGCGCTGCTGAAGGGGATTGTGGCCGAAAACAACACGCCGGAGTCAGAAACGCGAGCCCTTCAGTTCTACAAACAGGCGGTCGCACTTGACCCAAACTTTGCACGAGCCTACGCGGGTATCGCGCGTGCCGACGACTTCCTGGTCGGTTACGGCACCATCCCGCCCGGTGCGATCGCTGAGGCTGACGCTGCGACTACCAAAGCACTCGAACTCGATCCGAACCTGGCTGATGCCTATAACGAACGTGGTTGGATTGCCATGGACGACCACTGGGACATTCCAGGGGGTTTAAGGAATTTTCAGCGTGCCCTCGAACTCGATCCGAATTCTTCCGACGCGCGCAATGGCTATGCCGATGTGCTGATAATCACCGGATCGTTTGACCAAGGGCTACGCGAGATGGCGCGTGCCAGGGATATTGATCCGGCGTCTCCACTGGTTGAAACCAATGATTGCTATCTGTTGAAGCTCACGAATCATCTGCCGGAAGCACTGGCGCACTGCAAAGCTGCGCTGAATCTTGACCCGACGTATCAATGGGGGCTTGTGGTTGCATTAGACATCTATGGTGATTTGGGAGATTTCGACAAGGCGCATGAACTCATGACACGCCTTCACTGGTGCGACACGGAAGCTTGCTGGGCGCCATTCGATGATGTCTATGGCGCGCCAGGGAAGCGTGGAGCCTTCGACAAGTGGGTGCGACAGAAGCCCGAGGCGCAGGATGCCTATTCCAATATCTTCAATTACACGAAGCTTGGGCGGTTCGACGAAGCCTTCGCCAGCATGGAAAAGGCATACGAGAAGCGAGAATATATGGATCTGCTGATTTTTCTGGGAGTGGACGCGTCCCTGGAGCCTTTGCATTCCGATCCACGATTCGATGCCTTCCTGCGCAAGGCGGGGTTGCCGCCGCGGCCGAACCGTTGAACTCCCCAACCGGGCGGTCCGGGAAATCATCTTCGCACCGGCACATGGTCAACAACAAATCAAACGGAAGCTTACCGATGAGAATTGCCATTGGTGCTTAACGTTCCGAGCGAGTGGTCGGCGATTCGTATAGAACCTGTCATTTCGAGTTCTAACCGAGTCGCCGGTGGCAAGACCGGAATCGGAGAACGAAGAAATTTCTCGCGCTTGGGTCGCTCGACGAGTAAGTTGGCGATTCTTCAATTTTGCGCCGCGGTTGCCAGTGCCTCAACACCCGCACCGGCTCCGTTGCCAATCACAGATTGCTGCGCAAGCCTGTCTTCGCTCTCGGGGTCGTGAGATGGCAGGTAAACGAGCGGCCGCTCTTTTGCGAGTGCCGTGATATTCGCGATGGTCACACGAGAGACGGCTTCATCGGGACTTACCCCGTCCACTTTCCCTGACAGCAGCAGTTGCTGGTTGTAACTCGTATCCCCCGCGAGAAAGAAGGACGGCGAACCGCAGACCAATACCGACACATGGTGTGGCGTATGTCCCGGCGTGGGAATGATCAGCACGTCACCTCGTTTCGTCAGCGGCATGCTCTGCCGGAAGGGGCCCACCGGGCGATCTTCGAAACGAATAAATTCCGGCTCCCAGAACCTTGGCCAGCGGTGCGGCAGGTATCCCTGGATCCTTCCACCCGCCCCGCTCGCTCTGCGTAATTCCTGTTCCGCCACCCACGTCTTGCTGCCTGTCAAGTGGACCAGTCCTCCAGCATGATCCGTGTGCAGGTGGGTGAGTACAACTTGGCTCACGTCTCTCTCGGAGATGCCGAGCACGCGAAGTTGCGGGCCGATCTCCTCGTTTGGATGGACCGAGAATCGCGACGCGCGCCGATAGAACGGATGCCATCTGGGGTGATATCCCCTCTCATGTACGCGCGAAGTCTCTCCGGTATCCACTACGATGATGCCTTCGTCATGCTCAATTACCCACGCGTAGATGGGAAGCCACTCCGTCCATTCGTTGTCGAACAGCATGTTTGCAATGCGAGCAGCCCCATGACCGCGCGACTCTCTCTGTGCGCATCTCACCTGGACCAAACCTGTGCGGATTGCGTGAATCTTTGGCATGTGGACTTCCTCTTTTTCAAAACTGATTGTGGAGTGGCGGACGTGCGGGAATCAGCACCCGCCCACGTGTGAGGGAAGAAGGCTATGGTGCCAGCATACGCTTATATGTCGACCGAGAAGCCTGAAGACCCGTAATCGTTAGGGCTCGTGGTCGTATCTTTCTGTTCGCGTGCGAGTTTGACCGGCGGACGAGACGGCTTTGGAGATCGCGCCTTGTCGCGAGAGGCAATGATGAGCGTCAGCGATAATAGAAGAGAAACTCGGCGCTTTTGGTGAAGTTCGAATAATAGAGCCGGTAGCCAGCGGTGTTGTAACCATTGATGGAGAAGACAAGCTCCGAACTTCCATCGCTGTCGTAGTCGCCCTCATCAACGAGAACCATATCCGCTCCCAGGAAGCTCAAATTGCCGGAAGGACCGGCCGCGTACCATTGGCCATCAAACGGACCGCCGTATTCGGCGATTGTGTCGCAGGCCCAGCCCGAGAGGCTCAACTCGATGAGCGACCAGCCTTTGTTTGACGCATAAGTATGGATGACCTTGATGTCTTCATCGCTGTACGACGAGGGTTTCGGCTTGTCATCGGAAGCGGTGCAATTTTGAGTTTTTGGAAAGCGCTTGTTAAAGAGTTGACGGGCGGAGGCAGCAAGAGCCGGTGCGGCCTCTGCAGGCCTCCACATTTCAGGGTCGCTGAAGTTGGGCTGAGAAAGGGCGACGAGCGGACGATAGACGGGGGTGATGCGGAAGCCGGAGTAAGCCTGGGATTTCTCGCCGACCACGGGGACCGGATCATCACTGGTAATCTCCTGGACTCCGACTTTGGATTTGGCTTGAAACACAGGGGGAGTTTCCGCCGTCACCGTGCCGAGGCTCCGGCCGTTGAAGGCGATGGTCCACGTGACCTGCTGGGGGTAGGAGGCAGGAAAGGTTGCGAGGTCCTGGTAGTTCTGGGCCTCGGAAGGGAATGCGAGCCACTCATCGCCTTGCTTTTCAAAGACTGCACGGACGGCGCTCAGATCGGGCTCACCATACTCGGCAGGAATGTCTTCGAGAACGCCGAGGATCACGCCGGGCGCCGGCGTGGCCTTTGACACTGACTTTTGCGCGGCGGCCGTGACGCAGACCACGACGAAGAAAGCAGAGAGGCACACACTACGGATTTCATGCGGGCGATGCATCGCGAACTTGCCTCCAAGTTGAGCCCTGCTGCCGTTCCAAGAGATGATAGCTGGAATTTGCGGGAGTGAGAGCAAGTGCAGCGGTGGATTGGCGCGGGCAGGGCGGCGATCAGGGTCGAGATCGCGGCAACGGTTGACTTGCGGTAGAATCCTGGGCAGCAAGCCTCCCCCGAAAAATCCCAAAGAACAGGCGGTAGCTCGATGGCGAAGCTGAGCCGAGTTGACAGCGGTGAGATGACGCAGGCGGCGGAGTTGCGTGCCTTGGGCGGAGCAGATTCGCGAACGAATAAAGCAATACGGGGGCGCGAGGGCGCAAGGCGTGGATTCTGGCCGGCGATGGGGTTGGCGCTGCTGGCGTTGGCCGCTGCAGGGGCGAGGGCGCAGGAGCAATCCCCGCCATCGACGACGCCGACGCTGAAGACCGGAATTACCTATAACGACCAGTCCTCAGAAGACTGCGAGAAGGGGAACGAGAACAATCCATACAAAGGGATGGATCCGCTGGTGTGCCACGGCGTGATGGCGCCTACCGATTCGCGAGGGGAATGCAGCCTGGCAGGCATGCAGGTCTGGAAGCGGCTGGGCGGCACCTGCTACTACTGTCAGGCGATTAATCCGCCCATCAACAACGGCATTATTGTTCCGATAGACCAACTGGGCCGTGCGGACCAAGAAGGGTACAAATGCGGCGTGGATCAGGCCGATGCATGCATGGCGGTGTGCTGGCGAGAGTCGGGCAGCGGACCTTACGTACCTCCGCCGGGGACCGAGGAGCAGCCAGGCGGGCCACAAACCGGTGGGGTTGAAGAGCCGGGGCCGGGACCGCAACAGGGAATACCGGAAAATCCCACGCCAGGCCAACCACCGTTGCAGGGATCGACAACCGGCGGGAATCCTTGCCAGCCGTTTGGGCCGGGTGGGTACGACTACTGCAAGAATCCGACGCAGCCGCCGGGATGTGTCTGCTCGAAGTCGCAGCCACCGCAGAAGGGATCGACAAACAAGCCGACCTCGAACCCGATTAACGATGCAGGCCAATATCTTCAGGGCGTGGTGGCGGGATTCGGCAACTGCTTTAAGAGCTTCGGCAGCCTGATCGCGGGAGCAGGATTTTTTGCCAAGGGAGACTTTGTCGACGCGGCGAAGGCCTGGGGACTTTCGCCGGGTCAGTCCATCATGCTCAAGACGATGTACTCGGAACTGACGACGCCGGTTGTGGGGCAGAATGTGTCGCCATACGAGCAGGGCGTGACAGCGGGCCGGCGCCTTTGCGCGTACGCGGTGGTTCCGGGAGTTACCAAGGCGGTGGGCACGCTCGCCAAAGGAGCGATAAGCCCTGGGTCGACGTTCACGAATCCCATGAAGGGCGGCGCGCTGCAGGATGCCGTGAACAGCGCGCCGCAAAGTTTGGCGAACAAATGGGTGCAAACTCCCAAAGGGCCGGTGCAACTGGGCGACTACGCGGGCCAAGGAAGCTTTGCAAGTGTCTTCAAGTATGGAACGAACAAGGTAATGAAACTGAGCAAGAATGGGCCGGAGACACTCGGCTACGGACCGGACTCGATCAAAGGGCAGTTGAACGGCGCCCAGCGCCTGCAGGCCGCGGGGGTGGATACTCCGCAGGTTTCCGACTATCAGCCGCCTAGCGCCGATTCGCCTGCGTCGCTTGTGGCAGACGATGTGACGCAGAACAAGGGCTCCTTCCAGCTTTCGAACACGGAGTACCATGAGTTGCCCGCGGCCGAGCAACCGCAGGTTCTGAACGCGGTGGAAACGGCGACGAACAAAATCGCGAGCGGAGGCAATGTTCTTCTCGATGTAAACCCCGGGAACTTCACGCTCGAGCCTTTAGGGAACGCGTTCAACGCGATCATCCACGACCCGGACATGGTGCTGAATGTGAACGAGATCAATAATCTGGCGGCAGACGCGGCGCCGCGGGGCGTTTTGAACTGGGGGCTCGAGGTAGCCGGGCAGCCGAACTTCCTGAGCCAACCGTTCACTGCGCAGTCGCTTACGAACGTACTGAATATTGCGCGCCAAAAGTTGATTACAGGTATCACAAGCGAGCCCAGCGGAACGGTGCCGAGCCCATAGACCTAACCTGGCCGGCGAGAGGGCGAGTGACTCGGCGGGGAGATGAGGAACACGCTCGCATGATAGGATGGCTGCGCTGTAACGAATGCAGCGCGTGGATGGCGCGGCGGCTTCGGAACGCTGATGGGTTGGAGATTCTATGCGAATTGGATTGATGTTGGCCGGCGTTGCGGCGGTTTTTGCAGCTGGGGCTCTGCCGAATTTTGCTGCCACGACAGAGGTCTTGAAAAACGATAAAGTGGCTGTGACTGAGGTGACGCTCGGGCCGGGCGAGAAGAAGCCGGTATCCGGCGGTCACGCGAGCGTGGTGGTGTACAAGGCCGGCGAGAAGGCAGAGATTCGATTTGAGGGCGGCGGGGTTGAACGCACGGCCATTGTTCGCGGCGAAACAGTGAAGGAGCCGGCCAAGGCGGGAATGCTGGTCAATACCGGATCCGTGCCGCTGAAGCTGGTGCGCGTGGAGTTTCTGACGGCAGGGGGAAGCGAAATGTGGCACAAGGAGGGCCTGCCGCCTGCATACGAAATGATATTTGAAGACCAGTACGCTCGCATCTACAACATCCGGATCGCGCCGCACGAATGGGAGCCGCTGCACACGCATCACGCTCGAGTGGTGGTGTGTTTGAGTGGTGCGCAGCTGGAGCATGTGCTGCCGGACGGCAGCATACAGCCTTCGACGCTGAAGACCGACGAGGTGACATGGCGGCCGGCACAAACGCACAAAGGCCACAACATCGGCGATACGCCGCTATGGGTGGTTGCGATCGAGCCAAAGTAGATGATGGGTTCGCGGCATATCGGGATCCCCAGCGCCAGAGAGATTCCGGAGCGGCTTTGGGACACGGCACTTCAATAAATTCCGCTGATTGCGAGGAGCCGATGCCTCAAGCTGATTTGAATCGCGCGGGAATGTCGCGCCGCGAATGGACGGTCGTAGCTCTCCTTGTTTTTTCAGTGGTCATCAATTATGTGGACCGCAGCAATCTCTCGCTGACCGTTCCGATTCTCGAGAAGCAATTTTCGATTTCATCGTTGCAGGCGGGGGAACTGCTCGGCGCATTTTCCTGGACCTATGCACTGGCGCAGTTGTTTGGCCTGTCGGGGTGGCTGGCGGATCGTTTTCACGCGGGATGGGTGTTGTTCGGCGGGTATCTGTTGTGGTGCCTCGCCACTGCGCTTGCAGGAGTAGCGTCGGGATTTGTCACGCTTTTTGCGGTTCTGCTTCTGTTGGGCCTCGGCGAGTCAGTGGCGTATCCTTGCTACTCCCGCATCTTCGCCGCAATGCCACAGTCGCACCGCGGACGGGCGAATGCGCTCATCGATGCAGGTACGAAGCTGGGACCGGCAGCGGGCGCGTTCGTCGGTGGTATCGTGCTGGTGCATTTCGGCTGGCGGACTCTGTTTGTTGCCTTCGGCATTGGCGCGCTGGTGTGGCTGCCCCTTTGGTACTGGGTGATGCCGACCGGCGGCGCGAGCGACGCGCCTGACCCGACGGAGGAGACGCATGAGAAAGAGAATGCGCGTCCGACGGGCGATCCGAGCCCATCGATTCTGACCATTCTACGTTTGCCGTGCGCGTGGGGAGCGTTTATCGGCCACTTTTGCGGGAACTATTTCTACTACTTTCTGCTGACATGGCTGCCGACTTACCTGGTGCAGGAGGAGCATCTTTCGATTCGTGCCATGTCGCGGCT
>CAZKJB010000024.1:0-22474 GCA_964552975.1 uncultured Occallatibacter sp. | reverse complement strand
GTGTTACAAGGGGCCGGCCGGCGAAATCGACGAGAGCCTTGTCGCGGCCCATGCGAGTGGACTGGCCACCGGCAAGAACAAATCCGGCCGCCTCGAGGCCCGATCGACGAAATTCCCCGCCACAGCCAGCCGCACTCAACCGCCGACCTCCTCCATGAAGCGAATCAGCGACTCAATGCCCAGCGCGAAGTTTTTCAGATTGAACTTCTCGTTGGGCGCGTGCAGATTGTCATCGGGCAGCCCGAAGCCCATCATCACGCTGGGCAGGCCGAGGTGACGATCCAAGTCGCCGACGATCGGAATCGAACCACCGGAACGAATGAACACCGTGTCTTTGCCCCACACCTCATGCAGTGCACGAGTAGCGGCGCGGATGTAGGGGTTGTCGACTCGAACCAGGCATGGATCGCCTGAGTGAATCAGCCGCACGTCCACTTCCACTCCGGCAGGAGCGATATTCTCGACATAGCTTTTGTAGAGAGCGAATGTCTTGGCGGGCGTCTGGCCGGGTACAAGGCGCATGGAAACCTTCGCCGTTGCTTTCGCCGGGATCACAGTCTTGGCGCCGGCTCCGATAAACCCACCGGGGATTCCATGAACGTCGAGTGTGGGCCGCGCCCAGGTGCGTTCCAACACGCTGTAGCCCGCTTCGCCGACCAATTGCTTTGAACCCACTTCAGTCTTGCGATACTCTTCCTCGTCGAAGGGCAGGCTGCGCCATGCAGCCAATTCTTCGGCGCTCGGTGGAATAATGCCATCGTAAAAACCGGGGATGAGGACGTGTCCATTCTCGTCCTTGAGTTTGGCGATGATCTGCGCAAGCGAGACAAACGGATTCGGCGCTGCGCCGCCATACACGCCTGAGTGCAGATCCGTTTTCGCGCCGCGCACTTCCAGCTCGGTGTAAATCATGCCTCGCAGGCCCACGCACAATGTCGGCAAACCAGGAGCGAACAGTTCTGTATCCGAGACCAGCGCAAAGTCGGCCTTGAGATCGGCGGGCTTCGAGGCTACATAGCTCGCGATTCCATCCCCTCCCACCTCTTCGTCACCTTCGAAGAGGACGCGCACATTCAAGGGCAGCGATCCCTTGGCGGCGAGAAGCGACTCCAGCGCTTTCACCTGTGCCATCACTTGCCCCTTGTCGTCGACGGCGCCACGCGCGTAGATATTCCCATTGCGTTCGGTGGGCTCGAACGGCGGTGTGTGCCACTCATCGAGCGGATCGGGAGGCTGCACATCGTAATGCCCATAAACGAGCACGGTCGGCTTGCCTGACGCGTGCAGCCAGTCCGCATACACAAGCGGATGCACTTCTGTCTCGATGAGCCGCACATGCTCCATGCCGATGCGCTTCAGTTCGGCGGCTAATGTTTCGGCGGCCTTGAGGCAATCGCCCTGATGCTCGGGCAGTGTGGAGATAGACGGAATACGCAGCAGCGCCTTCAGATCATCGAGAAAGCGCGCATAGTTTTCGCTGGCATAGGCAACTGCGGAAGAAGACATTGGAGTCATCCCTTACAATGAATTTCAAAGTCAAAACAAAAGTATAGGCCTTCCCAAAACGTTACGTCTGCGCGCACGAAACGGAGTTCACTTTGGCAGAGATCAATCGCGCTCACCTTTCTGCCGGGGCGCGCACGTTTTGCACTAGAGTTTTACTGGCTCTCATTCTGTTGACGGCGAACTGTTTCGCCCAGCCCTCTAAGGAGAGTCCATACTTTGCGCGAGTCAACACCTTTGGGATCCTGGCCGGCTATTCCGGCGACTCGAGTCACATTTTGCTGGGCGACGCGGAGAACCGGATGCTATTGCAGATCGGCGCGTCCTACAACCGCCGATTGATGCTGAATCGACGCGTGAATTGGCAATATAGCGGGGAGCTTCTGCCGGTCGCGCTTGAGAGCGATCCCACAGGCGTTTTTGTCCAGCACCAGACAGCACCGACCCCCGCGACCTTCAGCTACGATGCAGGGCCGCTGGTCTCATGCGCTCCGGATTCCGAGTCTTATTCGTATGTCGATCCCGCTACCGGCGTCACCTACAGCGGGACCACCTCCATCTCCTGCAACGGCCGCCGCTGGGTCGTCGGCGAGGCCATGTCGCCGGTCGGAATGCAATGGAACTTCATGCCCATGCGTAAGATTCAGTTACTCGTCGATGGGCATGGCGGATATATGTACTCCTCGCAGGCGATTCCCATCGACAATGCGGGATCGTTCAACTTCACCTTCGACATCGGTGCAGGATTCGAAGTCTTCCGCTCGAAAACCAAATCCATTCGTGCGGAATATCGCTACCACCATATTTCCAATCACGGCACGGCCGATCTGAATCCCGGCATCGACAACGGCCTCTTTCAGGTGACCTACGCGTTTGGGCACTGATTTCGGCCGCCGATGTATCGCCGCGTTTGTTATTTGCCCGTGAACTCCTCAGCGACCACCGTCATTGCATCCCAGTCATCCGTCCGGAACGGCGCCGCTGGTAATCCGGCTGTGTTGTAAAGGTTCGCGCCGAAGGGATAGTTGGCCCACGCGTATCGCACAGCGACGGGAGTAGCCACGCTCGCACTTTTCACCACAATCGTGTCGCCTTCGATCGTGGCCTCTGCATTCACAAAGTGCTGGTCCGAGCCCGCAATCTCAAACCACTCGAGCGCGCCGCCCTTGGCCAACAGCCCTCCACCTACATGAGTAAAGTTGATGCGGATCGCGCTGCCCTCTACGTGCGCTGCACTGTAAACGGGCCCAGAGTATTCCAGCTTTTCCCCGTATGTGTTCGCGAGCGCGATCAAGGCCAGCCGCTCGCCTACGGGTTCCTTGTCTTTGGGATGCACATTGTCCGGATCGCCGACATCAATTGTCACCGCAAGACCAGTCTTTGGCAGTGAAACAATCTGCGCCTGCGCCTCGCGCACCATCGGATTATTGCTTACATTTCTTAGCGCCGGCAATTGCACAGCGTAAAACGGAAACTCCCCTTCGCCCCACAATTGGCGCCATTCCTTCACCAGCGTTTCCATCACATGCGGGTAGAGGGTGATGCCGGCCTTACCACCCACGATGGACTCGCCCTGATACCAGATCGCCCCACGGATCGCGAACGGGATGACCGAATGCAACATGCCATTGAACAGCACCGTCGGTTGATGCTGGTCCTGGACCGGATCGCGCAGCGGGCCGGGCTTACCAGGCCGCGCATTAATCGTCTGCGGTCCGGGCGGCGCATCGGCGGCCATCGCGCCCGGATGCGCTTTGTAAAACTCCTCCAACGTGTCAAAGCGATCCAGCATCGGCTTTAGTTGCGGATCTGCGTCCAGCGCCTCGCGTGGCAGCCACGATTCTGCAGTGCTGGCGCCGTAGGCCACTGTCAAAATACCCACTGGCACATGTAGCCGCTGCTGAAGGTCGCGCGCAAACAAATAGCCGACGGCAGAGAATGCCCCAACAGTATCGGGGCTGCAAACCTTCCACTCGCCCACCGGATCGTCCTGCGGCGTGTAGCTCTTCGATTCCTTCACGGTAAACATGCGGATCTCGGGATAGTTGGCCGCCGCGATCTCCTTGTCCTCATCCAGCATTCCGGCGAAAGAAGCGGCCTTCTTCGAAACGGTGAACACCATGTTCGACTGGCCGGATGCAAGCCACACCTCGCCCACAAGCACATCGTGTATCGTGATCGAATCCTTCCCCTGGTTCGTCCCCCGGATCTGCATCTCATATGGCCCGCCGGCCTTCAGTCTCCGCAGATGCACCATCCATTTGCCACCCGATCCTGCCTTAGCGGACCGGGTTTGCCCATTCAGGGTCACTTTTACTGTTTCGCCCGGATCCGCCGTGCCCCAGACAGGCACATCCATGCCCCGCTGTAAAACGATGTGATCGCTGAAGAGCGGCGAGGGTTTCACCTCCGCAGAAGTTCGCGCGGCGCAAAGCGTAAAGAGAAACCATCCAAATAAAGCGAAGCGTGTCGTCATAGGTGCCTTCGTTCGAACCAGCCTTTGGAAGTTGAGAATCTGCTGATTCTATAGGAGAATTGTTTCCCACTGAAATCAGGGACGCAGCGAATATACGGGACAGGCGTTTCGGCGGTCAAGGCGCGAACAGGAACACATCCGGCTGTCGAACCGGAATAGCCGACCGCAAAATCAGTACCGGCCCACCTTGGGATCGACAGCCGCAGACCACGCGTCAATGCCGCCCTGAAGCGATTGCGCCTGATCAAAGCCCTGGCCGCGCAGCCATTCAGTCACATTCATTGAGCGAACGCCATGATGACAAACGATGATCAGGCGCTCAGCAGGGTTCAGTTCCTCATTCGCGCGCGAAGGAATCTCATTCATGGGAATGAGCAGGCTGCCTTCAATGCGAGTCGTCGCGAACTCCCACGGCTCGCGCACGTCAATGATTCTAGCGGCATGATCGCGGAGCAACCGTTCGGCGTTTGCAGGGGAGATTTCGTAGTCCAGCATTGTTTAAGTTTAGGCTACTGCAACGTTTGGGGAACACCATCAGTGGCTGCCAAGGTTCGACAATCGTCCAAGAGCTTTAGGGGCCCATTCGAAAAATGTAAGCTAATAGTGTGAACGGAAAGCGTCTATGCATAGCGCCGTAAAGGTCTTGATTGCCGAAGACGAGCCGAATGCTCTGGCCGGCCTGGCGGAGCTGATCTCCGGGTGGGGATATAGCACTGAAACCGCACGCGACGGTGTCGAAGCCTGGGAGAAGGTGCTGTCGTGGGATCCGGCTATCGTGGTGACGGACTTAAAGATGCCCCGCCTCGATGGCATGGGACTTCTGGCCAAGCTGGCCGAGGGTGGCGAGGGTGTCAGCGCCAACATGGCTGTGGTGGTTCTCACCGCCATGGGTTCCATTCAGTCCGCCGTCGAGGCCATGAAGATCGGCGCTTACGACTTTCTACCCAAGCCCGTCGACGCCACACGCCTCAAAACCATCCTGGCCAACGCTGCGCGCCAACGGCAAACCGCCATTGAGCTTGAAGTGGCCCGCCGCCGCTTGCGCGAAAGCGGAGTTCTCGGCCGCCTCGTGGGCACCTCCATGGCTATGCGCGAAATCTTCGGCCTCATCGAACAGATCGCGCCTTCGAATGTGCCCGTGCTCATCACTGGCGAAAGCGGTACCGGCAAGGAACTGGTGGCGCGCACGCTGCATGAGCTCAGTCCTCGCAAGGCGAGGCCGTTTGTCGCCGTCAACTGCGCGGCCATTCCCGAGACGCTCATTGAAAGCGAAATCTTCGGCCACGAGCGCGGTGCATTTACTGGCGCGGCCGATCGCCGGGCCGGCTGCTTTGAACTGGCTTCCGGAGGCACTCTGCTGCTCGACGAGGTGGGCGAGATGCCGTCGCCAACCCAGGCCAAACTTCTTCGCGTGCTTGAAGAGCGAAAGTTCCGCCGCCTGGGAGCGCGCACCGAGCAGGATGCAGATGTCCGCGTGTTGGCCGCGACGAATCGCGATCCCCGGCACGCGGTTGCCGAGGGCCATTTGCGCGCGGACCTTTTTTACCGGCTCAACGTCTTCAACATTCACATGCCGCCAATGCGCGACCACCTTGAAGACTTGCCCGCCATGGTGGAAGCTATGGTTCTTGAGATGAACCAGAAGCATGGTCGCCGGGTCTCCGGTACTTCCGGCCCAATGCTGGAAAAGCTTATGGCCTACCAATGGCCCGGCAATGGGCGCGAGCTCCGCAATGCCATTGAGCGTGCGGTGATTCTTTGCCCCGACGGCGCGGCGCTCGATGCTGCGCATCTGCCCCAGGGATTTGGCAAGGTACAGCCCGGTGGACTTCCCGGCTTTGACGGCAACGCGATCACGGTGAACGTGGGCTCCACTGTGGACGAAGCGGAGCGCCTGCTGATCCTCCGCACGCTCGAAGCCACTGGCCAGAACAAGACGCGTGCCGCCGAAATTTTGGGGGTAAGCCTGAAGACCTTGCACAACAAGCTCAAGGAGTACAGTCGTGCCAGGCAGCCGCAGGCCAGCTAATCTGCCACGCAAAGGAACTCAGTCTCGCGTCGAGCACGGCTCCAATCGTGCTCTGACACGTAATTCTTGGTGATTGTTTCTGGAGAGTTGCCGTAAACCATGCGCCTCAAGACCAAACTCGTGCTGGCTATCACGGGCCTGGTGTTTCTCATCGAAGGCACCGTCTCGCTGGTTTATGTCCACCAGTTGGTGAAAGCGGCGGTGCTGCAGACTTACGAAACCAACCGCATGGTGGCAGACCAGGTCTGGTACGCCCTCGAACAAGCCATCGAGACCGGCCTCAAGGATCGCACCGCCGATCCCGAAAATCCGGCTCAGTTGCGCGGGCTGGTAGCTGAAACGGTGCGGAATGACGCGATTCTGCACGCAGCCGTCGATTCGGTTAATCGCTATTCCCTCACGGTCTACGACATCAACATCGGCGACAGCCAGAACGGAACGCTGCTCAGCACCAATCCTGACAACGAGGGCAAGCCGCTGCCCGTGCGAGCCAACTATAACCAGTTGCTCAAAGCCAATCCGTTCCAGATGATGTTGCGGGTCTTCAGCAAGCCCACGGTTTTTGATGTGGTGGCGCCGCTTGAGAACAACGGCAAGCTCATCGCCTCGGTCAACGTTGGGGTCCACACCACTCTGCTTCGCGCCGTCTACGCACCGCTGCTTCGAAAAGCTTTTTGGCTGATGGGCTTCTCCCTGATCGCCGCGCTGCTGTCAGCGTTCCTGCTGAGCAACCTGGCCCTCCGCCCGCTGACAGAGATCAGCAGGCAGCTGGACACGTTGACGGTCGCCGAGGGCCCGGTTGTCGAGGAGGCTCCGCCATCAAAGCAAGATGGCACCGCGCAGGTCTCCACCAAAATTGAGAAAATCGGCCAGCGGATGCGCAATGTCGAAGAGGTGTACTCTGCTTTGCGCGAAAATCTCGACCAGATCCTGGGCAATCTGCAGGACGGCATCCTGCTGTTCACTGAAGACGGCCGCGCGGTGCTCGTCTCTGAGGCTGCGCGCCGCTTCCTGCAAATCGACCGCGAAAGCATTCTCGGCCTGCACACGCGCGAGATCTTTTCGAGCGCAACGGTACTGGGCCGCACGCTGCGCGAGGCCCTCGACGCCTCAATGACCATGGTCAAAGAGGAGATCATTACCGAAAACGGGCGGCGCGTTCAGGCTTCGGTCGATTTTATTTACGACGACGAAACACGCCTCGGGCTTGGCGCCCTCGTCACACTGCACGACTTGGAATCGGCCGCGGCAATCGAATCGGAGCTGGAATTGTCGCGCCGCATGGCGGCCATCGGGAGGTTGACGTCGGGGGTCGGCCACGAAGTCAAAAATCCCATCAACGCAATCGTCGTGCATCTGGAGCTTCTCAAATCGAAATTGAGTGAAACCAATACCGGCGCGGAGCGTCACTTGGAAGTGATCGACGCGGAGATCCATCGCCTGGATCGTGTCGTGCAGACGCTGGTCGACTTCTCGCGGCCGGTCGAATTGCAACTGCACGAGCAGGATCTTCGCCTGATCATCGGCGACGTGCTGGCCCTGGCTTCCGACGAACTCTCTACACACCATGTCACACTGATCACAAAAATGCCCCGGGAGGCAATGATCGCCAACGTCGACGCCGATCTGCTGAAACAGGCGGCGCTCAACGTCATCCAGAACGGCGCGCAGGCAATGCCCAACGGGGGTCGCCTCGAAGTGGTTCTCGAAGAAGACCCGAGCACAAATGGCAGCTACAATTCTTCGCTGCGGGCCGGTGGCTTCTCCGGCGATGGTCTCGGGCAGTCTGCGCCCACCGCCGCAGTCCTTCGCATTGCCGACGAAGGTCCGGGCATCCCGGCCGAGATCCGGGAAAAGATTTTCGATTTGTACTTCACAACCAAGAGCGGTGGCAGCGGCATTGGGTTGGCCATGACCTACCGCATCCTCCAGTTGCATCATGGCAGCGTAGAAGTACAATCGAGAAAAGTCCGAGGCACGGAATTCAGGCTGCGAATTCCACTTGCCGCCGCGGACAGGGGACGCCGGTATCTACAGCCGGCGCATTTTGACAGCGCGAAGAGGGTTGAAGGATGAAGTCACCTGCCAAGTGCGGTGCGTGGCTGTTGCCGCTGCTCGTCAGCGGCTGCGTTCTTCACAAAACCGTCCAGTCGCATGATCTGCCCTATGCGCCGCCCATTGAGGCCCCAGCATCGCTCCAGGTTGCTTCACTCGAGCTGCCGCCAAGAGTCACCATCATCCCCGCCCGGCCCATCTTCAATATGCCGGAGGAACCGGTCCCGATAAAGCCACCTGTCAAGCGCAGGAGACTGCTCGGCAAGAGTGATGAGGAAGCCAGCAATCCGGGAGCGGCGGCGACCACTGCACCGGCAATCGGACAGCTTTCCTCGGCCGATGCCGGAAACTTTCGCCAGCAGACTGAGGATTCCATCGGCGCTATCGAACGCGGGCTCAACGGGATCAATCGCCCGCTCGACGACTCCGAACAGAAGACTGCGGACCACATCCGTGAGTTTCTCAAACAGGCCAAGGCAGCGCTCGGCTCAGGCGATGTCGAGGGAGCACACACGCTGTTGGTAAAAGCCAAAGTGCTGCTCGACGAGCTCTCAAAGTAACTCGCCGCTGCGGGCCGTTATTCGCGCTCAGGGACGATTCCTTTTTCCCTCGGCCCTTGCTCCTCGTTCCCTTGCTCCCTGCCTTTTACATCTGTCCCCAACTCAGCTTGCTGCGCAACGCATCAAAGAACCCGCTCTCGCCGAGCCGAACCAGCTTGACCGTGTGCTTTGAGCGGCGGCAACGCACTTCATCGCCGCGCTGCAGTTCCACGCCCTGCTGGCCGTCGATGGTTAACAGCGCGACATTCGGAATGCCTTCCACGCGCACCATCAGAGAAGCGCTTCCTGGCACCACAATGGGCCGGAGTGTCAGCAGATGAGGACAAATAGGCGTCACCACCATGGCATCCACGTCCGGCGTCAGGATGGGTCCGTTGGCTGCCAGCGTATAGGCCGTCGAGCCCGTCGGAGTGGACACAATGACGCCGTCGGCGCGGAAGCGGGCTACACTTTTGCCGTCCAGCTCGACGGCAAATTCGCCCATGCGCGCAATGTCGCCCTTGGAAACAACAATCTCGTTCAGCGCATCGAAACACGCAAACTCCGCACCCGACCGCCAAAGTGCCGCATACAGCATCGCTCGCTCATCGAGGGTGTGGCAACCGGAGCACCAGTTTTCCAGCGTGGCGTACAGGTCGGCGAGGCGAACTTCGGTCAGGAAGCCAAGAAAGCCGAGATTCACGCTGAGAATCGGCGTGCCTACTTTCGCAAAGATCCGAGCGGCTGCCAGCAGCGTGCCATCGCCACCCAGAACGATCACAAGCTCCGGCTTCTGCGAGGGCAAATCCGCGCGCGCAACCGCCGGCGCGGAGGCCGTATAGCTGGCTCCCTCGCGATCTAGCACCGCGTCGTAGCCGTGCTGGCGCAACCACGCCACCAACTCCGGCAAAAGCCGCGCGAGCTCTTCCCTGTGCGGTTTGCAAACGATCGCGACGCTAGCCATGCGGTCCTAGTGTAGCGCATGCAGGCTGCACGATTGTTCATGCGGTCACGTCGCAAGCCGCCGCGCATAGAGCAGGAATTCCCGGTTTCCTTCTGCTCCCGTAATCGGCGAGGGGATCGTCTCGACGACCTCCCACTTGAGCGAGCGAACGCATTCTGCGACCTTGGCCACGGCCAGTTCATGCGCCGCGGGGTCGCGAACAATGCCGCCCTTGCCCACATGCTCGCGCCCAGCCTCGAACTGCGGCTTCACCAGGATTACGGCTTCACGAAGATCCGGCGCCGCAGCCAGAACCGGCCCCAGCAGCAGCGTGGCCGAGATAAATGAAACATCCATGACCAGCAATGTAAGCGGATCTCCCGCAGGCTCCCCCGCCAGTGATCCCAGCTCCAGCAGCCGCGCATTGGTGCGCTCCATCAGGCGAACGCGCGGGTCGCTGCGCAGCTTCATCGCGATCTGCCCAAATCCAGTGTCCACCGCCGTCACGCGCGCGGCGTCGCGCTGCAGCAGGCAATCGGTAAATCCGCCCGTCGAAGCGCCCACATCGAGACACGCCCGGCCGCTCACTGCAATTGGCCAGTGATCCAGCGCCGCCGCTAGCTTCAATCCGCCGCGGCTTACATAGGGTGGATCATCGCCGAGAATCCGGATCGCGGAATCCTGAACCACGCTGACGCCTGGCTTGTCGATTTTCTGTTCGCCCTTTTGCTCCGTCACAAGCACCCGGCCGGCAAGAATCATGGCACGGGCGCGCTCGCGGCTCGGGGCAAGCCCTCGCTCCACAAGGACCACATCGAGCCTCGCCTTCTGGGGTTTCGTCTTTGCGCTTCGCGTTTCTTCAGAGCCGGATTGTGTGCCACCCGCCATCACCATCTCGAACTCCCTGCGAAAATAACGAAAGGGCCATTTCCGCTGCGGAAAATGACCCTCTTCTTTCTCTCATCGCAATCTTCGCCCGATATGCGTTGTCGAGGTGCGTTACGGATGCGCCTGGCACGCTGCGAGCGAAGCGATCGAAGCTGCTCCTGGCAGGTTGCAGGGCTGTCCGTACCCGGGGACTCGGCTCGTATAGTTGTCAGTACCGCTGTTCCCGTTTTGCGTGGTCACGCGCAAGTCCACCACGTCGCCTTCCACCAGAACTGTTGTGTCGATCAGATCGGTCACACTCGGGCTCGACTCAACAATGGTGATGAATGGGCTATCGGGCGAAGCGACATAGATCTTGCTGAATTCGGAATTCTGCGTCGAAGCAATGGTGCGCGGATGGCCCACAACGGTCAGCGTCTTTTCCACCGTGTGCGTTGACAGGTTCACCACCGTCACTGTGCCGTTTTGCGCCCCGTCGTTCTGATTAGCGGTGTAGGCCTTGGTGCCGTCATAAAGAACAGTCACGCTGGCCGGATTCGGCGTCGCGGTATTGCCCACAGCAATCGTGTAAGTGGTGCCGAACGTGGGTCCGTCGTTGCCGTACTCATCAAGGCTGCAATCGATCACGCTGATGGTTCCACCATCGTAGTTCGCTACCACCAACTGCTGCGTCGCCTGGTTGTACTCAGCAAACACCGGGCCTGCAATCGCACTCATTCCGGCGGTTCCATTCGGCGGTGTCACGCCGGTCGCAGTTACGGCGCTGGTTGAAAGCGGCAATGTCGCATGGCAATGGACGAGCTGTCCATTCTGGTTCAGGAACGGCGTACAGGCATCCAGCGTGTTGTTTCTGGTGTTGAGCACCGTGATCGTATCGTCGCCACGATTCAACACGAACAAGCGCTGCTGGTCAGTGCTCTCGACGGCATACACCGGACACTTGCCTACCGGAATCGCCGGATCCGTCGTGTTGCTCGCAATTTCAATCGGCGTCGCCACTCCCAGCGGAGCCGTTCTTGGCGCCGAATTGCAGGCGATGGTGCTGGCAACGTTCTGGCTCAGAACGTATTCGCGCTCGCCTTGCAGGTTAGGCGATCCAGCGATCATCACGGGCGTCAGCGCGGGACTCCCCGCCGTCGCTACCGGAATGGCGAGTTTGAAGGCCTGGGGCGAACCCGAAAACTGATCCACCACGTTCCCGCTCAGGTCGGTCACCCAGAGCCCCGACGACGGCGCCATCAGGTTCACAGGCTCAGCCGTTGACGGCAGCGTAGAGAACGAGACGTTTTTGGCCTGCAGGCTCGTCGTGATGGCAAAGTTTGACAATGTACCGTCGCTATCGACGGTGTAACCCGTCGCGCCAATCTCATCGATCGTGAACGCGGTAGGGCCGGGGCCGATCGGAGTTTCGTTCAAGACCGAATCCCCTGAATAATCGATGATCGTAAAAATGCCTGCAGAAGTTGTCGACGGAGATGAAATTACCAGCGCATACGCCGACACCTGCGCTGGCGGTCCGCTGCTGTTCACCGGCGTCACCACCGGCCGGTAATTATCGCCGCACCCTGCAACCACGACGGCAATTGCGAGCGCCGCCCCCGCCTGCGCGAAGAGCACACGCGCCTGGCGTGTATTCATTCTAAGAAGCCTCATTCCGAGTCTTTCCTAATTCCTTACTGATTGTAATTCAGACGCATGGGAGTGCCGGACGCAACCACGAGCCGGATTCTTTTCATGGATTTACCTGGCTGTGTGGGCAACAATTCCAGCCGCCTGTCTCCCCGCCGCCACAAAGGGTACGATGAGGCGTGGCTCAACAAAAGCTGGCCTGGCAATCGAAGGTGGTGTTGCTTGCGGTGCTCCCCTTTGTGGGCACGGACGCAACACTCGCCCTCTTCAGGTGGCCGAGCGAGTGGGCTCCCGTACCTATCTGGACTGCAGGGCTGAGCGTCCTGCTCGGCCTGGTCACCTGGAAGCTGCGGGCAGCCACGCCCGGGGCTGCGTTCACGGGCGCCGCCATCACGGCGAGCCTGATGTTCTCCACCTTCACGTTTCCCTATGAACCTTGGCATACCGCCCTTGTCCCCATTCTTGCGGTCTTTCTGCTTGCATTCGGTGCCACAAAGGTGGGCCGGCTCAAAAAGGAGCGGCTTGGCACGGCCGAGGCTCGGCGCGGGCGATCCGCGTCACAGGTGGCGGCCAATTTAGGGATGGCGGCCCTGGTCACATGCGCGCCCATCCAGTCGTGGGTAACGGATCGCGGCTGGCTGAGTCATGCGTGGGCTGACGGCGCAGTTGCCGGCCCTCCGCCGCTGTTCACCGTGGCGCTTGCGGCTCTGGCTGAGGCTGCGGCCGATACGGTTTCTTCTGAGATTGGCCAGGTGCTCGGCGGCCGGCCGCGAATGATCACGACACTTCGCGCCGTGGAACCCGGCACCGATGGCGCGGCAAGCATCGCCGGCACGATGTCGGGAATTATTGCTGCGGCTGCGGTTGCCGGTTCAGGCGCCTGGGCGCTTCGCGGCGACGGTCGCATGTTTCTACTGAGCGGCAGCAGCGCAGTCTTCGGCTTATTCTTCGATAGTCTGCTGGGAGCAACGCTCGAGAGGATGGGCTGGATCAACAACGACGCCGTCAATTTCCTATCGACCGCCAGCGCAGCTGCATTTGCAATCGTTTTACTGATTTTTTCCCGCTGAGCTGCGGAATTGCTGTCTCGCGAACTCCGCTAGCTCCGCCAACACCGCTAACGCCGCTGCCTCTAGTGCAAATGCATCCGCCAGCCCGTGTAGCTCAGAATCTCGTGCACAATCCGTTCGAACTCCAGCGACTTGTCCACGACGGCAGGTCGAGGCCGCGGCGAAGTCAGCACATCCAGGCCTTCCGCTGCGCATACCTCGTGAATCCGAAACATATGCGTAGCGTCGCTCACCACAACCAGGCGATGCAGTCCGTTGGTCCGCGCGATCACGGCAATACGCTCGGCCGATTCCTCGGTGTTGCGGCTCTCGGTCTCGGCAATAATGTCCTGCTCAGGAACACCTTTGCTCATCAGGTAATCGGCGCCCACCATGCCTTCCGTATACTGGTCTCCGCCCGGACCGCCAAGGGTGATAATCAGCGGAGCGATGCCGCGATGGTAGAGCTCGAGTGCGTGGTCAAGCCGTGCGCGATACACCGGCGAGGGCCGGCCGTCGTACTCCGCTGCGCCCAGCACGCCGATGGCATCGGCGGCAGCAGCCTGATCCTGGCCGGCGTAGCTCTCAATCTGCGCGTAGACCCACCGGCACCAGATGAGAATCCCGGCCACCAGCAGCAGAAAAAGGAAGAGCGCGGCGCGCAGTTTCCAGTTACGCCGCTTCTTCCTTCGAACGGGCGTCATGCGCACCATTGTAGGGCCTGGCGTCCCACTGTTGCGGCCGATCTCACAGCGCGCAGCTCAGGTTGCGGCGGAAGCAGGAACCTGACAGCTCGTTCCTGTTTGCCTCGTTCCCTTGTAACCTTGTTGCCTTGTCACCTGTCTTTTTACCGTTGCAGTGCCATCACGATCTCGTGTGTGGGGATGGCGCCCTCGCGCAGAATCTCCCAGCGTCCCTCGCCGAGAGTGAGATCGACAATGGTGGTGGGTTGCGCACGGCCCGTAGGCCCGCCGTCAATAATCAGCGGAATGCGATCGCCAATCTGGTCGCGGACGCAGGCGGCATTGGTGCACTCCGTCGCACCCTGCAGGTTGGCCGACGTGGCCGTGATGGGCAGCCCGAATTTCTCCACCACCGCGCGCGCAATGGCGGCGTCGGGCACGCGTAGAGCCACGTTGCCTGTGTTGGCCGTTGAGCGCAGCGGCAATTTGGTTCCGGCACGAACAATGATGGTAAGTGGACCGGGCCAGAAGCGGTCCGCTAGCTTGTCAAGCTGCGGATCGGTATCGCGCGCCAGCTCATAGGCCTGCGATAGCCCTGAGATCAACAGTGACAGCGGCTTTTGCTTCTGGCGGGTCTTGATCTGGTAGATCTGTTCCACAGCGTGCAGGTTCACCGGATCCACTGCCAGACCATAGAAGGTATCGGTCGGCAGAGCGATCACACCGCCTTTGCGCAGGCAGGAGACGATGTAGTCGATCCGGTCTGGTTGGGGTTCATCGGGATTGACGCGCAAGATTTCCGCGGACAAAGAGGCCTACCTTAGTTCCCGAATATAAGAAGAGGCTACAAACTCGGAAACTATCACAGCACCAGCCGCGGTGCAAGTTCAGCGGATCACACGACTTGGTCGATTGGTTGAAAAAATCCGCGTCTCGCTCCAATCATTCCCTGCGAATTCCATGACAAACGAGCATGAATATCGTCCATCTTGCATCGGGATTTAACTTGTAGTCTGAGCACCATCCGGTGTCCGCGCGTCCGGCCATTCCTCCGGGCTAATTGAGGTCGAAATGTTGATTCGGGGTCTCGCGGCAGTAAGCGTGCTCATTCTTTTCCACATGCCGTCTTCCGCTCAGTCTGCCTCCAGCTCGCCCCCAAGCGATCCGCAAGCTTCCTCTGCGCCAAGTCCCGACCCCAGATTTCAGGCGGCAGATGTCCACGCAAGCCCCTTCATTCCGGAACCATGGATGGACGGCCCTCATCTTGAGGGCGACCGCTATGTCGTCTACCAGGCAACGATGACCGGCCTCATAGCCAATGCTTACAGTCTCGATTCTGCCAACGTCCAGGGCGGTCCCAGTTGGCTCGACTTCAACCGCTTCGACATCGTTGCGAAAACCGCATCCACGACGACTTCGGCAGACCAGAAGCTCATGCTCAAGGCACTGCTTTCTCAGAGATTTCACCTTGTGGTGCACGAAGGGACCGCTCCAATGCCAGCCTATGTCTTGAAGCTGGGAAAAGACAAACCGAAGATGAAACCATCCGACGGTGCCGGAGAGTCCAATTGCGATTTCAAACAGCAGGCTCCCGGGCAGCCGCCCCAAATCGCTTTCACCTGCCATAACCAGACCATGGAGCAGCTTGCGCAACTCTTGCGCAACACACACGGTGGTGGTTACCTCGACAAGACGGTTGTGGACGAAACCGGCCTGAAAGGCTCTTTCGATTTTGATCTCGCGTGGACGCCCAGTGGAGGCCGCGACCGCGCCGGAGCTGCATCTATCTCAATATTCGACGCGCTCGATACGCAGCTCGGCCTCAAGCTGCCCCTTGAAACTGCGCCTCGCCCAGTGTTGATGGTCGACAGCGTCGATGAAACTCCTTCAACGAACCCTCCCGGCACTGAAACCACCCTTCCACCACTGCCTTTGCCCGACTTTGAGGTCGCCGTCGTCACCCCATATAAGCCCGATACACCGCGCCGCGGCTCCATCGGGAATGGCCGCCTCGACATCCATGGAATGACTCTGCGGATCTTAATCACCCTGGCCTGGGACCTAAACGAAAGCAACAAGGACGTCATTGCCAACGAACCGCCTTGGCTCGACAAAGACCGCTGGGACATTGTGGCGAAGATGTCGAGCGATGCAGCGGCGGACGCCGCGAATAAACCCCCGCAGGCCGACTATCAGCAAATTCAGCACATGCTGCGCGCGCTTTTGACCGAGCGATTCAAGCTCCAGGCACACATGGAAGATCGCCCCGGAACTGCGTACAAGCTCGTCGCCGTCAGCCCAAAACTTACTCCTGCCGACCCAAACAGCCGCACGCGATGCACAGAGGGCCCCGGCCCTGACGGCAAAGATCCGCGCATGGCGAATGCGATCCTTAACCGCCTGATGCATTGTCAGAACATGACCATGGCGCAGCTTGGCGTCCAGCTTCAGTCGATCGCCGACGGATATATCTACAACACCGTTCTGGACAAGACCGGGCTAAAAGGGTCGTACGATTTCACACTGAGCTTCAGTTCGGTAAACAATATGCCGGGCAATGTCAACGGTCCGCAGCCTACAGCAACCAGCGCGCAGAGCTCATCCACGTCCGCCGAATCGCTGGCGCCGGATCCCAACGGCGCCGTGTCGTTGTTCGACGCACTGCGGCGCGAGCTTGGCCTAAAACTCGAACAGGAAAAACGTCCGGTGCCAGTGCTCGTGATCGATCACATCGAAGAAACTCCCACGCCGAACTAGGTTCGCGCGCTTTCTACGGTTGCAGCGGAGCCGCCTCTGCGCAGCGATAGAATCGGCTAGAGCACGCAAAGGTCGCCCCCATGTCGGTTCGCACTGTCGCAAGCAAGCAAAATGCGCGCCTGAAAGAGCTTCGGCAAGCTCTCGCTCAGCCCGGACGACGCGCTCGCAGCCTTGTTGACGGCGCCGCCGGCTTTGTTGGCATCGAAGGTTCGAATCTGATCGAAGAGGCGCTGCGCGCCGGACTCAGCATCACGACTGTCTTTGTGGCGCAAGGCGCCGAGCATCTGTTGGACGCGCTTCCTCTGCCGCCTGAAACCGACGTGCTGCTCGTGCCGCGAACTCTCCTTGATTCGGCGATGGCCACCGAAACTCCGCAACCTATTGCCGCGCTGGTCGAGCCGCCTCACTGGGACTGGCCCGACCTGCTCAACCAACGCCAGAATAAAACTCTGCTCGTCGTTCTCGCGGGCTTGCAGGATCCTGGCAACCTCGGCACAATCCTGCGCTCCGCCGAAGCCTTCGGCGCCACCGGCGTCGTCACACTTCCAGGAACTGTTAGCCCATGGAACCCGAAAGCCGTGCGCGCCTCGGCTGGCAGCGTCTTTCGCGTGCCGCTGCTCGCAGCCGGTGCTGACGAATGTTTCGCTCGTCTCCACAAAAGCGGCGTGAGAATTCTCGCGGCGACTGCGCGCGCAGCGCAGCCAGCCAGCCTCGTTGACCTGTCCGAACCGTTTGCCTTCCTCATCGGCAACGAAGGCAATGGCCTGCCTCCAGAACTCGTGAGCCACGCCGACGCTGCCATCACAATCCCTTGCCCGGGCCCTGTCGAAAGCCTCAACGCCGCCGTCGCCGCCAGTGTCTTGCTCTATGAAGCCGCGCGCCAGCGATCAAGCACAACTCGGCATCAGATCCGGAAGAGGAGTGCGCGATGAGCCTCTTCGACAACCAGCCTGCCGAATTGCCACTACACTCCTCCAAAGGCCCGCTCCATGCAATGGCCGCGGGCGTGCCGCTGGCCGAGCGAATGCGCCCGCACACACTCGACGAGCTCGTCGGTCAGGAGCACCTCGTCGGTCCCGGCAAGCCGCTGCGCGTGCAAATCGAGCGAGACGACGCCAGCTCCATGATCTTCTGGGGCCCTCCCGGCGTCGGCAAAACCACGCTCGCCAAAATCATCGCCGAATCCACCAAGGCCAGCTTCATTGAGTTCTCGGCCGTCATGAGCGGCATCAAGGAGATCAAGCAGGTCATGACGACAGCTGCCAAAGCTGCCGACCTCCACTCGCGCACCATCCTTTTCGTCGACGAGATTCACCGCTTCAACAAAGCGCAGCAGGATGCGTTTTTGCCCTACGTCGAGCGCGGCACCATCCGCCTCATCGGCGCAACCACTGAGAACCCGTCCTTCGAAATCATCTCCGCGCTGCTCTCGCGCTGCCGCGTCTACGTTCTCGAGCCGCTCAAAGACGAGCAGATTGTCACTCTGCTGCGCCGCGCCCTCACCGACAAAGAACGCGGCCTTGGCGCGCTCTCGCTTACTGCCGACGACGATGCACTCTCGCTCATCGCCGGCTATTCCAGCGGGGACGTCCGCAACGCCTACAACACGCTTGAAGTCGCCGCACAACTCGCTCAAGCGCGAACGGCGGAACAATCAGGTCTTGTGTCAGGGCGCGACTTTAGTCGTGCCGATCAAGCACCAAATTTGCGGCGGGCTTTAGCCCCTGAGGCAAGCCCCGCTCCCCGCATCACTCCCGCCATCGCGACTGAAGCTGCGCAGCGCCGCGTCCTCCAGTACGACAAAGGCGGCGAGGAGCACTACAACCTCATCTCGGCGCTGCACAAGAGCGTGCGCAACTCCGACCCCGACGCTGCGCTCTACTGGCTGGGCCGCATGTTTGCCGGCGGAGAAGACCCGCTCTATCTCGCGCGCCGCATCGTACGCATGGCCGTTGAAGACATTGGCCTCGCTGCGCCGGAGGCTCTCAACCTCTGCCTCTCCGCCAAAGAAACCATCGATTTTCTCGGCTCGCCCGAAGGCGATCTCGCGCTGGCCCAGGCCGTCGTCTATCTGGCGCTCGCGCCCAAATCAAACTCCGTCTACACGGCCTACGGCGCCGTGCAGCGCGACATCGAGACCACGCGCCAGGAGCCCGTCCCGCTGCATCTGCGGAACGCGCCCACGCGACTCATGAAGGAGTTGGATTATGGCGCGGGCTACCGCTACGCGCATGATGAGGAAGGTAAAGTGGCCGACATGGATTGCCTGCCCGACTCACTGAAGGGCCGAACGTACTACCAGCCCACGCAGGAAGGCCGCGAGAAACAGCTCGCCGCGCGCATGGAAGAAATCCGCCGCATCAAAATCGAGAAACGCGGCCAGGCCGCCAAGAGCAAATCTGATCTCTGATCCCACGCCCCTCGTAACCTCGTAATCTTGTAACCTGCTTCTCTCAATCTTCCCGCGTCGCCTTGTTCCCCTTCTTCGCGTCGCCGGTTTCTTTGCTTTCGTCCAGGCCGGTTGAATCGGCGATATCCACGGTGCCCAACGAATCGTTCACCACGCCGTCGTCCGCTCCGCGATCGAGATCGATGAACCCGTCGGGACTTGAATGAGTAAATTTCAGTTTTTCGCTCACAGGAATCTCCTGCAAAGTTGGATGCGGATGGGAGAGCTTGCGTCGAGCCGCCCAAAACCCTTTTCAGGCAAAACGCCAATTAGGACCGGCCTTTGTCACCTTGTAACCTCGTAATCTCGTAACCTTGTAACCTGTTTTCTTAGTCCCTGTACTTCACCGAGCACCCATACGCACGCGTGTACGACTGCACCACCGGCTTGCCCGCCATCGCTTCCGTCAAAGCGTCATTCAGATAATTGTCCGCGCCCTTGATGTCGCTTACATCGGGCGTTGGACGGTCGTCGATCGCCCCTTCATAAATCAGCTTGCCCTGGGCATCGATCACGTACATCTCCGGCGTTGTCTTTGCGTTGTACATGCGGCCGAGCTTGCCCTCGGGATCCATCAACACCGCTGTTGGAGCAGCGTGCATCTGCTGGAGATACGTGTTCTCCTGCGCGTCCGTCATATATCCTTGCTCGCCTGGCGCCGACGAAATCACGGTGAACCACACCACGCCCTTTGCGGTCCACTCTTTTTGCAGACTTTCCATGTTGCCGCTCACATAGTGTTTCTTCGTGTAGGGACAATCGTGGTTGTGCCACTCCAGCACCACATACTTGCCGCGGTACTGCGCGAGAGTCTGCGTCTGGCCGTGGGAGTCGGTTGCCGTGAACTGCGGCGCAGTCGAGCCCACTTGAGCCTGCGCGCCGAGCGACGCGGGAACGAGCATAACCGCCAGCGCAGCCGCGCCCGCGAGAGGAAGAAGAGATTTCATGAGAGTCAACCTCCTGAGGGGAAATTCAGTTGAGCGACTAACAGGATTTGAGAGATCGAGCAATCGGCGCGTTCAGACTTCCAGCTTACTGCTGTTTTGACGAATTGGCACTTGCCTGAGTTGCAGCGCGCGGCAGTTTTGATAAAGCGTCAACAACAATCCCCGGCGTAAGCACCTGCGGCAGCAGCTCAGGATCGCTTTGCCCTGGCGTGTAAAGCGCGTACACCGGAACGCCGCTGCGTCCCAGCGCCGTAAGAGTCTGCGTAATCGCGGGGTCCTCGCGCGTCCAGTCGGCGCGCAGCAGCAGCACATTTGCACCCGCAAAGGCCTGCATCACTTCAGGTTGGCTCAGGGCCACGCGTTCGTTCACCTGGCAGCTCAGGCACCAGCTGGCCGTAAAGTCCACGAACACCGGCTGCCCGGCGGCCGTCGCGCGGCTCGCCGCGTCGGCCGACCACGGTTGCCATGTCGCTTGGCTTGCGCTTTGGCCGCCCGCCGGCGCCGAACCCGATCCAGCAGCTTCCGGAGCCTCCGCCAACTTCCGTGGCGCTACCACGCAAGCAACAATCACCGCCAGCACAATAACCCCCGCAACTGCTGCCGCCCAGCGCTTCGCAGGCCAGCGCCCCAGGAACCATCCCGCAATCGCCAGCAGCAGAAGACTCCCCAGCACTGCGGCCAGCAGCGCCGCGCCGTATGCCTGCGCCAGCACCCACGCCAGCCAAATCACCGTTACAAAAATGGGAACCGAGATGGCCTGCTTCAGCACATCCATCCATACACCGGGCTTTGGCAACAGGCGCGTCCATGCCGGTTGCAAAGTCAGCGCCACATAAGGCGCGGCCAGTCCAAGGGCGAGCGCGGTAAACACGCCGAACGTAACGCCCGCGGGCTGCGCCAGCGCGTAACCAATGGCCGCTCCCATAAACGGCGCGGTGCACGGCGTCGCCACAACCACGGCCAGTACTCCGGTAAAGAAGCTGCCTGCGTAGCCTTGTTTCTCAGCGAGCGATCCGCCCGCGCTTGTCAGCGTCAGCCCGATCTCGAATTGCCCTGCCAGCGAAAGTCCCAGGAAAAACAGCAGGCCCGCCATAAGCGCCAGAAACACGGGCGACTGGAACTGGAATCCCCATCCCAGCGTTGCTCCCGCCGCGCGCAGTCCCAGCAGCGCCGCAACAAGCGCCCAGAACGAAACCAGAATCCCGGCGGCGTACACAAAGCCATGCGCGCGCAGCTTGTGTTTTTCCTCGCTACCCGAGTTCACCAGCGCCAGGCCCTTCAAAAAGAGAACCGGAAAAACGCACGGCATCAGGTTCAGCAGCAGGCCGCCCAGAAACGCGAACCCTGCGATTTTCGCCAGCGCGCCGAAAGAAAACGCGGGCAGCGGAGCGGCCACAGTGCCCGGCAGCGCGGTAATCTCGAAATCCCGCCCGCCTCCGAGTTCCAACACCCCCTTCAACTGCGCGGGACTGGATTTCAGGTTCGTATCTTTTTTCAGATCGAGAATCAGCCCATGTGCCGTCGCTGTCAGGGTTTGCAACGCGGGATTGTCGAGAATGTCCTGATCTTCGGGAAAGAAAACTGCCTGCGTTTCGCGCTGGCCCGTATCAATCCCGAGCCGGAAACCCGCAGCGGTCGGCGCAAAGACGGCCTTATCCGTCGCGGGCAGCGCATTGGGCAGCAATTTCTCCCAGTGTTCAAATAGCTCCGCATCCGTTCCGGAACCCGAGGCCACCAGCGGCTGCTTAGGCAGCAAATGGAGTTTCACTTCCAGCTCTGCCTTACCCGGGATGCAAACTTCGCGGCAAACCAGCCAGTCCACTTTTGCGTCCAGTACGGCCGGGCCGTCCTTCACGTTGTCCGCAATCTGAATGGCGATGGGAAACAGGACCTGGTCTTCGTAGCCAAAATCCATCAGCGGCCCAAGAGGCAGCCGCTTTGGCGCAGGAAACTGCAGCGCTCCAGCGGTTACTCCCGCAGGCAAAGTCCAACGGATGTGCGGCGGCTCGCCGGAGTCACCGGCGTTCTGCCAATACACATGCCAGCCCGGCTCGAGCTTGAAATACAAACCGATACTGTTGTTTCCCCCGGGATAGAGCTGGTCCTCGGGTGTCACCAGTTGCACGTGCACGTGCGGCGCATCGGCTGCGCTCGACGCAGCAAACGCCGGCAGAACCGCCGCAATCGTAAACATCAGCGAAAGTATGGGGCGGAGGCGGCGCATGGCTGGGGAATGGGAACTCCCATTCACTGGACTTAGTGTATCGGACAACCGCGATCGGAAGGGCTTTTGCGGAGTTTTCCGCGAAATCGACGACCTGCAAGTGCACTGATTCCACGTACTCAGAAACCGGCAATTTTCCCCGCATGCGAAGCAGCGGATTCGACGACCCGCTGGTTTACGAAATAGCGCAGTCAATATCGCGGTTACGGCCTCACTCGGTCGGATTCTTGCCCGCCAGCTTGGCATGTTCGCGATAGATGCAGTCGTCCTCCACCACCTTCACGCCGGCGGCGCGGGCCTTGG
>CAZKJB010000023.1:0-23966 GCA_964552975.1 uncultured Occallatibacter sp. | reverse complement strand
CAGAAAGCGATCCCATTGGCGAGGTCTGGCTGACGGGCGACGATTGCGAGATCGCCACTGGTACTCATGCGGGACAGAGGCTGGCCGCGTTGTTCAAGAGTGACGGTGCCGCGCTGCTCGGAGCCGGAGCGCCCACGCCGGATTCGCCGCTGCTGATCAAAGTGATTTTTGCAAGAGAAAAGCTGAGCGTGCAGGTGCATCCCGACGACAAGTTGGCGCAGAAGTACGGCGAGCCACGAGGAAAAACAGAATGCTGGTACACTGTGGCCGCCGAACCGGGCGCGCAGGTTGCGGCGGGACTGAAGCCGGGCACGACGCTGGCACAGGTCAAAGAAGAAATTCACGCCGGAACGCTCGAGCAGAGCCTGAATGTGTTGGCGGTGAAGGCCGGCGACATGGTTTTTGTGGATGCGGGGACGGTGCATGCGATCTGGCCGGGATCGATTTTGCTGGAGACGCAACAGAATTGCGACCTGACGTATCGGATGTTCGACTACGGCCGCCCCCGCGAGTTGCACATTGAAAAGGCGCTTGAGGCAACGCGGCTGACAGCTCGCGCCGGGAAGGTTGCTCCCCGCGAGCTTGCCGACCGCACCGTGTTGATTGATGTGGAGTATTTTCGCGTGGAGCGGATGAAGATGGATGGAAGCCGGAGCAGCACGAGCCTGCGCAGCGAGGCCGAGAAGCCGGGGCTCGCTTACCTGTTTGCGGCGAGCGGAACGGGAAGGCTCGCGGGAACTGGTTTTGAGCCGGTCGACTTGCCCGCGCGCGGCATCGTGGCAGTTCCAGCCTCGTCGCCGGAGTTTGTTGTGGAAGACCTGAGCGGCGCGAACGGCAGGCTTGAACTGATTCGCATCACCCCGAATTGGCCCTGACGACTCGGACCGAACGAGCCGCAAGTGACCGCCTTGAATGCACAGCGGCGTTGCTTCGCGGGCTTTTGCACAATCTTTGCATTGCACCCAAAGTTTTCAGGCAGAATCTATAGTCATATGAGCTTCCGACTCGCAGTACCCTCGCAACTTCGCGGCGCCGTAGACGCTGCCGCCGCCGACTGGCAAGCCAACGGAAAAGTGGAGCGCTTCTGGCAAAAGGATCCTTCGCTGTGGACGCGCGACGGCGAGGAGCAATGGCTAGGGTGGATCGACATTGTCGAGCGCCAGAAAAAGGAACTTGGCGACCTGGCCGCTTTGGCTGGCGACGTGAAAAGCGCCGGCTTCAAAACGGCCCTGCTCGTTGGAATGGGCGGATCAAGCCTTTGCCCGGAGGTCTTGATGAAGACCTTTGGACAACAAACTGGCTTTCCCGCGTTGCATATTGTGGATTCAACCGACCCTGCACAGGTGAAGGCTGTCTCGGACGAGGTGAATCTCGGTGAGGCGCTCGTGATTGTGGCCAGCAAGTCGGGCTCGACGCTTGAGCCGAACATCCTGAAGCAGTACTTTTTCGAAGAGATCGCGGGGGCGGTTGGTGCGGATAAGACAGGGAGTTGTTTTATTGCGATTACCGATCCCGGTTCGAAGATGGAGGGGGTAGCGAAGGCCGACAAGTTCCGCTACATCTTCTACGGTGATCCAGAGATTGGCGGACGCTATTCGGCGCTTTCGAACTTTGGCGTGGTCGCGGCAACCGTGGGCGGCCTGGATATTGAGAAGCTTCTCGCCGAGGCCGGCAACGCGGTTGCGACAGCAAAGAATGCGCTTCAAGAAAATCCCGGCGTGCAGCTTGGTCTGCTGCTCGGCACGGCGGCCAACGCGGGACGCGACAAGATCACTATTTTCACCTCGCCAGAAATCTACGATCTGGGTGCGTGGCTCGAGCAATTGATTGCCGAGTCCACAGGGAAGCAAGGGAAGGGAATTACCCCCGTGGACCGCGAGGCGATTGGCGCGCCTGACGTGTACGGCAGCGATCGCGTGTTTGCCTATGTGCGCTTGAAGAGCACAGCGGATGCAAGCCAGGACGCGAAGGTGGCCGCCCTCGAGGCCGCTGGGCATCCGGTGGTTCAGATTGAGATTGACGATCTCTACGAGATCTTCGGGCAGTTCTTCACCTGGGAAATTGCCACGGCGGTTGCCGGTTCGGTGATGGGCATCAACCCCTTCAATCAGCCGGACGTAGAATCGGCGAAAATCCAGACGCGGACTCTGATGACCGAGTTCGAGAAGACAGGCAAGCTGCCGGAGCGCAAGCCATTCCTGGTGGACGGGGGAATGGGGCTTTACGCGACGGACGCTTATGCGGCAACGCTGAAGGCCGCGGCGACAGACGCAACGCTTGCCGGAACTTTGCGCGCACACTTGAATCAGCTTCGTGTCGGCGATTACTTTGCAACGGTGGCTTTTCTGCCCATGTTCCCTGAGCACGAGGCGGCGATTCAGGAATTCCGCCACAAGGTGCGCGACCAGAAACACGTGGCCACATGCCTGGGTTTTGGACCGCGCTTTCTGCACTCCACCGGGCAGGACTACAAGGGTGGCCCGAACACTGGAGTCTTCCTGCAGATCACGGCCGGCCACGAGGTTGACGTGGACGTTCCCGAACAAACGTACAGCTTTGGCGTGGTCATCGACGCGCAGGCAGCTGGCGACCTGGCGGTGCTGGAGTCGCGCGGTCGGCGCGCGCTGCGAGTTCATCTTGGCAAGGACGTCGGGGCGGGGCTAAAGACGCTGGGCGCCGCAATGAGCGCAGCGTTGGCTTAACGGTCGGCGGCGCACGATCGACGGGGGCCGCGAGCCCCCGTTTTGTTTGCTTGCGAATTTTCAAATTCGAGCCGCTGACATCGGGTTTGAGCGGCTAAATTCGGGGATGGCAGCACTTTCCCCGCGTCCTTCTCCGGGTGAGGGCATCGTATACAAGGGGGGTACTTCGGTGCGGAACTTTTTCCTCGGCACCGGGTTTGCACCCATGACGGCTTCCGGCGTGGCACGTCTAACTGCTTGAGCCGGAAAAAGGGTTCGGATCGGTCATTCGGCGGGCGATCGATAAAGCGCGGCGAATGACTGGGACCGATAGAGGAGAAATGAAAATGAATCGTACCTTGCTGAAGAGAGTTTTCACACATCTCATAGCATGGAGCGGCGTGGCCGTGTTGTGCACCGTTGTTTCGCTCGCGCAGGATCCTGGCGCGTCGGCAGGGCAAGCGCCAAGTCAGCCGGCAGCGCAATCGCAAGGGCCCCGCACCGATGGACAGATTGAAATGGACGTGGTGCACGCGCTGGATGCGTCGCCTGCGCTAAAGAGCGACTTGATTACGGCAGCTACTATCCAGACCGAGGTCACGCTTTCAGGAACGGTCTCCAGCGATGCGTCAAAGCAGTTGGCGGAGTCGATTGCTTCGCATGTGGACGGCGTGACCAAAGTACACAACAACCTGAAGATCGGCAACCCCGCGCAGGATGCGGCTAACATGCCGCCTGCTGACCCCAGCGCGCAGGAGATGCCTGACAACCAGCCGCCGGCTGCGACACCGGGCCTGCCACCTCCGGGGCCGGCTCCCGATCAGAATCCAAACCAGGCGCAAGCTCCGGCCGATCAGTCGCAGTACCCTCCACAGCCGAATTATCCGGCGCAGCCGCAAAACCAGGCGCCCGGGCCTTATTCGTATCCGCAGCAGGGGAATTATCCACCCCCGCCACCGCAGCGGCCACAGTACCAGAATCCACAGTACTCGCAATATCCGCCGCAGTATGCACCAGCGCCGAACGGTCCTTCATACGAAGCTCCGCACGGCCCGGTCACGGTTCCGCAAGGAACATTGCTGTATCTGCGGACCGCTGAACCCCTGGACAGCAAGCGCGCGAAGGATGGCGAACCGGTTCAGTTCACTGTGATTCAGGACGTGTCCTCCGGCGGCGTGCTGGCGATTCCGCGCGGCGCGACGGTTCACGGCGTGGTGTCCGAAAGCAAAAAGGCGGGCGAACTGGCTGGAAGCGCGGTACTCGGGCTGCGGCTAACGTCGCTCGATCTCGGCGGACGTAGTTATCCGCTCGATAGCGATGAGTTCAAGGTGAAGGGGCCAAACAAAGCAGGCGAGACCGTCGGTAATGCAGTAGGGGCCGGCATTGTGGGCACCATTATCGGTTGCGCAGTGGGCCGCGGAGCAGGCTGCGCCATCGGCGCGGGAGCTGGCGTTGCGGCGGGCACGGCTGCTACGGCTGCATCGGGCGGACCCAGAGCATGGATTCCTGCCGAGGCGCTGGTATCGTTCCACCTGACAACGCCGATCACGGTCGATCCGGTAAGCGCCCAGGAAGCGGCGCGACTGGCGCAGGGGCTCTATCCGGGCGGACCGACGCTTTACCGGCGCGGTCCCTACGGCAGACCCTACTACGGATATGCCGCATATCCCTACGCCTATCCGCCGGTCTACTACCGGCCGTATTACGCGGTCGGAGGTGCGTACTACTGGCGGTAATTCGATGAGGTCGGAATTCAGAAGTTAGAATTCACAGACGGGCATCCTCGAAGCAGGGTGCCCGTTTTCTTGATGGCATGACGACGAGCGTGGGCTCGGGCGGTCCGGAGCATGGGGCGTTCGCTCGTCTATAATGACAAAGTCGCATCGAGCGAAAATTGCGTATCCGCAGGGGACCGCAAAAGGCCGTGAGAGCAGCAGGTTCCGCGTTGCCGACCACCGGTTTGTCCTGCCCGCGCATAGAGAGTTGAAGGTTCAAGTCCATCCATGATTCGTTTCCTGCAAACAGATAATCGCCTTACCAAGGCTCTGCTCGTCGTCATCATTGGGGCCGCATCGATATCGATGGTGGTGTACCTGATTCCCGGCCTGACAGGCGGCGGTGCTTCGTCGCCAGACACTTACGCCATCGTTTATCCGCACTGGTGGAGCCGCGTGCTTTCTTCGGGCGATACGATCCCTCAGGCGCGCGTGGAGCAGGTGGCGCAAAATCAGTTGCGCCAGCGTGGTCCGCAGTACGCCGATAACCCGATGCTCGTGCAGTTTTTCGAACAGCAAGTGGGCCAGCAACTTGTACAGCAGCAGGTGCTGCTGCAGGAAGCCGCCAAGCTCGGGATCCATGCCACCGATGACGACGTGCGTCAGTATCTGCATACCGGTCCTACGGGCGAGGTGATTTTTCCGAACGGGAAATACATTGGCGACGCGGCGTATGCATCCCTGGTTTCCGACCGGCTGAACATGTCGGTCAAGGATTTTGAGGACGGCATCAAGACCGACATTACAGTGCGCCGGCTGCAGGCGCTCATTACGGCCGGCGTCACGGTGAGCGACCAGGAAGTGCGCGACGCTTATCTCAAGCAAAACATAAAGATCAAATTCGATTACGCGGTGATTTCGTCCGACGACCTGCGCAAGACGATTAATCCCTCCGACAGCGATCTTGAGGCATTTTTCAAAAAGAATGCCGCGCGCTACGCTGACGCGGTGCCAGAAGAGCGGAAGATCACATATTTCGCGTTCAACGCGAACCAGATTCCGGGCGGCGTTCCGCAGCCGACTCAGGCGGAGATCCAGCAGTACTACAACCAGCACCTGAGCGACTACTCAGTTCCGGAACAGGCGCGGGCGCGCCACATTCTTATCAGCGTGCCGCCGGGCGCCGATGCAAAGACTGACGCCGCAGCCAAGGCCAAGGCCGAAGCCATTCTGAAACAGCTCGAAGCCGGTGGAAGCTGGAGTGATTTAGCGAAGAAGAACTCCGACGATCCCGGCAGCAAGGACACAGGCGGCGAACTGGGCTTTGCGCAACGCGGCAAGATGGTGCCAGAGTTCGACAACGCGATCTTTACGCAGAAGGTGGGCGACATCGCGATTGTGAAGAGCAGCTTTGGCTATCACATTGTGCAGGTGGAAGAGCGGCAGACAGCGCATACCCAGCCGCTGAGCGACGTGCAAACGACCATTCAGGCGGCGCTGGTTAGCCAGGATTCTGCGGCGGCGCAGCAGAATTTCGCGCAGACGTTGACTTCCGAAGCGATCAAGGACGGACTGGACAAGACTGCGGCGGCGCACCACCTTGACCTGGTGACCACGCAGCCCGTGGACCAGAAGGGCGTGATTCCAGGGCTTTCTGATAGCACGCAACTGCTGGCCAAGGCATTCGAAGCGAAACAGGGCGATCCACCGCAGGCCGCGCCTACCGGCGAGGGCTATGCGATCTTCCAGGTAACAGGCATTGCCGCGGCACATGCGCCTGCGTTTGCCGATTGGAAAACGCACGTGCTCGAGGACTTCCGCGACGAGCAGCTCCCTGCGTTGCTATCGGCGAAAACCACTGACCTCTCGGAGAAGGCGAAGTCAATGAACGATCTTGCCAAAGCCGCGAAGGCCGACGGCGCAACCGTGAAGACCAGCGACCTGGTGGGAGCCACCGGGCAGGTTCCCGACTTTGGGCAGGTGGGCCAGATTGCGCCGCAACTCTTCGAGATGAATGTGGGCAACATCAGCGGGCCCATCAGCACGGAGCGCAATGGTGTGGTGGTAAAGATTCTCGACAAGCAGGAGCCGTCTGCCGATGAAATCCAGAAGAACTTCGACGCGACGCGCGACGAGATTCTGGCCGAGCGCCGCAACGAAGCCTTCAGTGTGTTTATGAGCGGAGTCTGGAACGACTACAAAAAGCATAACCTGGTCCGCATGAACGCCAAGCAGCACACCCCCACTTTGCCGGGCAGCTAGACGCCGGATCACTTCAGATACCGAAGGCCCGCCACCGTGATGGTTGCGGGCCTTTTTGCATTGAAGGTTTGGCTGCGCTCAACGCAGGCCAGTCGTTGCGAAAGGCAGCCCAGTTGCAGGCGAATGGTCGGGTTGCGCATCGAGATTGGGGGCGATTGCAACGCCCGGAAACGACGCGGGAAAAGCCGTCACATTCCACCCGTCGACAGCGATCAGAGCCTTCTCGCCTTTGAAGTCGTCTTGCGCGGCATCGATCGTGATGGTCTTTGTCTCGTCTGGAACCAGCGAAACGTAATTGTCGCTGTAGAAAACCGGAAGCACGCGTTCGCCGGATTTGCGGCGAAGCTGCAAGTGCGCCATGAGGGCGATGTTTTTCGTCGGATTGTGGAGCGTGACCTCAAGCTGCCGCTGGCCGTCCGTTTGCCCTTTGAGAAGCTTTGCTTTCACGTCCAGCGTGACCATGGGCAGTTGATTCAACGCGGTCAGGTCGGCGGGCTGATCGGGCTCTGCGCTCCAATGGGCAACGCTGTCGGGTAGAGAGTGCCAATAGAAATTCGAGCTAACATGAGTCCCCTTCTTGGCGAGGTCGAGCTTGACGAAATGAACCGGAGAGAGCCCGGCAGGAAACTGGAGAGGGCCGAGGGACATAACAGAAGAAGGCTTCACCGTTGCCTGGAATTCATGCTGGTACGCGATCGTGCCCTCCAGGTTGTAGATCGTGGCTGTGACGACGCAATCAGTTAGAGGAACATTCGAATTGTTGACAATCTCGACGTCGCCATTGGCTTCGTTGAACTGAACGTGCACCAGCTCTGAGGCGTGCATTACGCCGAAGTACGAGGACATGGGCTCGAGATCGTAATGATAGATCTGCCACACGAAGCTGGGCTGCGCAGGGTCGCTCATCCAGGTAATAATGGCCGTGGCCGGATGGAAAAGCTGGGTGTTGCGGCCTTCGTACATGGCGCGAAAGGCTTCGTAGTTGGCCATCTGCGCCTTGCGCACGAAGTCGGCCAGATTTCGGAAGGCGCCATAGCGCGCGGCAATCTGAGCGGGATATTTGTCGGCGCCGGAGTTCCCCTTCGCGAAGTCGTGCTCCGCCCAATCATCGTCGATCGTTTCCCAATCCTTTTCCGGCATCATGCCTTCGATCGATTCGAGTGTGGGCACCGACACGCTGCCGGTTTCTGTCTTGAAGTAGTCGTCGGTAATTTTGTAAAACTGGCTCGGAGCGCGCCAGTAATACGGGCCATGAGAGCGCACTCCGGCCCCGTCGGTCGAGCTTGGTTGATAGCGCCGCGTGGGCTCCAGCTCAGCCATCAGCTTGCGCAACTCCGCGTCAATCTCCGGGGGCGGATAACCTTCGTTGCGCGCGCACCACAGCATGATCGACGGATGATTGCGGAAGCGCAGAATCTTGTCGCGAACATTGGCGATGTATGTCGGAATATCGGTGGGATCGGGGCCGTCGTTCGGGTTGGGTTGGAAGAATTCGTCCCACACCAGAATTCCGTATTTGTCGCAGAGCTCATAAAAATCTTCGCCGGTGCTTTGGCCCACCCAGTTACGAATCAGGTTGAGGTTGGCTAACTGGTGCAGATGGATCTCTGTGTCGAGCCGCTCGCGTGGAATGCGCTTCATCGCCTCGTCGAGTCCCCAATCGCCGCCGCGAATAAAAATCGGCACGCCGTTGACTGAGATGGTCAACGTGTCAGTGCCGGGAACCGAGTAACTGATCTTGCGAACGCCGAAGTCCACATCCCGCGCGTCGGAGACGGTGTGGCCGATCCTGAATTCGAGATGAAGGCGGTAGAGATCCTGCGCGCCATAGCCGTTGGGCCACCACAGGCGTGGATGATCGAGATGCAGCGCGGGCGTGTTCTTCGCATCAAAGCTAACTCGCTGGCTACTATGCGGCGCCAGCTCGATCTGCCGCTGAAACGTAATGTTTTCAATGGTGCCCGTGACAATGCCCGCGATTGCAGTGTCGCTGATATTTTCTACGGTAGCTTGGATGGCGACATCGGAGGAGTCGGTTTTCGGAAGCGGCAGATCCGTCGTCACCAGCGGATCTTTCACCAGCACAGGCCCGGTTGCAGAGAGATACACCTTTTGCCAGATGCCGGTGTCGCGGTCGCGGATCGCGGGGATCCAGTCCCAGCCGAGGGTCGACAGGAACGTCGGGCCGTCGATCGCCGTAATGCCGCCGTTAGGGCCCACGCCGTCGCGCAGCGTGTGCTCATGCGGGACTCCGGGATTCGGTTCGGGCGTAACCATCACTGCCACAACCGCCGGTTGGCCTGGCTTTACCTGCGCGGTAATGTCGAAGACGCCTCGGATGAACGCTCCGTGGATTGCGCCCACCTGCACGCCGTTGACCCACGCAAGAGCGGAGTAGTTGATGCCGTCGAAGTTGAGCCAGACATGGCGATCCTTGTAGGCCTTGGGAACACGAACGATGGTGCGATACCAATACGAGGTGTGCACGAGGCTTTCGGGAATGATTTCGGGCCGATTGTTCTCACCGTAGAGGGGCTCGGGATACACGTGATTGTTTACGAGCGTTGTGAGGACGGTGCCGGGCACGGTGGCCGCGTACCAACCGCTGGTGTTGAAGTCCGCCGATGCAATCTGCGCGCCCGGTTGCGGCGCTTTGGCTACATCCTGCATCTGCCAGCCGGTGGAAAGCGTGATGGGAGGTGGAGCGACAGGTGCTGCAGCAACTGATGGCGCAAGGGCTGACAACATCAGGGCCAAGGCTGAAAGGCAAAAGTAAGAACGCCAAACGCGATCTTTCAACGGAGGACTCCAATAACCTTTTGGTTCGATCATTTGCACGGTGCGGAGATGCGCCTACCAGTGTCTCAAAAAAGCAGGAAGCCTGCATTCGGCTAATCCATCCGATAATAGGGAGAACATGGAATTTCGACGTTCTGCTGGAGTGTTGCTGCATGTGAGCTCGCTGCCTTCGTATGGAGGCATCGGCGACCTGGGGCCTGCCGCGCACGAATTTGCGGGCTTTCTGGCGAGCGCCAAACAGCATGTATGGCAGGTGCTGCCGCTCTGCCCCACGGGATATGGAAACTCGCCGTATGCCGGCTCGTCGGCGTTTGCCGGCAATCCCGCCCTCATCAGCCTGGAGTTCCTCGCCGATTGGGGCTGGATTGATGGGGAGCACATTGCGGGGCTCGCTGGTCGGAGCGGCAATGTGGACTTCGGCGAGGTCGAGAGGCGCAAACTTCCGCTGCTTTATGAGGCCGCGGTTAATTTCATCGATCGCGGCCTGGACGATCCGAAGCTCAGTGACCAATGGGAGCAGTTTGAGGAGTTTTGCCGCGCGGAGGCGGCGTGGCTCGACGACTACGCCCTTTACGCAGTGCTGCGGCGCGAACTGAAGACCGGCGCGTGGACGGATTGGCCGGAGCCGTTGAGACGGCGCGACACGAAAGCGCTGGCCGAAGCTCGAGCTAAACACGCGCGTGAGCGAGTGCTGGAACAGGCGGTCCAATTTGCCTTCTCTCAGCAGTGGGACCTGCTGCGAAAGGCTGCCGAGCGCCATTCGATCCGCATCCTCGGTGACGTTGCCATCTTCGTCAACATGGATTCAGCGGACGTGTGGACGCACCCGGAGATCTTTGAACTGGATGAAGACTTGAAGCCCATCCGCATCGCCGGCGTGCCACCTGATTATTTTTCGCCGACCGGGCAACGCTGGGGCAATCCACTTTATCGCTGGGACGTTCTTGCCGCGCGCGGGTTCGACTGGTGGACCGACCGCATCCGCCGCGCCATCGAGATCTATGACATTGTGCGCCTCGACCACTTCCGCGGATTTGAGGCTTACTGGGCGATCGAGGCCGGTGAAGAAACTGCGGTGAATGGGGAGTGGGTGAAGGCGCCAGGACTGGAACTGTTTCGCGCGCTCGAGGCTGGACTCGGCCCGCTGCCGCTGGTGGCGGAGGATCTGGGCTTGATTACGCCGGAGGTTGATACGCTACGGCTGGAGTTGGGAATGCCCGGCATGAAGGTGTTGCAATTTGGCTTCAGCGACAAGGGCGCGCACATCCACCTGCCGCATCGCTTCACGCTAGGTACCGTTGCCTATACCGGCACCCACGACAACGACACAACCCAGGGATGGTGGAATGCGTTGGGAGCAAAGGAACGCGAGGCCGTTGAGGCCCTGGTTGGTCCGGTCGGCAATCGCCCCGCATGGCCGCTGATCCGCGCGGCGCAGGGCAGTGTTGCCGAGTTGGCTATTGTTCCCGCGCAGGATCTGTTGGAACTTGGTTCCGAGGCGCGCATCAACACCCCCGCGGTGGCTGCGGGTAACTGGAGCTGGCGCGCGCCGGAAAAGTGCTGGACAGAGGAATTGGCGAAGCGTCTGACTGCGCTGGCCGAGGTGACGGATCGGGACAACGATCCGCTGGCCAAGCAGGAAGAGCAGGGCACCGGGAATAGGGAATAAAGGGTTGAAGGAAAGTTTTGTGGCGGGGCTATTTGCTTTAGTCCCTGGATCTGTCTCTATCGATACGTCGAATCGTCGAAACGGCTCATGTCGATCTTGTCGTCGAGCACGCCGATGGTGATGACGGCGAAGGTAAAGACCGTTGTGTCAGGCTCAAGATGGCCGCCGAAGGCCTTATCCGCATTGGCCAGCGTAATGTGCGGATGTACGCGTCCGTTCATGACAATGCCGCTCATGCCGATGATGTCGGCCGGCGCCGTGGGATTCTTGACGAACAGATCCTTCGAAGGCAGATCGCGATTCGACACCTGGTGGACCTGGTACCCGCGCACCGATCCGAATGCGGAGAGAATGACGGCGTTGTTGATCTTCTCCTGCACGAGCATTTTTTGCAGTCCGGCCAGCAGATCAGTGCCGAACTTGAAACGCCGCACGACGATCCGCTCAATGTGCCCGCTCACAGCAAACACGTCGGGCACTTGATCGCTGTTCTGCCTGTTGTCGATCACGGAATTGCCTGTGGCATGGCTTATTTCATGGCGCGTCTCCTGTGCGGGGAGCGCAAGGCATAAAACAAACACTACAAGAACAAACAGCTTCTTCATCTGGGTTCTCCTGGGCGCGGTGATCGGAACGTGCTTTCGCCGGAAATCTCGGCGCACCTATTGGCCTTTACTGCCCTCTATTCCCTGACCGCGATCTCAGCCTTTAGAACGGTATGTCGTCGTCGGAGATTTCGGCCGATTGCGCGAAGTCGTCAGAACCTGCCGGCTGGCGCTGATCCTCATTGACTGCGGCATGCGACGAATTGGACGAACGGGTGTATCCGCCGCCATCCTCGCGCCCTGAGAGCAACGAGAGATCGCTCACGATGATCTCGGTGCGGTAATTCTTCCTGCCGGCGTGTTCCTTATCGTCCCAGCTTCGGGTCGTAAGCCGTCCCTCGACAAAGAGTTTCGAACCCTTCTTCACGTAGTCGCGAACGATTTCCGCCAGCCTGCCATAGACGACGATATTGTGCCACTCGGTGCGGTCCTGCCAGTTTCCCTGAGCGTCCTTTGAGCGCTCGCTGGTCGCAAGACCGAAGGTGGCCACCATGGTGCCGCCGCCTGTCGATCGAATCTCCGGATCTTTGCCCACATTGCCTAATAGAAAGACTCTGTTAACGCTCTTTGCCATGTTCGTGCTCTCCTGTCCCGTGCCGGCCCGGCGAGTTGCTCGCCAGATCAGGCTGTAACAAAAAATGCCACGCGCCTCGCATTGAGGCTGCGTAAGTTCCATTGCTTTGCTTCGAGAATCTTAATATATCCCGCACCCCTTCTTCTGCTCGTCAATTCATGCGGCCTAACTCCCTCAGTTGGTGCGCGACGGCTTCAAGGAAAGTCTCAATGCTCGTATCCGGCGCAATTTCCAGGCCCGACTTGGCGCAGAGGGCCGTTGCGATGCGGCCGGCGAGAGCGCTGCGCGTAGTCAAGTCCATGTCGAGGCGCCGCGAGAAGAAACTTTCGAGCACTTCGAGATCGCTTGCGGAAAGTTTGGCGAGAGCAGGCGCGGGCAGACTCACACGCAGATGCGGCGGGAGAATGGGCGAGCCCGTCGTCAACGCTGGGCCGGTAAAGGTGCGCGTAGCTGTTCCGGTCCACTGCGGCTGTTCAACGTCGCGATCCCGGACCACGAGGGTGCCCGCCACCATGTCTCCCAGCCGCTGATGACGACGCGTCATGAAGATCGACACTACGCCCACGGCATAGAAGCCGGGCAGATAGTCGATGGCACGCACCAGATTCCGCGCGAGTGACTCGAGAAAACTGATACCGCGGCCTGACTGATGGATGACGCGAATCCTGGCGACGCGCTTGCCGGGCGTGCGGCCGTTGCCGAAGGCCTCAAAAAGCGAAAAATATCCCCACTGCATGAGGAAGACGATGAGAAACAGGATGCCAATAGCCCAGTTTGCCGAGAGCCTGCCGAGGACGCCAAGTGCAGGAATAATGATTGCCGCCATCAAGCCGAGGACGAGAAAGATTGCGCCCCAGATGAGGTAGTCGATGAGAATAGCGATAAAGCGGCTGCCGATCCCTGCCAGCGGCAACTCGATCGCCACAAGCTCCGGGGTGTCGATGTTAAGCTGATCTCGAATCGGCTCCATGGCTATCATTCTCTCCAACCACTGGCTCGAAAAGCGCCGTCCGTATTGGGAGCGGCTGCAATCGCTGCTAGCCAAGGCCGGCGCGGGCGGCGTACAGCGGTTGACGCGCCCCGAGCTGCGCGAAACCGCACTGCTCTATCGCCAGGCGGCGAGCGACCTGTCAGCCCTGCGCCAGGACACGACCGCCAGAGCCTACGCCGAGCACGTCAACGAACTATTGGCTCGCGCCCACCATATCATCTATTCCAACCGCGGAACCAGCTTCCTGAGGATTCTGCGCTTCTTGCGCGATGACTATCCGGCCATCTTTCAGAAGGAGATCCGCTACGTTCTGCTTTCGCTCACTATTTTATTGTCTGGCGGACTGCTGGGCACGGTGCTCACGGTAGCGCGGCCCGAGTTCATGCGGCACATGCTGGGGCCGGCGATGGTTGAAACCATTGAGCGCCGCGAAATGTGGACGCATTCGATTGTCGGCGTCGCGCCCATGATGAGCAGCTTGATTATGACCAATAACCTCACTGTCAGCTTTGTTGCGTTCGCCGGCGGAATTCTCTTCGGCCTCGGGTCCATTTTCTCGATGTTTTACAACGGCCTGTTGTTGGGGGTGATCGGCACGGCCTGTCAGCAGCACGGGATGTCGCGGGATCTGTGGAGTTTCGTTGCGCCGCATGGCTCGCTCGAATTGCCGTCCATCGTCTTTGCGGGAGCGGCCGGTCTGCGACTCGGCCAAGGCGTGCTTTTTCCTGGACTTTATCGACGGCGCGATTCCATTGCGCAAGCTGGCGTGGAGGCTTCGCGACTCGTCTCGGGCATTATTCCTTTGCTGGTCATCGCCGGCACGCTCGAGGGATTTTTCTCGCCATCAAATGCTCCCGTCTGGCTCAAATTCACTGTCGGCGGCACGCTGTTTACGATGCTGCTGTTGTGGTTGTTCCGGCCAGTGAAGGCGGCGAGTGAACCGGCACATTAAGCGCATGGGCCGAACTGTTCCTAAACCATCGCCCGCTCTTTCACCTTCAAATATTGATTCAGCACCGCGGATGTGAGGTGCTCGGGATCCAGGTCGAGCGTTAGCGCTCCCTGTTCGCGCAGTCGTGCCAGCAGCAGCTCGCGTCGGCTGGTCAGCTCCTGCGCGGCGGAGGCGCGAAACATCTGCTCGATATTTTTTGGCCGCGCAGTTGCGATCTTCTCCACGTCGGGCTGCGCCATGGCCACGAAGAGCAGCACGTGGCGGCGGATCAATTGCATCGCGCCGTCGATTACCTCGGGACGCATCGCGGTTTCAGCCAGGTCGGTGATCCACAGAATCAGTGCCCGCCGAGGCTGCCAGCGATTCAAAGTGGCCACAGCGCGCAGGTGGTCTGCCTCGCTCGACTCTGAGCGCGCCTGGGCGAGTGCTTCGACGATCAAGCGCAGGTGCGCCGGACCGCGGCCGGGAAGTACACGCTGCTGCACTTGTTGTCCGTAGACCAGCAAGCCGACGCGATCTCCGGAAAACAGCGCGAGCTGTGCCAGAGCCAAAGCTGTTGAGCAGGCGAAGTCGAGCTTGGTGTGGCCGTGCTCGGCATCTTCCTTATCGCGCAGGATGCGGCCGCGCATCAGCCTTCCGGCATCGAGAACGATCCAGACAGCCTGGTTGCGCTCGGTCTGGTAACGGCGCGTGATTAACTGCCCACGCCGCGCAGTGGCGGTCCAGCAAACGTCGCGCAGGTCGTCGCCGTCGAAATACTCGCGCAGGCTTTCGAAGTCCCGTCCCAGTCCGCGTTGTCGCGCCTGGCGCAACTGCAAGTCGATCTGGCGTCCGCGCGCCAGAAAGATTTCCTGGTCCTCGCCCTGGCGCAGCGCCGGATAAACGCGCACGGTCTGTTGTAACGGGGCCATGGCCCACCGCTCCACGAGGCCGAGCAGAGAGGCGTAGCGAATGTAAACCGCGCCGGCTTCCACATCACCGCGCTCGCGCGGTTCGATTTTGTAGCGGATTGGCGTACGCGCGCGAGGAAATGCCTCGAGCGTGTGTGTCGCGGGCGTAGCAACCAGCGCTTCAGGCAAATCATCCATCAGGTGGCACTCAAGAATCATCTCGCCAGTGTGTTCAACGGCAAGCTCGATCTCGGTCTCGCTATCGAGTGCCGGAGCATTGCTCCAGGAGCGCTCGATCGTGATCTTTTTCGCGGAGGGGAGGCGCAGCCCATCCCAAAGCGCGGCGGCAAGTACCAGCCCGTCCCAAACCAACATGCCGAAGCCGAGGCGCGCACTGAAGAATCCAGGTAGCGCAAGCAGCAGGCCCGCGGCCAGCAGCCAAATGGCACGCGGCGTGAGCCCAAACGCGAAGCGGCGCCGCGGCTGGCAAGCAGCGCGCACCGCATCGGGATGGAGCGAAGCATTTCTCATTCCGGAGGCCTTATCCTCGCGGCACAGGAACCGCGGCGAGCACATCGTTCAGCACACGGTCCGCGTCGAAGCCCTCAAGCTCGGCCTCAGGTTTGAGCAGGATGCGAGGCCGCATGACCGGCAACACCGCGCGCTTCACGTCGTCGGGCAGGATATAGTCGCGATCTTCGAATGCGGCGAAGGCCTGGGCCACGCGCAACAGGCAGATGGCTGCGCGAGGGCTCGCTCCCAGCGCAAGCATGGGCCACTCGCGGGTGCGGCGCACCAAATCGAGAATGTAGCCATAGAGATCAGCTTCCACGCGAATGGCACGAATCTCCTCGCGCGCGGAGGAGAGAATATGCGCGGCGAGCGGCTGGATGTTTGCCTGCTCCAGCAGGTTCGTGCCGCCACTGGAATGATGCCGCTCGAGCATCGCGCGTTCTTCGTCCAGACTCGGATAGCTCACCTTGATCTTGAGCAGAAAGCGGTCGAGCTGCGCCTCGGGCAGCGGATAAGTACCTTCGAAATCGATGGGGTTCTGGGTGGCGAAAACCGTGAACCAAGTCGGCAGTGGATGCCGCACGCCGTCGATTGTCACCTGGCGCTCCTCCATGCATTCGAGAAGCGCGGCCTGCGTGCGTGGCGGCATACGATTGATCTCGTCCATGAGCAGAAGATCGGTGAAAACCGGACCTTTGTGAAAAGTGAACTCCTCGGCCCCGGGCCGGAACATCGTGGTCCCAAGAATGTCGGCAGGCATCAGGTCGGGGGTGCCCTGCACGCGCTGGAAGCCGAGGCCCAGAAGGCGCCCCACCGATTTCACGATGAGAGTCTTCGCGATGCCTGGCACGCCTTCAAGCAGCGCGTGGCCCTGCGTCAGCACGGCAACCAGCACCTCGCCGATGACATCGCTCTGTCCGGAAATCACGCGCCCCAGTTCAGCGCGGGCGTGGATGAGCAATTGCTGTGTTGCAGGCAATGCGGCGCCTTGCGGTCGCGTCCCCTGTTCAAATCCTTGTTCCTCGTTCATGCCTCTCTCCTTGCACTAAAAGCTCATCGCGTCCAGCTTCGCGTATTTATCTCGACTATCTGCCCGCCCGCACCGCGGCGTCCAATTGCTCGCTGTGGCGGCTGAGCGCCTGCACCAGCGCGAGCGCGCGCTTGGGCGGCAACTGATCGTCTCGCGCTGCCTCTTCACAGTCAGCCAAGTCTTTCTCAAGATCTTTGCCGGCTTGAGGAAAGCGCCGCCGCAGTGCAACGGCCATTTCTTCCGCACCCATCCGCGCTCCCTTCAGGCCGCACAGGTCCCCAACCCTGCGGCGGAATCGCTCGTACGCAAGATCAACTGCTGTAGCAGCGGCACCAGCCTCGGCGTAGAGCGAGCCCAGCGCCTCAAGAAACTCTACTGGCGTAGAGCGCACGGGCAAAGGAAGATCGCGCACCGGACCCCGGCGGCGGCTGAAACTGAAGACGATCAGGAGCGCGATGCCTGCCAGGCCGCTCCACAGCAGATACAAGGCCGGCCCGCGCGCGTAGAACCATTCCGAGCGAACGTCGCCGTGCAGCGATTCATCCCAATAAAACTGGTGCCCGTCGCGCGCGCCCAGAGCATTCAGAAATAGATTCAAGTTTCCCGCGCGGACGATTGAGCCGTTCTCGAGCGGTGTTGAAGCGGCCCACCAAATCACGCGACCCTTGCCTTCGTCATACTCCACTACTGTCGGGCTTCCGGTGCAGTTGTATTGCACGCGGTCCCGCGGCCGCGCCGTTCCCCACACGGCTTCGGGCACCATCCAGACCGAGCCGGATGCAGCCAGCGGATCGAGGCCTTGCGGGGTGAGTTCGCACGCTGCCTGGAACTGCGTGGGCGGCTGCACATCTCCACCAGGAGCCAATTGCCCTCCCGCAAATCCGGTGAGCAGGACGCGGCCGCCCCGCTCGACAATCTTTTCGACTGCTTTCGAATCGGCCGGGGTGCTTAGGATAGGCTCCGCAAGAATGACGACAGTATGCTCGTCAGTCCGCGCGGCCAGATCGCCCAGGGGTTGTTCCCAGCGCTGGACGCTGTAGCCACTCTGTTGCAGCAAATCGTATGCGGCGTGAGCGCCGTGCCTGCCCGTCAGGTAGCTGCTCGGCAGGGGATTGTCGTCGTTGTTCTGGTTGCGCGTGAGGAAGGCCATGATTCCCGCGAGCGCCACGACAGCGCTGACGCAGATGAGCAAGAGCTTGCGGTCTTTGGGATCAAGCGACACCAGGAACGTCATTCCGCGCGCACCCCCAACTCCGCAGCCAGTTCCAGCGCTCGGTTAAAGTCCGCCGATGCGGCGGAGCGTCCGCCGTACCAGGTGCGCTCGAAGCTGCTCGTCAGCGCCGTGAGGCTTGGCTTGCGAGGGTCGGCGCCAGGCAACAGGCCGAGATATTCGCGCGGAGTGCGGGCACGATCTGCCGGCCAAAGACGCCGGGCCTCCAGCCGCGCGATCGAAGCCCAATAGAGAAAGTGAATCGCCTCGCGCCACTGACCCTTTGCAGCCATGGCCTGCGCGTCCTTCAACCACAGCTGCCACTCGCGCGCCGACGGCGCACCCGTCGCGGGCGCAACATCGGGAATCAGCTTGACGCGCGCGTTTCGCTCAATGCGAATCAGCGTCCAAACGAGGCCAACTCCGATGCCCAGCAGCAACAGAATCCGCACTGTCCATCCGATCCATGGCGAGCGGATTCCGAATCGGATCAAGCTGGCAAGAATCTTGTTGAGCTCGTTATCGAGCCACTCAATAAAGCGCTCCCTTGCCGACATCTCGCTTACGCCTTTGTACGCACGGTCAGCCAGGATGGTATTGAGCGTCTGCCGTTGGCTGGAGTAGTTGGGGGCTGGTTCGGCCGGAGCTCCCGCCTGCCTCGAGTCCGCTTGCAGGCGCTGGCGAGCTTCGTCCAGCAGGGCGTCCACGGTTGGCGGAGGCGTTTCACCTTGGGGAAGTTTGGCAATGACGGTTGGTTGCCCGGCGTTGCCCGATCTTGAGGCGCGAACTAACAGCGAGCGGAGCCAATCGTAGCGAACCTGACGCGGCTCAGTGTCTCCGGGTACCGCTCCATGCACGCGATCGTCCGGACCAACGCGCTTTGGATCGCACGCGTCGGCGTAAGGAGACGCAGGATTCGACGAAACCGGCGCCTTCGAAGCTCGCTGCTTTTGGCAGGCCGCCGTCACGCCGTCAAGATCTTCCAGGTGCTGGCGATACTCGGCCGAGCTCACGTCGCGCCACCCAGCATCGGCGGCAATGGCTTGCGTGTGCGCCGGCCGTGGGGCTGCAGGCATTGCCAAAAGCACTGCCAGAGCTGGGGCCAGCCGTACTGCACCTCCGGAAAGAATTGATCGCGGCTGCGATGAAATCATCGTTCTCCCACGGTATCAGGAGGCGTGGCGAGCCCGGAAATCGCGCCGCCCGCGCCCGGCGGCATTGCAGGACGGGGCTGCGTCATTCCCGCCAACTCCATCATTCGCTCGATGTCGAAGCCTTCTTTGCGAACTCGCTGGTCATAGTAAAAAAGCACCAAGGCGATCCATGCAACCGGAGTCAGCACCACCTGCAGGGCCACGTTGACCACAAAATTGAGGACTTGGGCAACGATAATTGCCGTGGACGCAGACTGCACATTGGTTCCCGATGCCGTGAGGAAGGCGACGACAATCGTGAACGGGATATAGGCGATCATCGAAACCACCATCCCCAGCGCAACCACCAGCAGGAACATGACAAAGATGCGGCCGCGCGTCCCCTTGCTCAACTGTGCTGCGCGCTGCATCGATTCCCACGGTGACTTCTTTTCGACCACACAGGCGGCCATGCCCATGGCATAGCTCAGCGCAAGCCAGGCGATCACGACGACAGCCGCAACGATCACGAGAAAAACGACGAAGCCGATGGCAACGCTACCCGCCAGCCCCGCGCGTGTCATCAAGTAAAAGAGTGAAGCAACGACCACGGCGGCGATCGCGCCAGGAATGAGAATCACGACTACGCCCTGCAGAAACAGGAAGGCCAGATAGCTCCAAAAGCGGGGAAGCACATTCTTGAGCGCGGCGCGGATCGTCGGCTTTTCGCCGCGTTGCACGCTCGCGGCGGCGTCGGTCAGTCCCGCGCAACAGAACACGTAAGCGGCAATGTAGATCGGCACCGCGATCGCAACGCAAGCAGCAACCACGAGGATGACCGTAACGCTGGGAGCAAACTTGGCTCCTACCGGGACTTGCGCAACCAGGAAAACAATGACTCCAACAACGGCAATCGCGAGCATGGTGCCCATGGGCACGGCGGCTACGCCGGCGAATGGCCAAAAGTTGCCGCGATAAAGCTGCGCTGTTCGATCGAGAATTTCGCCGAGCGAATTGGGACGTAAGTTTTCGTTCATGGCCGTGCCCTCTATGGTTGTTGCGGGGCCGGGACGTTCTGTTCCGGAGCCATTCCCGCGGACCGCATCATCCACTCGATGTCGAAGCCTTCTTTGCGAATGCGCTGGTCGTAATAGAACAGCGTCAAGCCGATTGCGTAAATGGGACCGATAAATGCATTGATAAGGAACTCCCCAATTTGCTGCAGTGTCATCCAGCCCAAGGGCAACGGCTGGCCTGGGTGCTTAAACGCGAGCGCGATGATGGGGAATCCGAAGAGAATTCCCAAGAGCAACCGCACGGCGTACACCAGCAAACCCAGCACGAAGATGCGTGGGCGCGCACCCTTGCTCAAGTCGACGCTGCGCTTGATGGCTTGTCGCGCTGGGAGCTCTTCGACGACCGCCGCGGGCACTGAGAGCGAATAGCGCAGCGACATCCACGTGCCGTAGACCAAGGCGACAATGAACAACGGCGCTAGCACAACAAAACCCAGCGCAACACCCAGCAGGGCCCCGGGATTATGACTGGCCGCGGTTTGCGCCGCAGCGGGGTTGGTCATGAAATCGTGAGGAAGCGCCGACAAAATCAGGGCGAAAAACGCCACATAGAGCCCGGCCAATGGCGCCCAAGCACGAAATCCTACCATGGTCATCAGCCAAAGATAGCGGCCCATCCGCGGCAGCACACTTCGCGCCGCGTCGCGAATCGTTGCCGGCTGGTCGAGGTACACCCAGGCCACCGCGCGGTTATTGGCAACGATCGACAACCCGGCGAGCAACAGGATCGCCAACGCTTCCAGCACCGCTGCCGAAGCCGTGCCCCACCCGAACTTTGCCATCACGTTCGGATAGCCGATTAGGGCGGCCGACCGTAGATAGAGCAACTGAACAGCAAGCATGACTCCGGCAAAAATTGAGGAGATTCCGGCAAATAGAAGGAAGTGATTGCGATAGAGTTCGGCGGTGCGATCGAGAATTTCGCCGAGCGCCATGGGCCTAAGCTGGTTGTTCACGCCATCCCCTGAGCGCCAGGATCCAACGCGCTATCCCGCGCTGCTATTTGGCAAATGCGCTCGCTGATCGCCGCGCCGCAAGGGAGATAGATCCAGCGCCGAGTTTCGTAGCAATGAGTCGATACCGTGAACACTTGCACGGATCGTAGCACAAGGTGGTTTTTTGGCACCCGGCGGCCGCCCTGAAAAAATTCGCAATATTAGCAACTAATCCCTTAGTTGTGCGTCTATGGAGTATGTAAACGCGCGTTCTTAAGGCGTTTACCATTTGAATTCAATAAGATAGCGATGCCGCCCAAGAAATCAAACACGCTGACCGAAGCCGAACTGAGGCTGATGAAGATCCTCTGGCGGCGCGGCGAGTCCGCCGTGACTGATCTGGTGGCAGCGCTGCCCGACGGCGAATCACTGGCCTACAACTCGGTGCTGACAACAATTCGCATCCTTGAGCAGAAAGGCTACGTCGAACACAGACAGGAAGGCCGGGCTTTCGTTTACCGGCCATGCATTGCCGAGCAGGAGGCAAGCCGATCGGAAGTTCGCCACGTGCTCAGCCGTTTCTTTGGTGACTCACGTGAACAACTCATGCTCTCGCTGCTGGGTGATGAAGAGATCTCCGCGGAGGAATTACAACTGCTGAAGGACGCTATTAGCGAAGCGGTCCAGGATGCCGAGGAAATCGGGTCCGCAAAACGAGCGGACCGGAGATCGAGGCACGAATAAGATTCGCGGGCACAGAAAGGGAGTAAAGGGTTAGCGTGAACCAACTGTACGCCATTGCCGCTGCCGTTTCGTTGGAGTTGGGGGATTTCCACTTCGGTCTCTCGGCCACATTCGCAGCGTTCGCCAAGGCTGCCGCGCCAGTGGCCGTGGCCGCGCTGTGGCAGGGTGCGGCGGTCGCGATCGGCATGGCGCTTTTTCTCAGCTTCGCTCCGCGCGTTTCTGCGGCGCACCGCTTTACCGCATGGGCCATTGGGTTTGCGGTCGTGGCGTGCTTGCCGTTTATGCCGTTGTTCTCTCCCGTTGCGGCAAATTCCGGACCGGTTTCGGCTGCGCCGTTCGCTGCTCCGCCCCGAGCCTGGCTCGAATTGGATAGTCGTTGGGGACTGATGATCGCGAGCATTTGGCTGTTGGCTTCGATGATTCGGCTGGCGGAACTGACTTTTCATACAACGCGTTTGCGCAAGCTGTGGAAGTCGGCAACGCCGATCGAGGGCAGCGACCTTGCGAATTGTCTTGCTCCCGCACTCCAGGCCGGTCGCAAGATCCAAGTCTGCACGACGCGCGAGCTCAATCGTCCCAGCGTGATCGGCTTTTTTGCGCCACGCATTCTTGTGCCAGAGTGGCTCTTTGAAAGACTGACGCCGCAGGAACTCGAGCAGGTAGTGTTGCATGAGGCGGAGCACCTTCGCCGGCGTGACGACTGGACAAATCTACTGCAAAAACTTTGCCTGGTTCTTTTCCCCCTTAGCCCAGCCCTGGTGTGGATGGAGCGCCGGCTTTGCCGGGAACGCGAGATGGCCTGCGATGAGGGCGTTGTGCGAATGACGCAGGCGCCGCGCGCCTACGCGGCTTGCTTGACGAGCCTTGCAGAACGCGGCCTCCAACGGGATTTGGAGCGCCGTGCCGAGGCTCTTTCGCTCGCCGCGTGGCGCCGCAGGCCAGAGCTGGTTCATCGCGTCCACAGTATTTTGCGAGGCAAGCAAGCACTGCACCCCATTACGGGGCGCGTGCTGCTCGGGGTTGCTGGCTGTGGCCTGTTGTTGGGTTCGGTTGAGCTTGCAAGTTGTCCGCAGATGGTGGCGTTTGTTGCGTCACCGAAGTCGGTTACGGTTGCCAAACTCGAACCTGGGCCGATTACTGCCGCCAATGCGCCCGCAATCGCTCCTGGCTTCCGAGCGATTCCGGCAAAAGCGATCCTGCCGAGCAGCGCACTTGCGCCGGCAGCGAGTGGAGACGCACCGAGATACGATGGCGCGCGGAGGTCTGAACCACCTTTGAAGAACGAGGTAGCTGCCGGGCCTCGTAAGCAGTTGATCAGAGCCACGATGCCATCGGCCTCCGTGGCGCGTGTCGATCGGCACACCGATCAAAACTCGGGCGAGGAGTACATCGTCTTCACGGCTTGGGAGCAGGTCCAGGCAGCGCCTCTTCGCTCAAGAGACACTGGCTCAAGAGAAATGGCCGACTACGACACGGGCGAAGCCGCGCTCCCGCCAAGCCAGCCAGGGGGCCAGCCGAATGCCAATTCACCAACCCAGATCAGGGTCACGCGCCTCATTCTACGAATCGATCCCTCAGGCCCGGCGGCGGGCTCGAAAACAACAAACGACTCGCAATCCGATCAGCCTGTCGCAGTGCCGCTCGACGGCGGCTGGCTAGTCTTTCAACTCTAAACATGAACAATTCAACCCAATGGAGAACTCATCATGCAACCGACAACTAATTCTTTAGTAGCAAAGACAGAGCGCCTCGCTATTCCGGGGGGAGTGCTCGCTATTGCGCTCTTCTCACTGGCATTCGCTTTCGACCACTCACGGGCCCACGCTGCGGCGGCTGCGGCCGGCCCGATGGACGACTCAAGCGTCTCCTCTCTCGTGGCTCTCGACAATGCGGTCGAAGCCGTCGCCGCTCGCGTTACACCTGCGGTGGTCAACGTCGCGGTCACTTCACGCGTTTCGCAGGATGAGGACAGCCAAGAGAACGGGCAAGGCGGCGGGCAAAGATTCGGGGGAATGGATCCGCAGGATCTGCCTCCCGGCCTGCGGCAATATTTCTTTGGCCAGCAAGGCCATGGCCAGGGACGCGGCATGAACGAGCCGCAGCAGGTGGAGCACGGCGTGGGCAGCGGCATTATCATCTCGCCCGACGGCTACATCGTGACGAACGGCCATGTTGTTGATGGCGCCA
>CAZKJB010000022.1:0-24099 GCA_964552975.1 uncultured Occallatibacter sp. | reverse complement strand
GCACAGCCAGAAAGGATACGGTCAGGGGTCCTGGGTTCCAACACTGGAACCTCTCGCTGTTCAAGGAAATCTCGCTAACCCCGGGTGAAGGAACGAAGCTTAAGCTTTCATTCGAGTCGTTCAATACGTTCAACCACACTAACTTCACAACCATAGACTCCAGCACCGGCGACGGAAACTTCGGTTCCGTAACCGCCGACTTCGACTTCCGCGTGCTGGAACTAGGTGGAAAGATCTACTTCTGATCTGAAACGCTTCTGTAAAAAGAGCACGGCATGTCAAACCATGCCGTGCTCTTTTTCTGCACATTCTTGGCCTTAAACTATTTGCATGGCTTTCCGCGGCCGCTATAACCCCTGAACAGAAGTCGTCGATCAACTCGTGCCATTTATGAAACCCGCTTCACTCAAATGCGGTTTGGTCGCTGTCTTGCTGGCGATAGCGGCGATACAATCGAGAGCTCAGGCGCCATCCGTCAACCAGCAGCGCGCGGCTGCGATCGAGCTCGAACAAAATGGGCAAATTGTCGAAGCTGAAGCCGCGTGGCGCTCGGTCCTTCGGGTCCATTCCAGTGACGCCGAAGCCTATGCGCATTTAGGCTTGCTTGAAGCGCGTCAGCAGCGCTACGACGTGGCAGTGCCCTTGTATCGAAAGGCGCTGGCGCTCAATCCTGCAATGCCGGGTGTACGCCTTGACCTCGGCCTCTCGCTCTTCAAATCGGGCGCGTTGAAGGCCGCAATCGACACATTATCTCCATTGCTGAAAAACGCGGCGCCTTCATCGGCAGATGCAGTCCGCCTGGAGACACTGATTGGGATGGCTCACTATGGCCTGGGCGAGTATGCCGCCGCCGTTCCTTACCTGCGAAAGGTCACAGCCGCCGATCCGCAGGATCTTCCTTATCGTCTCTTACTCGGACAGAGCTGTATGTGGTCAAAGCAATATCAGTGCGTCCTCGACACTTATCACCAGATCCTCGAATTGAATGCCGAGTCTGCCGAAGCGGACATGCTGGCGGGTGAAGCGCTCGACCAGATGCAAAATCACCAGGGAGCGATGGACGAGTTTCGCGCAGCTGTAAAGGCAAACCCCAATGCTCCCAACGCACATTTTGGTCTCGGCTATCTCTTGTGGACTCAGGATCAATTCGAGCAAGCAGCAATCGAGTTCCAGGCAGAATTGGCGAACGTCCCTGAGAGTGCGCAGGCGCTCGCATATTTAGCAGATGCGGATATTCATCTGGGCAAACAGGATGACGCATTGCCGTTGGCCGAGAAGGCTGTTCAAATCGACCCGAGTATTGCGAAAGCACATGTCGATCTGGGCATCCTGTATGCCGATCGCGGCCGCCAGAACGAGGCTGTCAAGGAGCTCAAAGCGGCAATCAAGCTGTCGCCGAATGACCAGGATCCTCATTGGAGACTGGCGCGTCTTTACCAGGCGCTGGGAAAACAGGAAGACGCGAAAGCTGAGTTTGAGAAGACCAAGACCCTTCACAAGGCAGAACAGGAATCAATCTTCAGCGAGTTGAAGTCCGCACAGGACCGGCAGGCACCAACAGCCGCGGAAGGCAGTTCACCGACCGAAAAATGACCCCGTCGAAAAACTCCTGCTCAACGGCTTTAGCGCTCAAACATCACATACCGCCGGCCCACATACAGCCTGAATCCGCGCACTGAATCAGTAAGCACTTGCAGCGGCATCGGCCGTTTCAGATCGGCGTCGTTCTTAGAGCTCACGGTGAAAACATCGTGGGCGCCGACATCGGTGACGACGAATTTGTCGTCATCAATAAATCCAACTCCGTACGCACCTGGAGCGAGCGGTTGGTCGCCGATACGGATCGGCACCTCAGTGATGAAGTACGCCTGATATTTCGCTGCAACGCCCGTCGAATAGCCCGAGGTATCCACCAGGGCCGCCAGTACGAGGTATCCATCGGAGAACTTCACCCCGCCGGAATTACGCACCTGCGTGGTTGCACTCTGCCCGCGATAGAAAACGGTTGCGGGCAGGATCTTTGCCATATCCGCCGGCTTAAGAATTGTTGCTTCACCCTGTGCAAGGAGAAGCGCGGTTGCTGCGAAAACGGACCAAGAGATGATTCCAGACGCGACACTGTGCCAGAACTTCGTCTTGGACATTTCTTCAACTCCTTTGGAAATCCGCCTCTGAGTATACCGCATACGATGCTGCGCCGAACTGACTCCGGCGAATTGCACCTCGACAGCACTGAAGTCCGCGTGCCTGCTCGCCTAAGCCCTCCGCCGGCCGCGCCGAACAAGCGCCGCTTGAAGTATCGTAGGAACGTGCTCATCAGCATCGATTTGGTTGGCTTGTGAGAATGCAAGCGGATTCGTACGCTTGCGAAAGTTCCCGGCTTCGGGGCTGGGCGATCAGCGCGCGCCCGCTTGGCAGGAGAATTCGTCGGGCAGGCCACGCGCTGGGCGCAGTCGGCCTCGGATTTGTGTTGCTTAACTCCGTCGCCAGCTACGCGCTCGACCCTTCGACCGCTCTCGCCAATTACGCCCGCCAAACATGGGTGATGGAAAACGGGCTCCCGCAGAATACCGTTACCGCGGTGATCCAGACGCGTGATGGATTTGTGTGGCTGGGGACCGAGATTGGACTGGTGCGGTTTGACGGCAACAGCTTTCAGCTTTTCGATCGCAGCAATCTTCCCGCGCTCCCCGACAACGATATTTGCTGCCTGCTTGAAGCCTCGAATGGCGACCTGTGGATCGGCACCAGCGGCGGATTGGCACGGCTAAAGAACGGGCGAGTCCGCGCGTACTCGACGCGTGACGGTCTTCCCGGTAACAGCATACGCGGCCTGGCTTTTGCGAATGGTGGCGAGCTCTGGGTGAATACCGACGAGGGCATCGCGGGCCTCGCAAACGACAGGTTCCGCACGCCCGACAATTCCGCCGGCAATAGCGAGGTTCTTGCCGATTCGTCAAGCGGCGGCAGCGGCTTCTGGGTGCCGACATCGCAGGCAGACCGGACGGCGAGTCGCTCACGGGAGCATAGTGCCAAGGAGGCTGGTCTCGACCAAGATGTCATTGAGTTTGGCGTTGGGCTCGACGGCGCGCAAACAGCATTCGCCAGCAAAAGCTTGTTGCTGATGCTCCGAGGCGATCACGTGCTACAACACCTGGGCGCGGGAAAAGATCTGCCCGGTAACCGCATCCAGGCGCTCTATGCCGACCGTGAAGGAACACTCTGGATCGGCACCAACAGCGGCCTGGCGCGGCTGGCCGGCGGCAAGCTACAGGCGCTCCCTGTCACCGATCCGCTGGCCTCAGCATCGGTGCTTGCGTTGATCGAGGATCGCGAAGGCAATCTGTGGGTAGGGACTGAAGCCGGAGGTCTCCACATCTTGCGCGACCAGCGATTCCGCATTCTCGGCGTGCGTGATGGGCTCGCGTCCGACGCCACGACTGCTGTGACGGAGGACTCGGCGGGAATCCTCTGGGTGGGAACGCAAGGTTCCGGCCTCAGCGCGCTCGTGCGCAGCAGCGCGGGCCAAATCAAAGCCACTTACCGGACGTTGCGCGACGGCCTCATGAGCGATCTGATTCTTTCGCTCGCCGCTGCGCCCGACGGCGACCTCTGGGTGGGCACCCCCGATGGGCTCAACCGGATTCACGGCAATAAGGTCGACGCATTCACCCCGGCCGATGGCCTGCCCGACGACTTCATTCGATCGTTGCTTATCGACACCGACAAGTCGCTGTGGATCGGCACGCGGCGCGGCCTCGTTCATTGGATCGATCCGCCTGGCACCTCGGCTGCGGATGCTCGGCAGCCGAAGATGGAGATTCTGACCCAGGCGAACGGACTGGGAAGCGACACGGTTGGCGCGATGGCGCGAGACAAGAACGGCGATCTGTGGGTGGCTACGCTTGGAGGACTTTCCCGCCTGCACGGTGCCTCGATTTCAAACTACACAACAGCCAACGGACTTTCCAGTGACATTCTCACGGCATTGCTCCCCCTCGACGGCGGCGCTCTGCTGATCGGTACGCAAGATCACGGCTTGGATCTTTGGAACGGTCAGAAGTTTGCCGCGGTTGTGGGTGGTGGTCTTGACCAGGCATCGATCCATGCGATTCTTGACGACTCCGAAGGCCATCTGTGGTTCGCAACCAGCGACGGTATCGCGCGTTGCGATTGGAGCGGAGCGGGCAAAGAAAACTCAGGTGCGACCTGCTCTAACTGGCTGAGATTTGGTACCGCAGACGGGTTGCGTAGCCGCGAAACGGCCGCGAACAGTCACCCCTCAGCGATCCGCTCAAAGGATGGTCATCTCTGGTTTGCCACGCCGCGGGGTTTGGTGGAGGTCGATCCGGCGCACTTCCCTGTCAACACCGTGGAGCCGCCAGTTGCGATGGAACGGTTCGCGGTCGACGATGTCGATCAACCGCTGCTCACATCGGACTCATTGCCGAAGATCACCTCCGGCCATGTGCATTTCCAGTTCGACTATGCGGGGCTAAGCTTTAAGGCTCCGCTTAAGGTGCGCTATCGTTACCGGCTCGAAGGTTTCGACCGTGACTGGACCGACGCTGGTGGACGCAGGTCGGCTTACTACACCAATATTCCGCCGGGGCACTATACCTTCCGCGTACAGGCAGCGAACGACGATGGTGTGTGGAACACTGCCGGCGCGGCAATCGCCTTCGAACTCAAGCCGCATTTCTATCAAACGCTCTGGTTCTATGCGTTGCTGCTGTTGGCAATGGGCGCAAGCTTGGTGCTTTTGATGCGCGGCGGTCTACGCAGCGCTCAGCGCGAATTTCGTGCCGTGCTCGGCGAGCGCAGCCGCATCGCCCGCGAGATTCATGACACGCTCGCTCAGGGCTACGTTGGCATCTCGGTTCAGCTTGAAATGCTGGCGGAGCTGTTGCGCCAACATCGAGTCGAGGCCGCGACAGATCAATTGAACAAGACGCGGGAATACGTCCGCGAAGGGCTCGCGGACGCCCGGCAGTCGATCTGGGCTCTCCGCACTCAGGATGTGGAGGAAACGACGCTGCCGGTAAGAATAGGGCGGCTGGCGGACGCGGCCGGCGGCGAAGGCCTCGCGGCGCAATTCAACGTATTTGGCGCGTACCGGCCGCTAGCTGCGGAAACTGAACGCGAAATTCTCCGCATTGCACAGGAAGCAATCCATAATGTGAAGAAGCACGCAGGCGCCCAGCGGTTAAGCGTGCAGTTGCGATACGAGCCGGCTGCGATCGTGGTCGAAGTGAGCGACGATGGCAAAGGCGGAGCAGCGGATCAGAGGGACACTCCGGCGCAGGGGGCCTTTGGATTGACAGGGATGCGCGAGCGAGCCGTGGCGATCCGCGGAGCGCTGGAGGTAAACAGTGTGGCCGGCGAGGGAACCACAGTGCGGTTGCGTGCGCCCGCACCAGTAGCCGCACGCGAGCAGACATGGGAGTAGAAGTGACGAAAGAGACGATTCGCGTCCTGGTGGTGGAAGACCACAATGTCGTGCGGTGTGGGCTGGTAGCGCTGCTCAACCTGGTCGAGGGGATCGATGTGGTCGGCGAAGCCGCCGATGGCGAGGAGGCGATCACCCAGTTTCGCAGCCAGAAGCCCGATGTCACGCTGATCGATCTCCGACTCCCGAAATTAAGCGGAGTCGAAGTCATCCAACAAGTGCGCTTGGAGTCGCCGCAGGCGCGGTTTGTTGTGCTCACCACCTACGATGGCGATGAGGACATCTATCGCGCGCTGAAGACTGGCGCAAAGGCGTATTTGTTGAAAGGAATGACCGCAGAAGAGCTCATTGCGACGATCCGACAGGTACATGCCGGCCGCTCGCACATTCCGCCGGCAATCGCGGAACGGCTTGCCGAGCGCATGGGTACTGAGGATCTGACGCCGCGGGAGTCGGAGGTCCTGGTGCAGATCGTCTCCGGCAAAAGCAACAAGGAAATCGCTACAGAGCTCGTGATCTCTGAAGCTACCGTGAAGACGCACATTAACACGCTCCTCAGCAAGCTGGGTGTGGCCGACCGCACCCAGGCCGCAACAGCAGCCATCCGGCGAGGCATTGTTCCTTTTGAGTCGCTGAGAAAGCCGAAAGCATGAAGACCAGAACGGGATTGAATTTGCTCTTGTCCTGCGTTGTCCTGCTGCAGGTGGCGCCGACAATACCGGCGCAAAAGACCGTATGGCGCCAGGCGACCGACACCGAACTTGCGGCCGTCCTGCCGTCGCGCGCGCCCGTCGGAAGCGAGCACATCGAAACCGAGATGCGGACCGCATCGGGAATCGTCGATGGCCACGGGCATTTCATCGCCGGAGTCGTGTTGCTGACAGCCGGCTATTCTGTCGAGGGAAAGTACTCCCACTACCTGATCGTGCAGGCTCCAGTGCGCATCGGCGGTGTGAAGTTGAAACCCGGAAGATATGTTTTCGGATGGACGCGCGCTCCCGATGGCGATTCGCTCAGCGTCCACTTCACCGGTGCGGAGACCGGAGAATTGATCGGCAGTGCTGACGCTCATCGCATCACAGGATCGACGCGCGTGGAGAGTCTGCACATCTGGCCGCCCGGCGAGATGAGGATGATCCAGATCGGGCGGTTCGGAATTCCGTATAAGCTTGGCGCCGATTGAGAATCGAAATGCTACCGCGCGTTTTCTGGCTCGCCTTTGGTGCCTGATGGGCCGCGTGTTCGGCCCGGAATTCTCCACCTTTCGATTGATCCTCGTCTTCACGTTCCTCCCCTATACTCTCCTGCATGCCCCAAGGTCGCTGGAAAATCCTTCTTGCTGGAATGCTGGCCGTTGCGATTCCTTTTGTGTTCGGCGCGCAATCGAGCGATCCTGGATCTTCCGCCCATCACCTGCAGAGCGAACCCCCCGCAGCCGCCCGGCAATCCGCTGGCGGAGTGGAAACCGGCCCACCGCATCCTGCTCAGTTTGACGAGCAGCGTCGTCCAATCACAGCAGGCGGATTGGTTGCAGATGGTCCTGTCGTCTTTGAAGACATCTCAGAGAAGGCTGGCCTGACACACTGGACTCACAAGATGGGCACGCCGCAGAAGAAGTACATCATCGAAACCAACGGCTCCGGTATCGGCCTAATTGATTACGACAACGACGGCTGGCTCGATATCTACGTCGTCAACGGCTCAACCTTCGACGCGCTCGACGGCAAGGAGACGCCGCCGCACGCTGCGCTCTTCCACAACAACCACGATGGCACTTTCACCGATGTAGCCGCCAAGGCAGGCGTGACCAACGACCGCTGGGGCGTCGGCGTCGCGATCGCTGACTACGATAACGACGGCTGGCCCGACATCTACGTAACCAACTGGGGCAAGAACCGGCTCTACCACAACAATCACGACGGCACGTTTACTGACGTTGCAGAGAAAGCCGGGGTGACGCTGGGCAATTGGTCCACGGGCGCCACGTGGGGCGACTACGACGGTGACGGCCGCCTCGATCTGTTTGTTCCAGGTTACGTCCACTTCGACCGCAGCAATCTGCCTTCAGGCGGAGAGAATGGCGTGCCCGATATGTTCTGCACCTTCCGCGGTGTAGCAGTGAATTGCGGCCCGCGCGGCCTGAAGGGCGAACCTGACCATCTCTTCCACAACAACGGGGACGGCACATTCACTGACGTGAGCGGGAAGGCAGGCGTCGCTGACAAACCAGGCTACTACGGGCTCAGCTCGCTCTTCATCGACATCAACAACGATGGCAAGGTCGATCTGCTCGTCGCCGATGATTCGACGCCGAACTATCTCTACCTGAACAAAGGTGATGGAACCTTCGACGACGTGAGCTACGCTTCCGGCTATGCGCTGAACGAGGCCGGCCGCGAAACCGCCTCGATGGGTATTGCAGCAGGCGACTTTGCCAACAACGGCATGGTCGACATCTTCAACACCACGTTCTCTGACGATTACAAACCGCTCTACCGCAACGAGGGCGACGCGAACCTCACCGACATCAGCTACCAGATGGGCATCGCCGAGATTTCAGTTCCATTCCTCGGCTGGGGCGACGCGTTCTTTGATTATGACAATGATGGATGGAAAGACCTCATCATGTCTGACGGTCACGTCTATCCGCAGGTCGACCAACATCCGTGGGGAACGACCTGGGCGCAGCGGCCCATGCTCTTCCACAACATCGAAGGAAAGAGGTTCGAGCCGGTGCGCGCCGTCGAACGATCTGGCCTCGCCGACGTGATCTCGGGCCGCGGCCTCGCCGTGGGCGACTTGTCCAACGACGGCAAGCTCGATGTCGTGATCAACGTCGAAGATGGTCACCCGGTGCTACTGCGCGACGTTTCTCCTGATAAGAATCATTGGTTGGAGCTGAAGCTTGTGGGCGGCCCGAAGAGCCCGCGCGACGCGGTGGGCGCCACGGTCTACCTGACCGCGAACGGCATGAAGCAGCGCGCTGACGTAGTAAGCGGGGGAAGCTACGCCTCAACCAGCGATCCGCGTCCGCATTTTGGCCTCGGGCAGGCGACGAGGGTCGACGACATCGAAATCCACTGGCCCAGTGGCAATGTGGAGCATTTCATGGCGCCTGGAGTGGATTCGATCATCACCGTCACTGAAGGAACGAGCCGCCCGACGCAGGGCACCCAGGCCGGTCGCTAACCCGCGCAGGGGGTGACGAATGGCGTCTCATCCAATTGGTTGCAGGGGAACGAATCCGTGACGAACGCCTCAAACTCCTCGCGAAACTGACAGATTCCGCCGCGGAACGAACATCGCCAATTGCAATCCAAGCTCGACTCAACCGTTTGGTTGAGATTCGCACTCACCCCAGGCGGGATGCCGGATTCCACCGAAACCCCTACAATGGACGTCGCGATGACTCCCCGCTCCGCACGCAGCAGAATGCTTCGGCTTGCCGGCAGCCTTATGGCTCTTGCCGGGTGGGGGTGCATTTTCATTGCATTCCGTACCCGCCCGGCTCAGGCGGCTGACGATCTGGCGACCGACCGCGCGGTTTACTCACACGATGTTGCTGAGCACTACAACCTCCGCTTTGGGTCTGATCGGCCCTTCCTGCCGTCGAACGCAACCACTGACACCGGCCAGTTCATCGATTCCAAGACTTTTCTGACTGCAAAATACTGCGGTCATTGCCACCAAGAGGCCTATGCGGAGTGGCGTCAGACCGCGCACGCCAACTCCTTCCGCGCTCCTTGGTACATCAAGAACACGAACATGCTGCGCGACGCAAAGGGCATCGAATTCACGCGTCATTGCGAGGGTTGCCACAATCCCATCGCATTGACTTCGGGCGCGCTCACCAAGGGATCGCCCATCGATCGCCACTTCGATCAGGACGGCGTCACATGCTCGGTCTGCCATTCCATTCAGAAAGTGGACACGCGCGGCACCGGCAGTTATGTCATCGCGCAGTCAACGGCTCTGCTCGATGCCGATGGCAAGCCAATCTACGGAGAGGTCCCTGACAAGGAAATCCTTGCCCATCTCGATCGCCACGTGAAAGCCGTAATGAAGGACTTCTACCACACCAGCGAGTTCTGTTCGGCGTGCCACAAAGCGGCGCTCCCGAGAATGCTCAACGACTACAAGTGGCAACGAGCGATCTTCCTTTACGACGAATGGCAGCAGGCCTCATTCTCCAAACAGTCGCCGTTGCCCTTCTATGTGAAGCCCACAGTCTCCACCTGCCAGACCTGCCACATGATGCCTGAAGATATTCGCCTGCAGGATTACGGGGCGCAGGACGGCAAACTGGCCTCACATCGCTGGCTCGGCGCCAACACGGTGCTCTCCAAGTATTACGGATATAACGAGCAGCTCGAGAAAACGATCGCATTTTTGAAGAACCAGGTCCTGAACGTCGACATCTTCGGCATTGAGCGCAACGGCGGCAAGGTGATTGCTCCCCTTGGTACCACACCGGTTGACATTGCTGCGGGCGACGACCTGATTGTCTCCGTCGTGATTCAGAACAAGGGCATTGGACACAATCTTGTCCCCGAGCAACGCGATTTCTACGAATGCTGGGTTGAATTTGAAGCGACGGACGCCACCGGCCACCAGCTGATCCACTCAGGCAGTCTGCGGTCTAACGGCGAGCTCGATCCTAGCGCGCACAGCTTCACGAACCGGCTCGTGAACTCCACGGGCACGCTGAACGACCGGCACCAGGTGTGGGATACGCGAGTCATCGCGTTCAACAACACGATCATCTCAGGCCGTTCGCAGATTGTTCGCTACGAGTTCAAAGTACCGGAAGGCGTCACTGGCCCCATCACCATCACCGCAAAGGTCAACTATCGCCGATTCAACCAACACTTCATTGACTTCGGCCTGGGCAAGTACTACGAGATGCCGGTTGTCGAGATTGCGTCGCGTACGCGCTCGTTTGCGTTGGGTGCAAATCCTGCCGCGCCGCCCGATCCGCAGGACAATCCTGACTGGATGCGATGGAACAACTACGGCATCGGACTGCTGGATGCGCAGCAGTATGCCGAAAGTGCCCGTGCTTTTGAGCGCGTGGCCGAAATTCGGCCTGACTACGCCGACGCGTACACAAACGTCGCGATTGCCGACTTCTCATGGCAACGCTACGACGATTCGCGAGCCAATTTGGAGCATGCTCTCAAGTTGAATCAGCGCAACGCCCGTGCGCTGTACAACCTGGCGCTGGTCGACCGGGTCCAGGGCCATCTCGATGCCGCCGTCGCCGATCTGCATGGGGTGATTGCCGAGTTCCCGCGTTCCCGCGATGCGCACCGCGAGCTCGGCTTCTCACTCTACCAGCAGCACAAATATGATGAGGCGCGCGCTGAGTACGAAATCGTGCAATCCATCGACCCAGACGATCTGGCGGCCCACTACATTCTCTCGATCGTCTACCGGCGGCTTGGAATGAAAGAGGCGGCCGCCCGCGAAGCCGCGAATTTCGCCGATCAAAAGGACGATCCGACCGCCAATACCTATGCGCTGGAATATCTCCGCACGCATCCTGATGTAACAGCGGAGAGCGTGCCGTGGCACGTACATCGCCAGTCGGCGATCGAAGCCGAACCCGCGGCGGCAGGCGGAGGTCCCGGTCAATGAGATTCTGGCCGGCGTTGCTGGCTCTGGTCGCGGGTTTATTGCCTTTGCATGCCTCTTCAAAAGAGCAGCGGACGCATGGTGCGGAGCTTTTCGTCTCGAGCGGTTGCCAACACTGCCACATGATCGGCAATGTGGGCGGACACCGTGGGCCGAACCTCTCCAACATCGGGCGCACTGCGAAGAAAACTGCGATTCGCGATCAGATTGTGAACGGCAGCAACGTGATGCCGGCGTTCGGTGAGGTTCTCGCGCCGCAGGAGATCGATGACCTCATCGCTTACCTGCACTCCTGCCGCCAGAAACCAGTGAAGTAGTGCCGAGATTCGAATCAGTCCCGGGGTCACCATCTTTCCACTTGAGGCTGTGCGTCCGACACCCGATTTCAAGCATCGCCTCGTCCGCCATCGAAACTTTTGACATCTCTCTCCGCAACCTCTATAAAAGTTGATGACATGGAAGTTGTTTCCATGTCATCACCTGCTTCAGCCATGTGCTGCAGTACAACCCACCACAAGAATCGCCAGGATGTTCGGGAAGGCGGTGAAATTCCGCCACTGCCCCGCAACTGTGAGCGCACCTCTTTCTGTTCCCGTCCTATAAAGGTGTCGGAGCAGGATAGGATTTCAGCCAAGGCAACTCTGTTCCGCGCGGAGATGCCTGTACGCCACTGGAGTTGAGCCTGTTCGGTTCGACTTTGGGAAGGCGGCTGAAAAGTGCGTAAGTCAGGAGACCGGTCCGAGGCGCCCCAACCGCTTTCACGTTCCGAGGGGAACGAAGGAGCTCACATGCCGACTCCCAATTTCTTGCGCGCAGGTTTCGCCCGTCATCTGACGCGTGTCTTCGCCGCGTTCGCACTCACGCTATTTGCCGCCTATTGCCCAGCCGCCTCCATCCGTGGCGCGGTCACTGACACAACTGGAGCCAAAGTTACGGGTGCCACCATTTCTCTCATGAGCAATGGGCAAGTCATCGCGTCAGCGGTCTCCACACCCGACGGCAGCTTCCAGATTCTTACTGGAACCAGTGGCCGATTCTTTCTTGTGGTCACTGCCAAGAGCTTCAGGCAGTTGCAAACACCGGATTTCTACGCCGGCCAACTTGACTCGATTGAGCGCAATGTCGTTCTTGAGCCGGCCTGGGTGCGCGAGTCGATCGTGGTCACTGCAACGGGAACGCCCACACCGCAGGCACAGACCAGCTCTGCGATCACCGTGCTCGGCCCGCTCGATCTGGCTCTGCGCGACGACCTGGTCAGTCCCCTTCGTCTCATGCCGGGCACTTTCGTGGTCCAGACTGGCCAGCTCGGCGCCGTAACTTCGCTATTCGTGCGCGGCGGCGACTCCAACGCCAACAAGGTTCTCGTCGACGGAGTCGACGCGGGCGACCTCGGGAATCAATTCAGTTTTGGCCCGCTCTCGACAACCGCAATCGACAGCGCCGAGGTTTACCGCGGTCCCAACTCCGACCTCTACGGTGCGGGAGCCGGCAGTAGCGTGGTGAGCCTCACAACACCGCACGGCACAACCAGCTTCCCCTCCCTGCTCTTTCACGGCGAAGCCGGCAACTTCTTCACATCGCGCGAGGAACTTGAATTGGCGGGCGCACACAAGAAACTCGATTATCTCGGCGCCTTCAGTTGGTTGCAAACGGCCAATAACTTGCCGAATGACGAGTACCACGTGGCAACCGCTGAGGCCAATTTGGGCCTGGCTCTCAACAGCACCACGCAAATCCGCGGCACGCTGCATTACGGCGTCGATGCCACCGGCGTCCCAAATGCCTGGGACTTCTTTCACGTTACCGACAATGCGACGCAGAAAGATCAGGACATATTCGCGAGCGGACTCATCGATAACCAGACCACGGCCGCATTTCACCAGAGCGCACGCTATGGTCTCACGCGCAAACGCGAACAGGAATACATCTGGAAAGCTTCAGGCACTCCCGTCGCTTTCACCTATTACTGCTTCGGCGCGGGAACCCTCGGCAACACTGTCACCATCACCGGCGCCAACGGCTACTCCGCAACAGGACAAGCTGTGCTCGATTGTGTGACCAGCTACCCTGAGCGAATACAAAACGTAAATAACCGCGATCAGCTTGTCTACCATGGCGATTTCACAGTCACGCCGCATCTTGGCGCTCTCATCGGATTCCAATTTGAAAATGAGCGCGGTTCGGAACCGGGCAGCACCTACTACACTCCCGTCCAACGAACCAATTACGACTACATCGCGGCAGTCCACGGCGACTTCAAAAATCGTTTCTTCTATACGCTCGGAGGAGGCCTGGAACGCTACTCGCTGTTTGGCACGCAAACCGCGCCGCGCGCCGGAGTCTCCTATTACGCCTTTCGCCCGCACAGCGGCGTCTTCAGCGGTACACGGATTCTCTTCAACTATGGCGATGCGGTGCGCGAGCCCAAACTCACCGATCAGGACGATTCGCTCTATAACTTTCTGGTCAACAACGGCGGGCAATCGACAATCAAGCAACTACATATTGCCCCGCTTGCGGCGCCAACCACGCGCACCTATGAGGGCGGCATCGAACAGAGCTTCCTCAGCCAGCACCTCGTCTTCCGCGCCAGCTACTTTCACAACGAATTCGGCAAAGAAATCGAATACGTTGGTCTCGATCTTGTCCCAGAGCTCCTTCCCAACCTGACGCCCGCGCAGCAGCAGCAATTGGAGGCAATCCTCCAGGCCAACTTCGCCTATGAGCTCACCATCAACTCCGAGGCCATTCGCGCCCAGGGAGTTGAAGCCAATTTCGAAAGCGGTATCGGCCGCAATCTATTTCTTCGCGGCGGCTATACATATCTCGACGCGGTGGTGCAGCGCTCATTTACCAATGACGACGCAGCTCTCCTTGGCCCCGTCCCTACCTTCACCAACGGAATTCCTATTGGCCCTTACTCGCCACTCACAGGGGCACGGCCCTTTCGCCGCGCGCCTCACACAGGTTTCGTCTCGGCCACCTATGCCGATAAGCGACTGACTGGTGTGTTTACAGCCGCTTTTGCCGGCCGCAGTGATGACTCCACCTACCTCGAAGGTGAGGATGCAAACGGAGGCAACAGCTTATTGCTTCCCAACCGCAACCTCGATTATGGCTATGCAAAGCTCGATCTTGGAGGCAGCTTCCAATTGTTGAGCTGGCTCGACATTTATGCTCAGGCCAACAACCTTCTCAATAGCCAGAAAATCGCGCCCATCGGCTACCCCAGCCTCCCCTTCAACGCCCGCGCCGGCTTGCGCTTGCGATGGGGCATCGGCAGCGGCCGGTAAGCGCCGATCACTTAGCAGGCCCCATTGCGGCGGATAGCTCACTTACTCCGCCGCACGGCCCAATCGCTCGGCTGATCTCGCTTTCTCCACAACAGAACGGATGGTTAACCGGCCTCCGAAGCCACTTCCGCTTTCCACAGATCGGCCGAAAAACACCAGAATTCGTTTAAATGCCTCGTAGATTTCTGTATTTCCCCCTTGGAAAACCACGCGCCGCTGTCCTACAATATTGATTCCTGATCGATCGTCGTACCCGACGAAATTGTTCGAGTAATCACTATCGTCAGACTGCGCTTGGCCGCAGCTGAAAGAAGTATCAAAAAAGTAGATATGCGCCGGCAGCCGCCCTCGAACGTGGCGCCAGAACGCAACAAATCCAAAGGAAAACGCGACCTCTGAAAAGAGGAGTTGCTTCTTTCCGCGTCGTTCGTTTGCAGCATTTGAAACAAATTCGCGTGAGGGCGTGACAGCAAGGTATTGACAGCAGTTGTTCGGGCCAGGACATCCCCCGTCCCATCGCTCGGCGCGGGACCCGTTGGGGCCGGCACATTGGTCTCATGCTTACGGGTCTTGCTTACAATTCACCCTGTATTCATCACCAATTTGTAGACTCTTCAAGTCGGGAAAGTTTCGGTATGTGCGGATTTCAGAGCGCACTCCGGGCCTCAGGCTATTCGAGCTTCAAATAGCGTTTCCTTGCGCGTATTGCACCGTTTGCTGCGAAACTTTATCGCACTCGCAACTTCACACTCTACTTACGCAATTGTGTGTTGACCGCAAACTATCATTTTGGAGGGCAGTTATGACATCTAATCGAATTCGCGTCGGTATTCGCTGCCTGGCGCTTCTCATCCTCGTTGCCTGTGTTGGTTCCATTGCAGCGAATGCACAATCCACCACGCAAGGTTCGATCTCAGGAACAGTGACAGACCCGTCGGGAGCCGTGGTCGGCAATGCATCAGTCAGTGCCTCGAACACCGGAACCAACGCCCAGTTCAAAACCGCTGTCGACGGCAGTGGCTTCTTCAATTTTCCATTACTGGAACCCGGCAGTTATAAAGTCGTGATCTCCGCGCAGGGTTTTGCCAGCTATACGGCCGACAACGTCGTCGTTGTCGTAGGCCAGGTCACAAGTCTCTTACCGCACCTGGCCATCGCCGGCTCCTCGGCAGTCGTCGAGGTGACCGAGCAAACGCCAGTGATGAATCTGGTCTCCCCAGACTTCAGCGATACGCTGAACGGAAGGTCTCTTCAGAACATCCCGGTCAACAATCGCCGCTGGTCGGCGCTGGCTCTTTCCACCCCCGGCGTCATTGTTGACACCAGCGGTTATGGGTTGATCAGCGTGCACGGAATCAGCACCCTGCTCAATAACGTCGAAGTCGACGGCGCCGACGACAATCAGGCCTACTTTGCTGAAGAGCGCGGACGCACGCGCGAGGCCTATTCAACCGCCGGCTCAGCCGTGCGCGAGTTTGTCATGAATACAGGCGTTTACTCGGCGGAGTTCGGGCGCGCTGCAGGCGGCGTGGTGAACTCGGTCACCAAGAGCGGCACCAACCAGATTCACGGCCAGGCCTACTTCTACGATAAGGAGAGCAACTGGGCCGCCTACAATGACTACACCACCATCACACAGTTGGTCAGCGGCAAGAACGTCACTTCGCACTTCAAGCCAGAAGATCTTCGCAAGATCTATGGCTTCACCGCCGGCGGTCCACTGATCAAGGACAAGCTGTTCTGGATGTATACCTACGACCAGCACACTCACGTCTTCCCTGAAGTGGGAATTCCCTCCAGCCCCGCCAACTTCTACACTCTGCCCTCAGCTACATTGGCTGCCGGCGAAACCTGCACCTTGACTCCGGCAACCCCAACCGCCCCTGGAAACGGATTCCTTTCGGGTGCGCCCACGGGAGCATTCAACGATATCAATGCCTGCACGCTCGCCGCACGCCAGGGAATCTCGTACGTGCAGGCGTCCTATGACTGGGCCGCTTTGCTCTACGGCAGCTCCGCTATCTCGACTTCGAGCTACACCGGCGCTGCTGCAATCTCCGACATCGGCCTTAACAACGACATCGGATTGTCTGCCCGCTTCGGCTATCAGGAGATCAACACTCCCAAGCTTGACTGGCAAATCTCGCCCAAGATGCACTGGAGCGCCCTCTTTCATCGCCTGCGTTGGGATTCGCCCGGCGGCGTGCAAACTGCAGCGGCCATCAACTACGCCGAAGATACAGAAGGCAACGACTTCGTCAAGCTGGACTACGGCCTGACGAAGCTGACTACCCTTATTTCCGCGAACATCAGCAATGAGGTGCTTTACCAATACGGCCGCGAGCTAAACGACGAAAGTCAACAACCGCTGACCAAATACACTCTGGCCGATCTTGCGCCCAGCGGGGCCACGGGGAACATTCCTGAGGTTCTGCTATCCGGAAGCACGGCCTACGGAGTCAACATCGGCTCACCCTATTATTCCTATCGAATCGCCTATCCGTACGAGACCAAGTGGCAGATCGGCGACATCCTCTACTGGACGAAGGGCAACCACAGCTTCAAGTTCGGTGTCGACACAGTCCACAACTACGATCTTGAAAACAACCTATTTCGCAGTAACGGATATTTCACCTATAGCTACTTGCCGAATTATTTCAACGACCTTCTCGACTTCAAGAACGGAGTGAAGCCCTCCACCACCAACAACCGCGGCTGCAACTCGAGCGCTGTGCAGAATGCCAGCTCGGCGACGACCGTAGCGGTGGGTCAGTATCCTTGCTACTCCTCCGATAGCCAGGGATTTGGAACACCAACCTTCCAGCTTTCTACCCTTGACTTCGGAACGTTCGCGCAGGATAACTGGAGGTTCACGCCTCGCTTGACTCTGGAGCTTGGCGTGCGCTGGGATCACGAGATCCTTCCAGGCGCCACCGGAAACCTGCTGACCGCAGCCGGCTCATTCGTTCCCTTCCCCCAACTCGGCAACACTCCCAGCGATAAGATGAACTTCGGCCCGCGAGTCGGCTTCTCCTATGATGTGTTCGGGGGCGGCAACACCGTTCTTCGCGGCGGATACGGCATTTACTTCGGCCGAATCACCAACGGCAACATCGAAGAAGTCCGTGTCAATACCGGTAGTCCGAACGGCCAGATCGATCCGTCGTTTACGCCATCCACCGCCGGGGCGCCATTTATGCCCTATCTGGCGGGTGCCGGTTCCGCGACACCGACGGGATATTTCTTCGCCAACAATCTGAAGCTTCCGCAGGTTCAGGAGTTCGACCTCCTGTTACAGCAGTCCTTCGGGCGGGGAACCGTGTTTGGTATCAGCTACCTCGGCAGCCTGGGTCGTGAACTGCCAAACTTCCTCAACGTCAACCTGAATCCAGCACAGCTCACCACAATCAACGTCACCGTCTCCGACGCCTCCAGCTCCGGCCCGCTTGGCCCCAACGGAACGGTCATCGCAAACGTTCCCGAGTATTCCAATGCGAGTCCCGGGCCCTACGGCAATACGTCGCTCTTCGGATCGGCAGCCACGGCCTTCGGAACAATCACCGAGATGATCAGCAATGTGAACTCGAACTACAACGCATTGGTGGCCGAGGTGGTGAATCGCTCGCTCAAGAGCATCCAGTTCGATGCCAGCTATACCTGGTCGCATGCGCTGGATTACTCACAGAACGCCCTCACCCAAGGCACTCAATTTGGCGCCTGGTTTGACCCCTACTCCAACGCGCGAGTCAACTACGGCGATTCGCAGTGGAACATTCCCAACCGGTTCGTTGCCACGGCCATCTACAATTTTCCCAATATCCATTCCGGTAATCCGCTCAAGTGGGCCGCCAACGATTGGAACATCGATACCAGCTTCTCGATGGGGAATGGATTTCCAATTACCGGCGGAGCAACAGGAAAATTCACCGTCGGCGGGACCGGTACACTCGGCGACTGGAATGGCGCCGACGCAACCACGGTCATCCCCGGCGTAGGCTACGACACCTACAGGATGCCTCGCGATATCGTGGACGATCTCCGGCTCTCTAAGACGGTCACCTTCGAGCATGGCTATAGCATCGAGTTGCTTGCCAATGCATTTAACCTGGCGAATCACCAGAACATCACCGGCATGAATACCAGCTTGTACTCACTGTCAGGGACCACGGCGACCTATCTGGGCCAGACAGCCACCGGCAACAACACTTTCAAGCAAATTACAGCCACGAATGGAAGCAACTTCACCTTCTCACCGCGGCAGGTGGAAGTCGCAGCTCGTGTGAATTTCTAGGGATCAGCAAATCCCTCGAAAGTGCGGCGGCTTCGGCCGCCGCATTCTTTTTGCCTAGAATTCGAGGCAGGGCATTGGCGATCTGGCTTTATTTCTGAAGTTTACGACGACCAATGCCTGTTTGACCACATTGGAAGTTGCTTTGCTTATACAAACATAAATGTTACCTTGGTTTTCAATTAATTTTCTTCCTGTTGAAAACCACTCCAAAATTCCGTTAGATTAAATCACTCCCTCATTCCATTTGTGGGGGTTCTGCCCTACTCGAACCTCCTGAGGTGCTTTGATGATTTGCCCGAAGTGTCAATCGGCTGCTCTATCTCTCGTTCCGGCTGAAGTCCGGCTATTTCGCAATAGCCCGCGTACGTTGAGTCATCCTCCGATGACGCCCTCACCTGACATCCGTATTTGCCTGGATTGCGGTTGGTCAGAATTTGTAATCCCGCGCGCCTGGCTCTCTGCTGGTTGGCTGCGTTCTCTTCGTCCACAGCCCGCTGTCAGCGAACCTGGTATTTCATCGACGACAGTCACGCCGGCTCCTGCTGTCGTAATGTAAGCAACTTTGCCGAACCGGCCCTGGTGGGCCGCAAGAACGACGCTTCATCAAAGCTGAGCATCAAGTCTTTCCTCGCACGAAAAAGGCCCCCAGCCAAAGCTGGAGGCCTTTTGTGTTTGGTACCTGTTTGGCCGCAGCGGCCAGTTCACAAGGCTCAAAACTGAGAACCGCGAACTGTCCGCTGCGAACGGTTCTTAGTACATGCCGTCCATGCCGCCGCCGCCATGACCGGCCGGCGCCGCGCTCTTAGGTTCAGGCAATTCAACAACCAGGGCTTCGGTCGTCAGCAGCAGGGCCGCGATCGAGGCCGCGTTCTGCAGCGCCGTACGGGTCACCTTGGTCGGATCGATGACGCCGGCCTTCACCAGGTCCTCGAACTTACTGGTCAGCGCGTTGTAACCGAAGTGAGCTTCCTTCGATTCCAGCACTTTGGCCACAACCACCGCACCCTCTTCGCCGGCATTGGCAACTATTTGACGAAGCGGCTCTTCGAGTGCGCGTAGCACGATCTGGGCGCCGGTTTTCTCGTCGCCTTCGAGCGTCGTAATCAGCTTCTCGACCGCCGGTACGCAGCGAACCAGCGCCACGCCGCCGCCGGGGACGATGCCCTCTTCGACAGCCGCACGGGTTGCATGCAGAGCATCCTCAACGCGAGCCTTCTTCTCCTTCAGCTCGGTCTCGGTCGCCGCGCCAACCTTAATGATGGCAACGCCGCCCACCAGCTTGGCCAGCCGCTCCTGCAGCTTCTCCTTGTCGTAGTCGGAGGTGGTCTTTTCGACCTGCGCGCGGATCTCCTTGACGCGGCCCTCGATGTCGCTGGCCTTGCCTGCGCCGTCAACGATCGTGGTGTTGTCCTTGTCGATGGTGATGCGCTTGGCCTTGCCCAGATCCTCGAGCTTCACGCCTTCCAGCTTGATGCCCAGGTCCTCGGTGATGGCCTTGCCGCCGGTCAGGACCGCGATGTCGCCCAGGATGGCCTTGCGCCGATCGCCAAATCCAGGAGCCTTCACCGCAGCCACGTTCAGCGTGCCGCGCAGCTTGTTGACTACCAGCGTTGCCAGAGCCTCGCCTTCAACGTCCTCGGCGATGATCAACAACGGCTTGCCGCCGCGCGCAACCTGCTCCAACAGGGGCAGCAGATCCTTCATCGCGCTGATCTTCTTCTCGTAGATCAGAACGTACGGATCTTCAAGAATCACTTCGAGCCGTTCGGCGTCAGTCACAAAGTACGGGCTCAGATAGCCGCGGTCGAATTGCATGCCGTCCACAGTCTCAAGACCGGTGTGCATGGTCTTCGACTCTTCGATGGTGATCACGCCGTCCTTGCCCACAACCTTTACTGCCTCGGCAATGATCGCGCCAATTTCTTCGTCGCCGTTAGCCGAAATCGTGCCGACTTGCGCAACCGACCCTTCGTTCACCGGCTTCGACAGCTTGCTAAGAGCGCCATCCTGATTCCACTTGCCGTCCTTGTCGCGCGTGCCGTTGATCACCGTCACGGCCTTCTCGATGCCGCGCTTCAGCGCTGTCGGGTTGGCTCCGGCTGCAACCGTCTTCACGCCTTCGCGGAAGATCGACTGCGCCAGAACGGTCGCCGTGGTGGTGCCGTCACCGGCAACGTCCGACGTCTTCGAGGCAACCTCACGCACGAGCTGTGCGCCCACATTCTCAAGTGGATCCTTCAGGTCGATCTCTTTTGCCACCGTCACGCCGTCCTTGGTGATGGTGGGCGAACCAAACTTCTTCTCAATTACGACGTTCCGGCCCTTGGGCCCGAGCGTCGCCTTCACAGCGTCCGCTAGCGTGTTCACGCCGCGCAGAATCGCCTGACGGGAATCCTCACCGTGCAGAATTTGCTTTGCCATGTCTCTCTCCTGAGATCAGTGAACAGTGTTCAGTGATCGGATTTTCAAAGTTGCGTAATTCGTTTGTGGCCAATTCCAAGGTCAGAATGCAATAGGTGGCTGCGGCCAATTTCTGACCACTCACCACTATTCACAGACCACTGGAAACTACTTCTTCACGATGCCGAGAACTTCTTCCTCGCGCATGATCAGAAGCTCTTCGCCGTCGATCTTGATCTCGGTGCCGGAATATTTGCCGAAAAGCACGCGATCGCCCGCCTTCACATCCAGCGGAAATACCTTTCCTTCGTCGTTCGACTTGCCTTTGCCCACGGAAATCACTTCGCCTTCCTGGGGTTTTTCCTTGGCGCTGTCGGGGATGATGATTCCACCACGGACGGTTTCGCCCTCTTCCACCCGGCGGACCAGAATCCGGTCGTGGAGTGGAGTGAATTTCGTTGCTACGGACGTCGATGTTGCTGCCATTGCTTCGCTTCTCCTTCCCGCACGAACCGGGTCTAATCCGTCACGCGGGTTTCAGTGGTTGTTTGTAAACAAAGGACTTGGGAGGTCGCGATGCCTGCCGCCGTGGGTACCGGCGGACCTGATGGGCGATCCCACCAGAGGACTGCTAGCACTCTCGCCTTCCAATTGCTAAAGATAGGAGGTCACATAGCCGTTTGTCAAGTACTTTGAAGATTAAATCTGAGTGAAGCATACTCATAAAGTATGACAACGTCATTAAAAGGATGCCGGGTCTGCCGCATTTGACCTTCTTCTCGGTATCGGCTCCTATCCCTTATCGCCACCTCAGCCATTCCTCTAACACGACCATGCCACTCACAAAGTACGGGAGGCAAAGAGAAGCTTCGTATTCGCCGCGAGCCAAACCTGCAGATATATGTCGTAGTTAGGTGAGCGGTCGTCAATATAGCGTTCAGCCCATTTCCTCAGAGGGCAACGGTTCCGGTTGATTGCTAATACTCCCACTTCCAAAACAACGGGAACCATTAGAATCACGGCCCATCGAAAAAGATGGAGAGTAGCCAGCAGCGGCAGCGCCACCACACACGCCGCGTGTAATCCCCAGATCGACGTGTGCAGCAGCTTAATCGCAATAAGCGCGCGTCTTTGGGTCGCCGTTGCGCCAGTCATCGCTTCTTTCTCACTTCCTCTGAAGGTTCCGCCGAACTGGATCCGCAACACCAAATGACACACGGAAAGCTACATTCCTACTGCCGCTCTCAGAACGCGATAAAATGATGATCATGCCACACCGCCAGCTCGTACGTTTCAGCTTCGCTTTGGCCACCCTCGGCCTCGTCACCGGTTCCTTCGCTCTGCGGGCTCAGGATGACACCTCTCATCATGGGCGTAAATACAAAGCACCGCCCGCTTCTGCACGAATCGAGATCACGGTTCTTCGCGATTCGAGTGGCAAGCCGATCCAGGATGCTCACGTAATCTTCCACCCAATCGAAGGCGACAAAGACAAGGGCTACCTGGAATTGAAGTCCAACGAGGATGGCAAAGTGGTCATCGACGTCCTACCCATCGGCGACACGGTGCGCATGCAGGTCATCGCGAACGGCTTCCAGACTTATGGCCAGGACTATAAGGTCGACAAAGCGGAGATGTCGATGGAGATCCGGATGAAACGCCCCGGTTCGCAGTACTCCATCTACAAGAACTCTGCCTCGACCCCTGGCGCCGGAACTGGCGCTCAAGACGACAAGTCGAACAAGTCGCAGCAGAATGCGCCTGACTCAAGCGGCAAACCATCCGGATCCTCCAGCCAGCCGGATGCTCAGCCCAACGCGAGCCAGCCGCAGCCTCAGGCCAAGTGAGTTCGGCAACAGCATCGATGGCACAATTCAGCCGATTCGGAGATGCGGCTCCCTGGTGCGACTCGCGCCAGGAATCATGATTCATCATGACAACTGATCCTCTCGCCGGAAAATCTGCTCTCGTTACCGGAGGTGCTCGGCGCATCGGCCGAGCCATTGCACTTGCTCTGGCACGGGCCGGTGCTGACGTAGCCGTCTCCTACCGCTCATCTCTGGCTGAAGCCGCTCAGACCGCTGAAGTGATCACCGCAATGGGGCGCAGTTCTTTCGCCGTCGAATGTGATGTACGTTCCGAGCCCTCTGTGCGCGCGGCCATTACTGCCGTCATCGCAAAATTCGGCCGTCTTGATGTTCTCGTCAACAACGCAGCCGTCTTCGGCTCAGCGGCTCTCGAAAGCCTCACCCTTGATCAGTGGGACGCTGTCTTTGAGACCAATACCCGAGGCCCGTTTCTCGTCGCACGCGAAGCGCTGCCGCATCTCCGCACGGCACAAGGCCGCATCATCAATATCGGCTCGCTGGGAGGCCTTCGCGCGTGGCCCGGCCACGCTCATTACTGTGCTTCAAAGGCCGCGCTCCACATGCTCACCGAGGCCATGGCGAAGGCATTTGCGCCCGAGGTCAGCGTCAACTGTGTCGCTCCGGGCTGGATTGATCTTTCCGATTCCGCCGCAACCCAGAATCAGGCTTCCGGTGACCGCGGAGAGGCCGCTCGCTTTGCCGCCAAAACGCCGATGCGGCGCAATGGCGCTGCCGGCGACGTTGCCCAGGCTGTCTTGTTTTTCGCTACGGGTCCGAGTTTCATCACTGGCCAGGTCTTACCGGTCGATGGCGGATTGGGGCTTTCCTAGGGTCTATTCACGCTATCAGGACGGCAGCGTCGCCTATCGGGCGAAAAGCCGCTTCCAGAATCCCTTCGCGCTTCCGTCTTTCCCGCCGGCATCAGCGGGAGATTTTGCTGACCGCTTTGATTTCGATCTATCTTTGAAGTGTTGTTTGGGGTCGAACTTCAACGGTGCGTCCTCCCATAACCCCTGCGGTACCGGCTGTTCCGGCCACTGAGCGCCATCTACCGCCGCTCGGGGATTGGTGACGAACAGCCTCTGAGCCGTCTCTTCGCCAACGCGCTTCGTCACGTACTCATAAGCATGTTTCAAGTGCGGCGCGCGCCACACAGGATGGTGT
>CAZKJB010000021.1:0-25544 GCA_964552975.1 uncultured Occallatibacter sp. | reverse complement strand
GCTCCCAAACTGCGCCACAGGCCCACAGATGGGCAACTCCCCTATTGTCCCCGGTCGCAATCGATTCGTCAAACTTCAGCGCGGGTCGTCAGGCGTGGCATCCGGCCTCGAGGGACGGCACGTCCTGGTGCTTGTACATGAGGAAGAATTCGCGGTGCCCCAGCTTTTCTGGTTTGCTCGGCCGGCCTTCGGCGACGCAGGCGATCAGATCCAACAGCTCTTCGGCGGCCTCATCCATCGTGACTTCGCCGCTGAGGACGCGCCCCGCGTTGAAGTCCATATCTTCGGTCATGTTGCGGTAGGTGCGCTCATTGCCGGTAATCTTGATTAACGGCGCTACGGCGCTGCCGATGACGCTGCCTCTGCCGGTAACGAACAACACAATCTGCGAACCGGCTGCGATCAGATCCATGATGCCTTCTGTGTCGTTGGGGTTGGTGTAACCGAACTGCATGAAGTGCGTGTCGGGAACCGAATCGAGGATCCAAAGACCGGGGTGCGGCGGCCGCTCCGACACGCGAATTACTCCTTCAATCGGCTTGCTGCCGCCTTTGGCGAAGGCGCCCATGCTCTTCTCTTCGATCGTCGTCAGTCCGCCGGCAAAGTTTCCCGGAGCGACGGAGTACTGCTGCACCGCCTTGCAATAATTCAGTGCCTTATCGTAGGTTGCAGCTAGTTGCCGGGACGCCTCCGGCGAGGCCGCGCGCGCAATCATCAAATCGCGCAGCCCGATCATTTCGACTGTTTCTTCAAAGATGGCCGTGCCGCCGTGTTCGACGAGCCGGTCGTACGCCCGGCCTACAACGGGGTTGCCTGCCAAGCCTGACGTCCCGTCAGAGCCGCCGCACTCAGCGCCGATGACCAGGTCGGCCCAGGTCATGGGCACTTTGACCGCGTCGTGATCGGCTCGCGAGCGTAGTGAGGCAAGGTGCTCTTTGCCCAAGGCGACGCTGGAGAGCGTGCCGCCGTTTTCCTGAATGAAGAACGACTCCGCGGGGCGACCCGACTGGCGCACTGCTTCGGCGATGCGATGCGGCTGCGTGTACTCACAGCCGAGGCCCACGCACAGTACGCCGCCGACATTCGGATGCGTTGCCAGTGCCAGCATGAGGCGGATCGCATAGTCGTTGTCGTAGCAGCCGGGGAATCCGATTACGTGCACATCCGGCTCGCCCTTCGCGATCTCCTGCGCGACAAAGCTCGCGCACTCCACCGTGTAAACCACGAGGAGATGATTGCGGATGCCCTTGCGTCCGTCTTTGCGGAGATAGCCAGTCCAACTGCGGTTATCCATAAGCGTTATCCCGTGGCGCGCCGGTGTGGACATCGAAGGAACCGGAGCGCTCGTCCAACTGGCTGCGGCAATTATGCAGATGGACCCATTCGCCGGGCTCAATGCTGCGCATGGCAACTCCAATCACGATTCCGAACTTGGTGATGGGCTGGCCGGCGCCGATTGGCGTCAAGGCAATCTTATGCCCCATGGCTATCTTCTCGCGCGTCGCGAGCTCGCACTTCCCTGCCGGTCCCACGATGGTCAGTAGCGCGCCCGCGGGCACCTCGCTGAGGAGCGTCGCGACGTTGTCGGAAACCTGAACTTGAAAGGCCGAAGATGCGGACTGCGCACTCATTGCGGGAAAGGCTCCATGACTCTGAATCTTGGACTGTGAATCTTACTATTTTGCGATCGGGCCGGAAAGGAAGCCTGCGGTCTTCGGCACACACCTATTCTATGGCGAAGAGGATGACGCCGTGATGCGCGCGGCAGTTTTGGTTCCAGATCGTTAGCGTTTCATTGCGTGGTTTTCGCCGAACTGACGGAGCTTGGCGAGCGTTGCGGCTGCCAGGCCGGAATCGATGGCTTCGGCGCCCAAGGCGACCCCTTCTTTCAGATCACCAGCCAGTCCAGCGGCAACGAGACCCGCGGCCGCATTCAGAAGAACAATGTCGCGCCGCGCGCCAAGAACGCCGGTGAGCACATCGTAGAGCAGCTCCCTGTTTGTGTTGACGTCACCGCCAACGAACTGATCGAGCGTGGCTCGCGGCAAGCCGGCCATTTCCGGCGTAACGCGCGCGGCCTTCAGCTCCGATTGCCCTGTCGCGGATTCTTCAACCCTGGCCACGACGGACTCGCCGGTTGTGGTGAGTTCGTCGATGCCGTCAGTACCGTGGACTACAAAAGCACGTTTTGCTCCGAGCGCTGCCAGAGTACGGCCGACGAGCAAGACCTTGCTAGGCGCGAGTACGCCGATGACCTGCGCGCGGGCTCCTGCGGGGTTGGTGAGCGGACCGCAGAGATTGAAGATAGTGCGAAAACCGAGTGCTTTTCGAAGCGGACCAACGACTTTCATGGCGGGATGATAGTGGGGTGCGAAGAGGAACATGAAGCCGGTCTCGCGCAGACACTCGGCAGCGAGTTCGGGGCTTAAGTTGATGGGGACTCCAAGAGCCTCAAGGACGTCGGCTGAGCCGCAGCGGGAGGTGACGGCACGATTGCCGTGCTTGGCTACTTTTGCACCCGCGGCCGCCGCAACCAGCGCTGCACACGAAGAGATGTTGAAGGTTAATGGTCCGCCGCCTCCGGTGCCAACCACGTCAACCAATTGGTCGCGCTCTTCGGCCGTTAAAGGAACCGGCGTGACCCTGGCGCGCATGACCTGCACAAAGCCAGCTAACTCCGGCGCCTGCTCGCCACGCGTGGCCAGTACCGCCACCAAGGCCGCGATCTCCACCTCGGGAACGTCGCCGGCAAGGATCTCTTCAAGCACACTGGCGGCCTGCTCGCGGGTAAGAGCTGCACCATCTTCGGCGAGCGGGCGAAGCAACTCCTTTAACAACGACATGGAAAAAGTATGGCAGAGTGGGCTCGATAGCGGAAAAGGGCCACCTGGGCAAAGACAAAGGGAAATTCTCGGGCCGAGCGACCCGAGATTCGAAAGCTGTCACGCTTTAGTTGTAGGCAGATTGGTCGGAAAACCTTCGATGTCTGACATACACTGTGACAATTCCCGGCCGGATTAAGTTGCGAGTCCTTCCGTTAACCGGGAGCAGATACGACCGATTGCGAGAAACTCCCGGACCTGCTACGAGGAGACGAACGATGTTCTATCCGAAGAATATTCCGACGCGACATAGGGTGTTGCGCGTGGTTCTGGGAAAATTGATGGTTGCCGGTGGTTTCTTGTTCTATCACTTGTCAATGCAGGCTTTCACGTTCGCTATCGCAGGCGTGCTTATGGGATTGACCGGGTTTGTCGGATACTGCCCGTTCTGCTCAATTGCCGAACGGCTGAGCGCGGAGAAGTAAGCGGCCGCGCCGACCGCATTGGACCGTTAGACCACTCAAGCAATTCAGGTCACGCGCTCTCTGCGCGAAGCCTCCGCTGTCGCCACAAACGAGCCGGACCCTCAGGAAAACGCGGTCAATCTGCGTGTTAATCTGGGATTCGATTGAGGTCCTTAGCTCTTGAAAATTCACGAGTACCAAGCGAAGGAAATTCTGGCGAAGTATGGTGTCGCTGTGCCCAAGGGCGAAATGGCAAACACCTTTGAAGAAGCTGTCGCCGTAGCGCGCACGCTGCATGCCGAGGGTGCCTCGGGTGTTGTGGTCAAAGCACAGATTCATGCCGGAGGTCGCGGCAAGAGCGGCGGCGTGAAGGTGGCGAAGACGCGCGAAGACGCCGAGCTGCACGCCAAGAACATTCTCGGCATGACGTTGGTGACCCACCAGACCGGTCCGCAGGGCCAGAAGGTGCAGCGCCTGCTGATTGAGGAGACCGCGGCTATTGAGCGCGAGCTCTATCTTGGCATCGTGCTCGATCGCGCCAGCGGCAAACTTGTGTTTATGGCTTCGCAGGCCGGCGGCATGGAGATTGAAGAGGTGGCCGCGAAGACACCTGAGGCCATTTTCAAGGAAACGATTGACCCGGCGGTGGGATTCGGCGCGTGGCAGGCACGTAAGCTCGCTTTCGCCCTGGGCTTAAAGCCCACGCAGATCAACCCGGCTGTCACCTTCTTCCAAAGCCTCTACAGGGCGTTCATCGAGACGGACGCATCGCTGATTGAGATCAATCCCTTCATTACGACGACCGACGGCAAGCTCTTCGCGCTCGATGCGAAGATCACCTTCGACGACAACGCTTTGTTCCGGCACGCGGACATCAAGGCCCTGCGCGATGTTGCCGAAGAGGACCCGCTGGAAGTGGAAGCGAGCAAGTACGCGCTCAACTACATCAAGCTGGACGGGTCGATTGCGTGTATGGTGAACGGCGCAGGACTCGCGATGGCGACGATGGACATCATTCAATACGCAGGGGGTAGCCCGGCGAATTTCCTCGACGTAGGCGGTGGCGCAACTCAGGAGCAGATTGAGCATGCCTTTGAGATTTTGCTTTCCGACGCGCATGTGAAGGCAATCTTTATCAACATCTTCGGCGGAATTCTGCGCGTGGATCGCCTCGCGACCGGTGTAGTGGCAGCGGCGCGCAACCTGCAGGTAAAGGTGCCGATTGTGCTTCGCCTTGAGGGCACCAACGTGGAAGAGGGGCGCAAGATTCTGAAGGAGTCGGGCCTGAACTTCCAGGTGGGCGCAACGATGAAAGAAGCGGCGGAACTCGTGGTAGCAGCTGCGAAGGCGGGGGCATAAGATGGCGGTTTTGGTTGATAAGAAAACGCGGCTGATTGTTCAAGGATTGACGGGCAAGGAAGGAACCTTCCACGCAAAGGGCTGCGCGGAATACGGGACTAATGTCGTGGGCGGCGTGACGCCGGGCAAGGGCGGAACAGTACACGAAGGCTGGCCCGTGTTTAATACCGTGGCCGACGCAGTGGCCGAGACCCAAGCCAATGCAACGATGATTTTTGTTCCGCCGCCATTTGCTGCCGATGCCATTCTCGAAGCCGAAGATGCTGGCATTCCGCTGATTGTGTGCATCACCGAGGGGATTCCCACGCTCGACATGGTGAAGGTGTGGGCGAAGCTGAAGACTTCAAAGTCGCGGCTGATCGGGCCCAACTGCCCGGGCGTAATTTCGCCGGGGAAGGCGAAGATCGGCATCATGCCGGGGCGGATTCACAAGGAAGGATCGGTGGGGATTGTATCGCGCTCGGGCACGCTGACGTACGAGGCGGTACATCAGTTGACGCAACGCGGCATTGGGCAGTCGACAGCGATTGGAATCGGCGGCGATCCCATTATTGGCACGACGCACATCGACGCATTGCGGCTGTTGAACGACGATCCAGAGACGGAAGCGATCATCATGATTGGCGAGATTGGCGGATCGGCGGAAGAAGCCGCCGCAGACTTCGTGAAAAAACAAGTGAAGAAGCCGGTGGTCGGATTCATTGCTGGGCAGACCGCGCCTCCAGGGCGGCGCATGGGTCACGCGGGGGCGATCATCAGCGGCGGGCAAGGCACTGCAGCCGACAAGATGAAGGCTATGACCGCTGCCGGGATTCATGTGGTGGTTTCGCCCGCAGAGATCGGCGCAACGCTGGCAAAGGTGATTGGGAAGTAAAACAGCTGACAGCTACCAGCCGTCAGCTCTCAGCTCATCGTGCAGAGCGAAGCGATTGGGTTCTTCTCGTAGATCAGTGTTCGCAAAAGGGGCGCGGAAAGCGCCCCTTTTCTATTCGGCGTGGAAGACGACGTCGAAGAGCAGAAGGCTGGCTGTCGTGAAGATGATGTTGTAGCCGAGAAGCATTTTGATCCAGAGTGACGGATCGCTTTCGCCCGTAAGGATTGAGGTCGTGGCCTGGACCATGGCAAGCAGTGCAGGAATAAAAATAGGAAAAAGAATGATCGATAGCAACAGCTCGCGGTTGCGGCTGCTCATGGCGAGCGCCGCGAAGAACACACCGTTGCCGACCAGAGCCCATGTGCCCAGCGGCAGCACGAGTGCGAGTTCCCAAGCCTGACCCGCGATGTGCAGGTTATAGAAGATGAAAAAGAACGGCGCCAGGATGACCTGGATGATGGTGACGAAGAGGAAGTTTGCCAGCACCTTGGCGAGAAACAGTTCCGCACCCGGCGTCGGGACCATGCGCTGCGCGTCGATGACCTGATGGCGAATTTCGCGCGCCCAGGCCTGATTAAGCGCGCTGACCGATGCGAACATCGTTGCCACGCACAGCACGCCTCCGGCGATTTGCTGTGAAAATGCGCCGCGCGGATCGAACGCGATGGAGAAGAGGACGACCACCAGTCCAGAGAAGAAGAGCATGGAAATCATGGCGTCGAGCGTACGCCACTCGATGCGCAGGTCTTTGGCCAAGTGTTTCCAGAGAGCGCTTGTCATGCGAAATGGCCCTCCGTACCGAGTTTCACCGCGTCTTTGATAATGTCGGCGGTTTCGATGGGAACCTCGAGCACCCGAGCAGCGCGGAGATAATCGTCCGGAGTCAAGATCAATTGCGTGCCGCGCGTTCCGGCGGAGACGCTGATGCAATCGAAGAGAATGACGGTCTCATCGATGAAGACCGGGTAGGGCTTTTTCGCACCGAAGATGGTGACTCCTCCGCGGATGTAGCCAGTAAGCGGCTGCACGTCCTTGAGCGGCGCCATCTCTGCCTTCCGCCAACCTGCCGCGCGGGCCAGTTTCTTGAAGTCAAGCTCGGCGTTGCCGGGAACTACCGCGAAAACGAACTCGCCTGCTCCGTTTGTCGTCAACAAAGTCTTGAAAACCTGCTCGGCCGGCATGCCGATCTTCTTCGCGACAGTGATTGCGGAGAGATCGTTGGGATCGACCTCGTATTCGCGCAGTTCAAACGCGATGCCGAGAGATTCGAGGAACCGCGCGCCGTTGGTCTTCATCGGGTTGGACTCCCCGGCTCAAACGAAGCGACCCGCCCGGCGCGGAGCGTGAGCACCCAATCGGCGATAGGCGCGGCGAGCTCGCGCTGATGCGTGGTAATCACGATGGTCCTGTCGCTCTGCCTGAAGCCGGCCAGCAGCTCGACCATTTGGCGCGCACTCTCGACATCCATGTTCGAGAAGGGCTCGTCGAGCAGAAGGAGCTCCGGCACTGGAAGAAGCACGCGTGCAAGCGAGGTGCGCTGGCGCATCCCCTGGGAGTACTGGCCGAGAGGGCGGCTCAACTTGGGGTCGAGGCCAACCTGGAGCAGGGCTTCAGCAGGGGAGAAGCAGGCGCGGCCCGGATAAAGGCTGCGAAAGTACTCAAGATTTTCCTGCGCGGTAAGCTCGTCGTAAAGCATAGGCGCGTGGCTCATGTAGCCGATTCGAGCGCGCGCCTGCTGCGGCTCGGAGTCGCCAAAAAGCCTTATCTTTCCGTGGCTTGGCCGCAACAGGCCGGCAAGGATTCGGAGCAGGGTCGACTTGCCCGCGCCGTTTTCTCCAAGCAGAACGTAGCAGCGGCCCGGCTCAAGATCGACTGAGACCTGGCGGAGTGCCGCAAAACTGCCGAAGAGCTTCGACACCTGATCGAGCCGCGCGCAAAGCGTACTGCCGCCGGCGTCGGATGCGTTGACGTTCATTCTTGTCAGTTAGCTGCGGTCTGGGTCGCTTGAGGAGGCGCCGGCGCCGCGCCCGAGGCAGTGGATGGCTTCGAAGGAGCAGGAGTTGGCGTCGCACCGGGCTGTGCGGGCGCGTACTTACTGGCGCACTTGGCCTGGAGCACAGTGGCATAGAAGATACCATCGCGCCCGTAAGTGCCTTGAGCCAAAGCCTGCGAATCGTCTTTGAAGGTGTCTGGAGGCGGCTCCGATCCCTTGTAGGACACTTTCAGCAACTTGCCTTTGGCGGCGTTTGGGGTATGGCTCTCAAACTCGTTCAGCTCGAAATCGACGTGCGTCCCGTTCTGCTCGATTGACCCGGGCTGTACAAAGCCCTCCACGCGCAGATTGCTGTGGTAGGCCTTATCGCCCATTCCGCCGAGTTCGGCGATGGTGACGTAGTAGCTCTTATTCGCGCCGTAGCCCGTAAAAGCCAGCCAGCCAATGGTGCCGACGATAATGGCGACCGCTATTCCGATGCGCAATGTATTCGAGGAAACCTTCATGTTGAACCTGACTTAACGATACGAGTGTGAGGGCATGGGGTCAACTTTGAGGTGACGGGGATCACTCATCAGCTTGCCGCTGACGGGCTGGAGGATCAGAGAAGAGGATCAAAGGGTAGCCGGGGCTGGGCCGGAGAGGAAGAGAAATGGAGAGAAGTCGGAGTTCAGGGGAATCGCGTCGGAATTGGCACTCGTGAGTTGGGGGGGCTGTTGACCCACCCGCAGAGGGAATCTGTCACTGGCCTCGTGTCAAATCCCGATTTGAGACCATTTCAGCGAGTCCCTACAGCTTTGTATGAACTCTAACGCGAGCGGCAGCAGGCCGCTTCGCCAAAGGAACTATCGCTGGAAGGATCAACATGGTGATAACGAGAAGACTGATCATAGGACGACCAAGGTCACTGCGGCTTCCTTGCGAGCTCGTCGTCGCTTTCATGGATTCTCGCCCGCTGTACCGAGGCTACAATCGCCGGCGAGAGAATCATTGCAACGAAAGCGAACCCAAGCAAGAAGTCGACCATGGAATTTTCTCCATTCAAGTTTCGAGGGCGCTATCCGCGTCTATCGGCGGCTTGATGATGGACGATAGCTCCGCCACAACGAGATGGGGAATCACTCGTCAGTGGGAGCGGGCATAGCCTGTTGGAGCAATCCGGGTCTGCAACTGGAGTGGCAAGGAGGTTACCCATGGACTTGGCTGCCGCAGAGATCAGAACTCATCGTGCTGAATCGAGGGCAGTTGCGGCGCGATCGAGCGCCTGAATCAGAATCTCCAACTGCTGCGCGGCGAGGGTGGCGTTCTTGGCGTCGATCGACTCGTTGACTCCGGGGATGACCATAGCCGAGTAGCCAGTGAATTCCCCTGGGGCATAAACGGTATGCCGGTACCAGGGGCGATTGGGCAGGCCCGAGTCGGAGAGCAGCGCGGTCTCAGTTTGGCGGAGCGCGAGATTCAATTTAGCCAGATTGCCGGACGGCACCGATTCAAGCGCATAGGCTCGTTGCGCCGCCGCTGCCATTCGCGCGGCTGCGGCCTGCGCCGGAGCGAAGTCGAGCGATCCGAGTCCTGTGTCGGCAGCCTTGCGCCTTGCTGCCTCAAGATATGCGGAGATCTCGCGCGCATATGCCACATAGTCAAAAGGCAGCACGTCGGCATCGGCCATGCGCACGGCCTCAAGGCCAAGGACGCGCGCCATTTGCTGCAGATAGACGAAATGGGGATCGGCATTTTGCGTGAACCAGGCAAAGTCGTCAAAGGTGGAGTGATAAACGCCATACGGGCCATTAGAGCTGATATCGGTGGCCGGCACGCCCGCATGTTGCAGGAAAGGCGTGTAGTCCGAGCCGGAGCCAAGGTCTCCGACGTGCACTTCTTCGCCCTCGATTGGAGGCGCATTCGAGGCGTGATGCTCGTTGGGGGTCGAACGGTTGGTGCGCCACTGCTGGAAAACTGTTCCGGCCACCGGACTGGGAACCGAGCGGGTGACGTCGCGGATGAACTCCTTGAGAGAGGGAACGGCCTCAGCGGAGAAATTCGGACCTGAGACGCCGACATCCACATTGAAGTAAGCGACGGCCCGGTCCAATACGTGGCCTTGCTGCTCCACCCACTCCGTAGAGCCGATGAGGCCCTCCTCTTCGGCGTCCCAACTGCAGAAGACGATGGTGCGCTTCGGGCGCCAACCCTGATGCAGGAGCGCGCCGACGCCGTGCACAGCTTCGAGCATCGATGCAGTTCCGCTGGAGGGATCGGCCGCGCCGTACACCCAAGCGTCGCGGTGATTTCCCACGATGACCCAGGAATCAGGGTCTTGTGAGCCTGCAATTTTTCCGATCACATCCCAGATGATGCGCCGTTGATAGTCCTGCTGCGAGACGATGTGCACTTTCACGCCAGCTGGTCCAAGGTGATAGCGAAACGGCAGAGCGCCCTGCCAGCCTTGCGGCACGCCCGGCCCGGCGAGCGCCTGCAGAATCGGCGATGCGTCGTGATAGCTGAGCGGGACGGAGACAATGTGCGGCTGATTTCCGCCGGTGTTCGTAACGCGGGCAGAGTCGGGCAGATCGAGCGTCGAGGCCACACCCGGAGTTTCAGGATCACCTGAGTATTTGAAGAGAAACTGGACCGAGCCACGTTGGACGCTAGTCTCGGGGCGCCACGGGCCCGTGGGATAGGCGTCGCCTTTGTAATAGCCGTCATCCTGCGGGTCGGAATAAATGAGCACGCCAACAGCGCCTCGCTGCTCTGCGAGGTAAACCTTGACGCCGCGGAAGTTGACGCCGTAGCGGCAGATCACGATCTTGCCGTGCAAGTCGATGTGCTGCGCCGCGAGCTCATTAAAGTCCTCGAGCCGCCCGTAATTTGCATAGACCACATCGCCCGTCACGTCCCCTGAACCGGAGGAGCCGTTGAACGGCATCACGACGCGCGGGTCATCCTGACCGGGGTCACCATTGACGTGTTCGCGGGTAGGCCCGGTCATCAATTGATGACCGGCCTCGTCCCAGGCCTCCACGCGTTCGACTTTCGGCTGATTCAGGAGAACGCGGTAGGGAACGATCTGAGTATCGAGCCCTGCTGCGCGAAATTGTTGCGCCACATATTCCGCGGTCTTGTGGTCTTCGGGAGTCGCCGCGAGGTGCGGTTCTGCTGTCAGCGTCCTGAGCTCCTCGCCGGCCAGTTTGGCATCGGGCACGGCGAGGAAGTTCTGCTCGACCTTAGCTTCAGCACTGAAGTCGGCGTAGCCAAAAACACTTTGTTGCGGGGTCTGCGCAAACAGCGGCGTCCACGGCAATGCCACCAGAAAAACTGGCGGAACCCAAACGGCGGCGAGCGCCGAGCGCAAGCTCATAGAACCGATCCTCAGAGCGACTTGAATTGGCGCCTCGAAGCGAGCGATTTGAAGCGTTGCTCAAGCTACAGGCTGCGCGCAATGAGCGCAACGTTTTGCTGCCAGCGGAATGTCGCTCAGGCACTCGGGGCAGGACTTTGTTGTAGGCTCGACGGCCTCAGGCTTCTTCATGCGCGCCGTGATCGTGTTCATAGGGAGCACGATCACAAAGTAAACAACTGCCGCGACGATGCAGAATGAGACAGCAGCGTTGAGAAAATTGCCGACCTTGATGGTGCCGGTGCCGATATGCAGAACTACATAGCTGAAATCCGGCTTGCCGATGGTTGCGGCGATCAGCGGGTTCAGCACATCGCCAACGAGTGACGTTACGATCGCGTTGAACGCGGCGCCCAGAATGACGGCTACCGCCAGATCGACGACGTTTCCACGCAGAATAAAATCCCGGAACCCCTTGAACATTGCATCCTCCAGCGCAGTCCTTTTTCAAATAGCCTTGCGAACGGCATGGACTGGGATCGGCAGCCGTTCACGCCGGCTGAGCGTGCGCTCTGCCCATCGTACACGGCATAGGCCAGGGCCGCATATTTGCAGGGATGAATCAGGGAACGGCCATCAGGACAACGATGGAGGCAAGGATCATGAGGTCGGAGTAAAGCAGGAGAAGGACGCCTGCGTGGTAAAGGCTCCATTTACGTTGCAGGCAGCGAGCCGTCTCAACCATACCCCAGGCGGCAACCAGAAGGGCGAGAATCTGCCAGCGCGAGCCGTGCAAGTTTTCGATGGAAGGAAATCCGGCCAGCCGCAGACTGGCAAAGAATGCACCCAGCGAAAGAACAATGGCGCGCACCAGGGATTTTTGGCGCAAGCGAAAGAAATTGGAGCGGAGACGCACAACTCTTCAATGTACTCTGCCGGCGCGGCGCGGGGGACTAATGAGGTTGAGCTCTGCTTCGCGAAACCGATCGAGCCGTTACGCACGGCGTGTGCGGACGGCGGCCGCGAGCTCGGCCAGAAGCGAGTGAGTTTCAGCCCAGTCGATGCAGCCGTCGGTGATGCTCTGCCCATAGAGAAGCGGCTGGCCTGGAACCAGCTTCTGTGCGCCCGCCACTAGGTTGCTTTCGATCATGGCGCCCATGATGCTCCGGTTCCCTGCCGCGATCTGCGCAGCAACGTCGTGGCAAACAACTGCCTGCCGCCGGTAATCCTTACCGCTGTTGGCATGGCTGAAGTCGATCATGATGCGCGGCGCAATTCCAGCGCGTTGCATTTGCGCGGCGGTTTCAGCGACACAGTCGGCGGTGTAGTTAACAGAATTGCGGCCGCCGCGCAGGATGATGTGGCAATCGGGATTTCCGGTGGTAACAAAGATCGCCGACTGGCCGTGGTGAGTGTGGCCGAGGAATGTGTGTGAGTACGCCGCCGACAAGATTGCGTCGATGGCGATCTGCACATCGCCCGAAGTCCCGTTCTTGAATCCGACAGGGCATGACACGCCCGAAACCAATTGCCGGTGCACCTGGCTCTCAGCGGTGCGCGCGCCAATGGCGCCCCAGCTGACCAGACCGGCGATGTACTGCGGCGAAATCATGTCGAGGAACTCGGTTCCGGTGGGTACCCCCATCTCTGCCAAGTCGAGCAACAGATGCCGCGCCAACCGCAGGCCGTCGTTGATCTTGTATGTTCCATCGAGATGCGGATCGTTGATGAGCCCCTTCCACCCGATCGTCGTCCGAGGTTTTTCAAAGTAGACTCGCATCACGATGCAGAGGTCGGCTGCGAATTCCGTTATCGCGCCCTTGAGCAGCCGTGCATATTCGCGTGCAGCGTTGGTGTCGTGAATCGAGCACGGTCCAGCCAGTACCAGCAGCCGGTCGTCGCGGCCATTCAGGATGGCGGTAATCTGCTCGCGCGTTTTGAAGATGGTGTCGGAAGCCGCTTCAGTAACGGGCGCTTCCTCCTCGAGAAAAACAGGAGGAAGGACGACCTTCGTCCATTGAATGCGAATGTCTTCAGTGGGATGGAACATAGCTCTCTTCTGGCGCAAATGAGCCCATGATTCCGCGAACTGGGCCCATTATGAATCTACCAGCCGGAGAAGAGGCTAAGGAAACCTGGATCCTGGCAGCTCGAGCGACGCGCTAGCGCAAAGCCTCGACAATCGCCACTGTCGCGCCCGCAGCCACCGCCCCAACGATCAGCGGCACGAGCAGACGAACATGGTGGCCGGGCTCAGAGCCTTCACCGATGTACTCTTTGCCCCTCGACACCCGGGCCAAGTCTCCGTAAGAGCGCGTCTCGACCGTATTGCTGTCGGAATCAGTGAACTGGAACGAGGCGTCGGAGAGCGAGCCAAGAGAGCCGAAACTCTCAGTGTTGTCGCGAAAGTCAAAGCGAAGGTAGGTGCCAGAGTGAAATTTTGCGAGATGCTTTGCAACTCTCCGCGCGTGCTTGTTGAGTTGCGCGCCCGTTTGCGCTTGCGTGGCCGGCACACTCGCAATGAGCAGGCAGGCAACAAGAAAACTCGCGATGGATCTCGAATACAAGTGTATTTTCATAACGGCCCCCAAGGATTCTATGGATCAGGATCCGATCCGACCGGCCGTCGACGGCCTTTCAAGACGGCCAGATCGAACCACAATAGCACCGAATGAAGTCGCTGAGCGGTATGGCTAGTTACTAAAGGCTGAAGCTGAGCGCGTGGACGGCACCCGAGTTCTCAACAATCAGTCAGAAAAGAGGGCGTGAGGAATTCAAAACTGAAGAGAAAAAACAGTCCAGACGAGAACGAGTCCGCCCTCGGCGTGCCGATGATTCTTCCACGCGCGGTACCCGAATCGATTGATTACTTAGACGACATTCAATCCTCGCAGTTGCAGAGCCTCCGCTCCCTCACGGAGAATCGCTCGAGAAAACTCGCCGGCTTTTCCCGCGACGACTGCGGCGTTGCTTCCGTGGGTTATTAACCTATTCGAGAATCCGGGCCCCTGAAGCAACCCGAATGCATCTGTTTGCTCACTCTTTCGTGTCTTGACAGTGCCTGCTTGCACTCCGTAAGATTAAATGGACGGGGTGCGCCTGCTGGCTCTTGTAAGCGCAAGATAAATAAACGCTTAGTTGATGTGCAGCCTCGCATCGCGAGCCTCCTTCGCGCCCCACATCTTTGAGAAGTTGGAGCTCTGCCAGCATGCCTGAAGCGCGACTCAGCCCGCGCGAGCGGATGGTGTTAACCGCCATCATCGACCTCTACATTGCCACAGGTGAACCCGTGGCTTCGCAGGCGGTTGCACGTATGTTCGCCGACCGCGACGGGTTGAGCTCAGCAACGCTGAGGAACGTGATGGCCGCGCTGGGCGACGCAGGTCTGCTGGAGCAGCCACACACCTCCTCCGGCCGGGTTCCCACGGCAGCGGCATTTCGCTACTACGTTGAGCAAATTACGCAAGCGGCACGCGCTGCTGCGGGGACGAATGCTGCGAACTCAGTGCAGAGCGGTGCCGAATCGCCCTTGAGCGAAGCGCGCCGGGGCCAGATTGAAGAAAGCTTTGCCGGCGTGGTGAGCAGCAATGACTACCTGGAGCGCACTTCGCACGTCCTGGCGCTGATTTCGAGCGGACTCGGCGTGGCCCTAGCCAGTTCCGCAGCCGGCCAAATACTGGAGCACATTCATTTTTCACGGCTCTCGACGGGACGGGTGCTGGCTGTGCTGGTGACACAAGCCGGCGCAGTGCAAGATCGCGTGCTAGCCCTCGATCACGAAGTGACGACCGTGGAACTGGAGACCGCAGGCAGCTACTTGAACGAGAACTTTCGCGGCTGGCCCATCGAGCGGATCCGGGCCGAGGTGACGCGCCGCGTGGAGATTGAGCGCGAAGCTTATCGCGAACTGCTGACGTCGGTTGAAGAGTTGTGCCGCAAAGGCGCACTGGCCAGCACTGAACCCGGACCCACTATATTTGTGGAAGGAATTGCGAATCTGATCACTGCTGAGCAGGATCGCGAACGGCTGCGCCAAATGCTGTTGGCACTCGAAGCCAAACAACGGCTTGTGGAGTTGTTGAACGCGTACGTGGATGGCCGCCAGCAAGAGGTGCGTGTTGTGGTCGGCCTGGATAAAGCATCACCAGCCATGCAGGACCTGGTGCTGATCGGCACACAGGCAAGGCTCGGCGGCGCCAATCTGGGCACTGTGGCGGTGATTGCGCCGACGCGAATTCAATATCAGGAAATGATCCAGGCGGTTAGCTACATTGCGCGTCTATCCGAGCGCATCCTTGAAGTTCCGCCGTCCTAAACACACCGAGAAACCGTTGTTGTTGGGCTGAGGGCGTCGCTGATTGGCAACCAAGGCTGCAGCCGATCGTAAGAAGGATCATCTAACAGTGTGGATAACGATAAAAAGGGAAAATGCTGAATCATGGTGGAACAGGAGACTGGAGAATTGAAAGTGGCGATTAACAAGGATCGCGCCTCGCGCGCCGCGGATGCCGACCGGGAGACGAAGATCGATCCCGTAACTGAGCTGCGGGCGCCGAAGGGCGACGAGGCCCAGGCGAGCGCCGCGGGAACTGTGGACCAAGCGGAAGCCGCGAGCCCAACGGAAGTTGACTCATTGAGAGCCGAACGTGACCAGCTACTCGATCGCCTGGCACGGCTTCAAGCTGAGTTTGAGAATGCACGCAAACGCGGCGAACGGGAGCGGGCCGAGCAGCGCGAGTTTGTAACCGGCAGCGTGGTGGAGCAGTTTCTGCCGGTGTTGGATAACTTTGATCTGGCACTGAAATCGAAGGGTTCAACCGAGCAGCTGCGTTCAGGTGTGGACCTGATCGTGAAACAGATGGAAGAGATTCTGCAAAAGATGCAGGTGAGTGCTGTTCCGACAGTGGGCGAGGCGTTCGATCCTCGCCTGCATGAGGCGCTGGGAAGCGTCGAACGCGATGACATGCCCGACCAGCACGTTGCAGAAGAGATCCGGCGCGGTTACCGGCTGCGTGAGCGGCTGCTGCGACCGGCGCTGGTGCGCGTGGCCCACAATCCCAAACAGGTGGCCGAATAGAAACAGGGATCTGGAAATTGGGATCAGGGAACCGGATCAGACGTGACCGGTAAAACATGGAATGAAGGTCGAATGAGTTCTAATACGAGTAGAGTGAGCAAAGCAGATTATTACGAAGTTCTCGGCGTGTCGCGGGATGCGAGCGATCAGGAATTGAAGAGCGCGTATCGGAAGCTAGCGCTGAAGTATCATCCTGACCGTAATCCCGGCGACCAAGCGGCCGAAGAAAAATTCAAAGAGGCCAGCGAGGCCTACCAGGTGTTGTGCGATGCCGAAAAGCGCGCGGCTTATGATCGGTTCGGCCACGCCGGGCTGGGTGCCCAGGGATTTGGCACGGGGCCATTTTCCGGCGGCGTAGACATCGGCGACATTTTTGGCGATTTGTTTGGCGAGATGTTTACGATGGGTGGGAGTCCTCGCGGAGGATCGCGCGGGCAGCGGCAACAGCGCGGAGACGATCTACGATTTGACCTGACCATCGACTTTGAAGCCGCGATCTTCGGTTTTGAGACCGATGTAAAAATTCGCCGACTGGAAGTCTGCACCACCTGCGAGGGCCGCGGCAGTTCCTCGGGGCGTGGACCGAGCGTCTGCGGCCAATGCAAGGGGCACGGCCAGGTCCGCTATCAGCAGGGATTCTTCACTGTCGCCCGAACGTGCAGCGTCTGCGGCGGCGCAGGGAACATCGTTAGCGATCCTTGTGCTATTTGCCGCGGCGAAGGCCGCGCCGCTACCGAGATCAAGCTGCATGTGAAGGTGCCCAAGGGAGTGGAAGACGGAACTCGCATCCGTTACGGGAGTGAAGGCGATGCCGGACGCCTGGGCGGATCCAAAGGCGATCTCTACGTCATCCTCTCCGTACGTCCGCACGATTTCTTCGAGCGCCACGGCCAGGATTTGCACTGCGTAATTCCCATCAGCTTTCCGCAGGCTGCTTTGGGAGCGGATTTCGAGATTCCCGGAATCGACGGCCCGGTGAGCATCAAGCTTCCCGAGGGCACGCAAAGCGGCCGGGAGATGCGCGTTCGTGGCCGCGGCGTTCCCTATTTGAACGAGAAGGGCCGCGGCGACCTGATCGTGAAAGTGATCGTGCAGATTCCGCGAAAGCTGAATCGTGCGCAGCGCGACCTGGTGGCCAAGCTGGCTGACACGATGAGCGTGGAGAACAAGCCAACTTCGCCCGGGCTGATGGAAAAGATGAAGGATTTGTTCAACTAGGAAGACAGGGACCAGAGAAAAAGCGACTCTGGTGATTTCAGGAAGAGTCAGCTTACATTTTCAGGGATGAAGGGACTCGGGTCGCTTCGCGAAGAGTCCGTTTAGATTGCCAATAACGCAATGGCGGCGACGGCTACACCGATGAGCAGACTCATGCGGTCGGTCAGCGCGAAAACGAGAGGATCCTCATTCAACTCGCCGCGCGAGGCGAGCAGCCACACTCTGCAAAGCCAAAGAATCATCAAGGGCATGATGAGCCACAGCAGTTGCTCGTGACGATAAAGCATGACCACATCGCTGCCGCTGATGTAGATGGCAAAGATCATGACTGCCGCAAAGGCGCTGGCGGTCCCAAAACTGCGCAACTGATCGATGTCGGCGACGAGGTAGCCGCGTCCGTTTCTCGGCGGTAACCCCGTGGCGCGCAGGTTTTCGAGTTCGGCGAAGCGCTTGACGATGGCAAGCGAAAAGAACAGAAATACCGAGAAGCCGGCAAGCCAGTGAGAGATGTGGGATTGCGTGGCGGCGCTGCCGGCCAGCAGGCGCAGAGTATACAAACCGGAAAGCACCAGCACATCGACCAATGCGATCCGCTTCAAATACCAGGTATAAGTCATCGTCGTGGCGAGATAAGCGAGCAGCCATCCTGAGAATGCGACGGGAAGGAAGCGCGCACCCAAGAACGCCAACAACAGAAACAGCACGACCACGCTGATGCCAGCAAATGGCGACAGATCTCCGGCGGCAAACGGGCGCAGGCGCTTTTGCGGATGACGGCGGTCGGCCTCGATGTCGAGCATATCGTTGACGATGTATGCCGACGAGGCTGTGAGGCTGAAACAGAAAAATGCGATCAGCGCGGCGAGTAGCCGGCCGGTTGCAAATACGTGCGCCAACAGCAGCGGCAAAAAAAGGAGAAGATTCTTTGACCATTGATGCAAGCGCATGGCGCGGAACACGGACCAGAGCGGGCGGGCGCGTTCAACGAAAGCCCTTGTGGGATGAATGCCGCGCGAACGCAGCTTGACCCGCAAACGGAGGCTTGGGTTCGCGACCATGTTCTCAGTGGCCAGTGCCAGCAGGGGCAGGTCGGGAACGTCGTTTCCTATGTAGTCGAACGCGCCGTTACCGAATTCGGCGTGGAGACGAGTGAGCTTTTTATTTCCGGTCAGGTTGACTGCGCCGTCGCTGCCCAGAACGCCAGAGAAGAACCCAAGATGGGCGCCGACACGCTGGGCCAGACGCTCGTCCGCTCCTGTGATCAGGTAGATTGAGCGGCCGCGTGCGCGCTCGTCGTGAAGAAACTGTAGGAGCTTGCGGTTATACGGCAGATGCGTGACATCGAGCGAGACGTGGCTGGTGATGTATGCCTTGAACGCAGCTTTGCCACGAAGAAGAGCGCCGGGCAACGCAAACAGGAGCGCCGGGCGGGTGCGCACAAGCACCAACAGGGAATCGACGAGAGTATCTGATTTGACGAGCGTTCCGTCGAGATCGACACAGAGGGGTCGCAGAGCGGTGACAGGGGGTTGCGGCGGTGAGAGAACCTGGGACAACCAATCACCTCAGCGATAGAGGGCTGCTCTTGGATCGATGATAAGCCGGGGGACGGGCGGGAGAGATGAAATGGAAGGATTTGGTGGAGCTGAGCGGGATCGAACCGCTGGCCTCCTCGTTGCGAACGAGGCGCTCTCCCAGCTGAGCTACAGCCCCACGACTTAACTAGTTTACCAGCGGCCTTCGAAACGCGAAAGGGACGCGCGAGCGAGCGCCTGGAGCCGAATGGGAGGGCTGATTCCTGTCCAACTGAAGGCGGCGGGCTGCCACAGGACAGTGGCCGGAAAATTCCCGCTTGGGACCGCACAGGTTGGCGAGGATTTGCAGCATCGAGTAGAGTGGTTGGGTTTAGCGAGAAGAGGTTGAAATTGGGAGCTGCCGAGAGAGTTTTGGAGATCACCGCGAGTGCTCTGGCGTGCGCGGCGATAGTTTTTGGACAAGAAAGCGTAACAGGGCTGGAAGGTGGAAGGGCGCGTGGCGCAATCGGGATTTTTGAGGGCCAGACGGATGTGGGCTCGGTTAAGCCGGCGGGCAAAGCCTCATTTGACGCGGCAAGCGGCGTCTACACGGTGGCTTCAGCCGGATGGGATCTGTGGGCCGATCACGACGCGTTCCACATGGTGTGGAAGAAGATGTCGGGTGATCTCTCGCTGACCGCGGACGTGCAGCTGGCGCCGGCGTCAGCCGGGTCGCATCCGAAACGCAAGGCATTCTTGATGCTGCGGCAGACGCTCGATCCGGATTCGATGTACGCGGACGTTGCGGTACACAACTCTGGCGAGACGGCGTTGCAATACCGGGCTGCCAAGGGTGAAAGCACGCAGGACATCTACTTCGACCGAGGTGCTCCAAAGACCGTGCGTCTGGAGAAACGCGGCGACACGGTCACGTTGTTCGTGAGCCTGAAAGGCGAAGCGCTGCACCAGATGGGCGCGTCGATCAAGCTGCACCTGACGGAGCCGTTTTATGCAGGGCTCGGCGTGTGCTCGCATCGGGATGGCGCAGCGGAGAAAGCGATGTTTTCGCATCTGGAGCTGAAGCGGCTGACTGCACCGGCAACCCCGGCACCGAAGGTCGTGTACAGCACGCTGAAGACGATCGACATCCGCGAAAGTTATCGCAGGGCTTTGCTGGTGCTGACGGCCGCGGAGAAAATGGAGGCTCCCAGTTGGAGCCGGGACGGGAAGATGCTCCTCTTCAATCGTGATGGGCGTCTGTGGACAGTGCCGGCCGATTCGGCTGCAGGCGGCGAGCCCAGTGCGGTCAACATGGGTGACGCCTCAGATTGTACCGGGAGCCACGGATATTCACCCGATGGCAAGTGGCTGGCGGCAACCTGCACGATGCCGGGCCATCCAGGGCGGCGCGTCTACATTGCTCCGGCCGGCGGGGTTGGTTCATCGGCCGGGGGTGAACCGCGCATGGTAACCGCGAACCCGAACTCGTATTTCCATAGCTGGTCGCCTGACGGCAAGACGATCCTGTTTACCCGGTCAGCAAACGGGACCTTGAACCTATTTGCGATTCCGGCGGAAGGTGGCGAAGAGACGGCGCTGACCACGTGTACGGGCGTGAACGACGATCCGGACTTCTCGCCAGACGGGCAGTACATCTACTTCAATTCCGATCGAGCCGGCGGCATGCAGATCTTCCGCATGCGGCCTGACGGATCACATGTGGAGCAGATGACGTTTGACGAGAAGCGCAACTGGACGGCGCATCCCTCGCCGGACGGGAAATCGGTGCTGATTCTTTCTTACGCGAACGACGTAACAACGCATGCAGCGAACAAAGACGTGACGCTCCGGATTCTGGATGTGCCGACAGGAAAGGTGCGCGACCTGGTGGAGATCGTGGGCGGATCGGGGACTGATAACGTCAACAACTGGGCTCCGGATGGTATGCACTTCGCGTTCGTGAGCTACCAGATGCTGCCGGCGGAGGACGATGGATCGAGTGAATAGGCGGCGCATGATCCGTCTGGCGTCAATCAGTGCAAGGCCCATCATCGAGCGGGATTTCCCCAAAGTTCTGGCGGGCCATCTGGAGTGCGTACAGCAAGCTGCCGGCGCGCCTGGGGCTCATGGTGTTGGACGCGACCCCCTGGAGAATTTGGTTGATCATGGCGAGGATGCCGGATGGGTCGGTAAGCACGGGAAGGTCGACCGGTTCATCTTTGGGGCGAAGGCGGCGACGGGGCACGACGCGGGTGCGCGCGTGGAAGTAGCAGAAGGGCGATCCACGCATGGCGGGTGACTGACATTTGAGTCCGTTGCCTTTGATAAAGCGACATTCTGCGAACATTCCGGTTCTCCTACCCGCCCCCGCCCCCTCCCACCCCCAGCGATTTTGCGCAAAGTGCTCGCAGGCGGCGGGTTGTGCGGCACAATCGCGGCAAATTCCCTGGATGGTTGCGGCTGGCGACAAAATCCAGACGACAAAGGGGTTCGTGCGCGTTTTTCCTGGCCTCCCGGCTTTCCTGGGCTTCTTGAGCCCCAAAACGCCAACGCGGCGTAGAGACTTCGCAGCGATGAAGGACCTGGTTGAGCACTTATGGAATGAGTATGCGCGGAGCGGAGAAATAATCCGCAAAGTTGCGGAAAGTTTTTGCGGCGTGTTTTCAGCGGGTTGCGGAGAAAATTGGGGTGGGGGACTTGACCTCTCCGGTGACGCCGGCGATGTCAGGGGCGAGGTCAGGCGCTGTCGTCTCACCCCGTCGGTGACACGTAGACGTATTTTCCGGACTGCTTGAACCTGCGGAGGTTTCGGTTCTTTGCCTGAGCTTGCATCGCGCCAGAGAGCGTCGTGAGCGGGTAATGGTGGCCCAGATCGGCCAATTTCTTGCGGATTTCCCCAAGGCCTTTCGGACTCTTGAAGAAATCTTCTTCTTTAAGGGCTCCCACTAGGTCGGGTATTCCGCGCATAGCAGGCTCTTTGGTCGTTTTCGCCTTCCGAGGCTTACCGTCGGGTCCAGGCTTGGCTCCTAGCTGTAGTCGCTCAACGACGGTTGCAACTTCCTCCGGAGTGCCGCGGACCTCAATTGAGATCCCGTCGCTCGTGATGATCTTCGCTTGTGCCATTTGGCTCTCCAGTTGTTTCTAGTAGATCGAATACTTCCACACCTTTTTCGTTCCTTCGCTCGCTTGTGCTTGGGTTCTACGCAGCACTCGTTTCCGCACGAGGCGGGTAACGGGAGTGCTTAGCAGGTTCTGGTCGTAATGCCATCCGCGTTCTGCTAGGGCGCCCTGAATGTCTGCCAGGGACCGTTGAGCGCTGAAGAACCCTTCATCGACGAGGCTCGTGATCCGCGAGGTGGTTCCGCTGCTGCTGCCTTTTGCCACGGCCTCGCGCCCTATGCGTTGGGGTTCCTCTCTGCCGATCGAGCTTTTCGCCGAGAGTTGGGCATCGAGCAACTTTCTGAGGATTGTTTCGAATGCGGCGATCTTTAGGGGTCCGTCGGACATCTCCACCACTGCTGATTCCGCGGCTTTACGCGCCGCGACTAGGGCCTTTATCTCCAGGTGTCCGCTTGGGGATTCTGTTGTCGATTGCTCCTTCATGTTATGTCCCCTTCGCCATCAGCCACAGTTCGCTGAAGAAGCTTTCGAGTAGGTTCTTCTCCTTCTGGGCGAGGACTACAACGAGAGCGGGTGAGTTTGATGCGGCGTCCTTGATCGACGGCCCAAGGATATAGCCGACTTCGTCCGTGATCATGAAACGGTCGTGGAGATGCTTGTACCGTTTTGCGGCGAACTTGGGATACTGTTGGCCAAATCGCTTGGCGCGCGCGCCGAAACTGCCGCGGGCTTGGGCATAGATAAGTTTGATCGTGCTCGTTGGCGGTATCACGTCCAACACGGTGTCAAAGATTGTGTCGTCAACCCAAGAATCGGCGATTAGGACCTGACTCTTGCACGCTGTGAGCGTCTGACGCAGGAACTTGTCAAAGGTGTGAGTCGCTTTGCGATTCACGATTATCAGGGACCCCGATTTCTTCAGGTCGCCAGACGCGGTGTCGGGTCCCATGGCCATGAGATGTTCAAGTCCCTCCTCTGTGACGCAAAACGTCCCCTTCTTCTGACCGACGGAGTCCACCCAGCCTTCTCTTTGGGCTCGGTCGTAGAATGCTGGGTTGTAATTTACGCCCAGGACTGACTTCAGCCAGCGTCTTCTGATCTCGCTCGTGGAGGTTTCAAGATTCGCCTTTCCCTTTGAGAGCGTGGCTGCAAGAGCTAGAAACTTCTGATGGCCTGTCATCTTAGAGAGTGGCAGGTCAAGCAGAAATGCCTTTGCGTTTTTCTTGAAGTCCATTTTGGTTAACCCTCTTTGAAGATCTGGATCCAAGTAGGCCGAAGAACGTAGAAGCCCTTTCTTGGACTGTTGACCCACCCGTGCTCCTTGGCGCTGTTGCTGAAAAAGCGGTTGAATTTCCCGCCGAGCAGGGAAGACGAAGTCATTCTGTTCCATTGCTGCTCTATCGCATTCAGCCGAGTTTCCGTGCCAACTTTCCCCTTGCACATGCACGCCAGCAGAAGGACGAACTTTTGCGGCCCACCGAACCCGCGCGCGTGCTTCTTCACGAAGGCCCGGATGTGTGAGTCGAAGTCGAATTGCGGGTGTCCGGCGCTGGCCCGTGAAACGCGCGGCTCTCGCCCCGGCGGGGGGTTCGGTTGGTCTCGGAGCTGCAGGATGCATCGATCGGCAAGAGCTTTGATTTTCCCCAAGCTGTGTATGAGGTCTTCCGGCGGCGCTCTATTTCCTTTTGGCATACGCCTTCTTTCCCGCCTCTTTGAGCGCCACCAGGGGCCCGTCTCTTCTCGATAGCCGCTTTAGGGCCATATCCACTGCTTGGACACTGTAGTGATAGTCGTGTTTCTCAAGTGCCGCCCTCGTGCCCGCCAGATTCTGTTTCGACTTGAAGAAACCCTGGGCTATCAGCATGCGAAGGCCTGCGGTAGGGCCCGAACCGGCGTCGCGCGCCGCCGTCGGAGTGCGAACCGTCTTCGGACCAAAGACGGCCGCCTCAAGGCGCGCTAGCCTCTTAGAGGTTGCATTGACAAATTTCGGATCCATACGGATCTCCTTCCGAGCGTCGGGTCAAGGAATTCGAATCGCCATTTCCAATGCTATGTGATGATATTGCAACTGTCAAGGGCAAGTTGATTCCAATAATAGTTGAAGGGGGCGAAGCTCCCTGCCGCCCCTCGGGGCTTCCGCCCGCGGCACGCTGCGCTCCTTTGTGCATCCTCTTCCGCCTGGAGTTTGGCAATCTTCGTAATAATCCTTTTATTATCAGAGTAGATACCTTAACCAGCGCACGCCTGTGCCGTCTTTGCGGCCTCTTGGGAACTCGTCAGAACGCTGGACAGAACGCCGATAAACGGTGAAGTGCCTCGGTGAGACGATTGGTCGCAATCCTCATCGTTCTCAGAAAATACTATCGTAGCTATACTCTATGACTATTTGTGCTGGTATCTATAATAATATAAATTATTTACAACAGCTATTTTGTAGCGCTTCGGACTAATCGTGTCGATATTGTATAAATTAGATGTCGGTTTATCATCGATAGTCTGGTGGATCATGCAGTGACCGCTCTTCTTCCTGAACTTCCGCCCGAGGTGCGCCGCGTTCCTTTGTGCATCTCTTCGCCTGGAGTTCGGCAATCTTCGTCATAATCCTTTATTATTTGGGTAGATACCATAACCAGCGCGCGCCTGTGCCAGTCTTTGCGGCCTTTTGGGAACTCGTCAGAACGCTGGACAGAACGCCGATAAACGGTGAAGTGTTTCGGTGAGGCGGCCAGTCGCCCGCTCCGATCTTGTCATCATGATAGTAGTGGTTATAGACTAAAAATCATTTATGCCGCTTAAATAACACATATATAACACGTTACTATATTACAACTTAGATTAGCATGCTCGGTATTGTCGACTGTGGGCGTGATCCGTTCCTAGAATAGCGCATTGGATCGTGAAGTGGCCGCCCTTCTCCCTGGATTTCCGCGTAAGGTGCGCTGCGTTCTCGGCGTGAGTCGAGTTCTGGGATCTTCGATTCGCGGCTTCGCCGTGTGCTGGTTTTTCAAAGGAGGGTGGGCGGTTTTCGGCATGACTTGAAGTCATGCCCTTGCAAAGCAGGGAAAGGCAACTGCAGGTCCCTCGGCTCCCCCTCGCTGTGTTCGGGGTCGCTCGGGATGACAGGACAGGGGGTCAGGCGTCGGGGATCAGAGAGGCAGCTGCTAGCTTTCGCGGCTGGCACCGAGGCAGTCTGGGAGGGTCGTGCTATCCCACCCTAGCCACAAGTACAAAGAAGCGGCCAGGATGGGGCACCCTTCGTTCCCAGATGCAGGTCCTTCGACGCAGATTCTCGTTCGACTACGGTCAGGCGGCCCCAGATGCAGGTCCTTCGACTGCGTTTGCCGCAAAACACGCGGCAAACTTCGCTCAGGATGACATCCGATTGATTGTCTGCCGCGGAACACGCTGCAAACTCCACTCAGGATGACAAGCCTTAGCATGGCCTGCTTTGCTTGACGGGCCGGAAATCTGCGCCGCTTAGAGCTGATTCATGTTGGCGAGGAACTCGGCGTTGTTGCGCACCTTTTCAAGGCGGCTGATGAGCAACTCCATGGCCTCAACCGGCGAGAGCGGATTGAGGACGCGGCGCAAGATGAAAACGCGCTGCAGATCTTCTTTGGGAATGAGCAACTCTTCCTTGCGCGTGCCTGAGCGCTGGATGTCGATGGCTGGAAATACTCTCTTATCGACGAGCTTGCGGTCGAGAATAATCTCCATGTTGCCGGTGCCCTTGAACTCCTCGAAGATGACTTCGTCCATGCGGGAG
>CAZKJB010000020.1:0-26290 GCA_964552975.1 uncultured Occallatibacter sp. | reverse complement strand
ACCGACGTAGACATTCTTGACGATCTCGTAGGAGGCCGTCGCGTTGAAGTGGATGGCCTGGCCGGCCTGAGTGTTGTTGGCGTTTTCGCCGAGTGGAGGCGCGTGGTTGGTGGCGTCCCAAAGATAATGGATGCGCCAGCTGGTCTCGATGCGCTTGAATGGAAGGATGGTCACCGCGTAGTAGGGATTGAGGGCCCAGGCATTGTTGCCGATGTTGACGGAGCGGTCGGGCGAGTAGCGGCCGAGCGGGGCGTCGATGACGAGATCGGCGCGCTGGTAGATAGGGATGCCGAAGAGCCAGTGCTTGGGCCACTGCAGGATGATGGGAGCGAAGGTGAGATCGCCCAGTCCCTGCCCGATGCCGTGGCCGCCAGTGTCTACATAGGCTCCGGTAAGTACAATCTCCGTCCCGTACCAGGCGCCGAGAATGCGCGGGTGGGGGGTTATCCAGGCGATGTGGAGCAGCGACGCTCCGCTGTTGACGTCAGTGATTTGGGGGATGACCTGGCCGGTGTCACTTAGGGTCTTGTTGTCGTGGACGCCCTGACCGATGAGTTCGACAACCCAGCCGGGGAAGCCAATAGCGTCGAGGAAGCTGGTATCCCCGAGGTTTACAGCCGGAAGGGCAGGCGACTGTTGCGCCCGCGCACAAGAGCTCAAGAAGCTCGCGAGCACCAGAGTGACTACAGCGAAGGACAGGACGCTCCGAGTGAGCAGTCGCAGCGACCAAAACGGCTTACGCGTCCCCGAGGGCTTGCCTGCCAATTTCGTCATCTTCATTGCGGCCCGTTCTTGCAGACTAAGATTCCCATACCTTCACCCTGTAACGTCCGTTTTGCGCCTGATCCCGTGGCACTTTGCGGGCGAATCGGAAGCCGCAAGACTGCGAGTTCCATTCGCATTGAAACGCGCCGTCTCGCCGGCCTACTCCGCAGTCGGCAACACACTTTATGCAAGCTGATCGCCAAATCCCAGAGACATTACCCATTGTGCTCGGGGAGTTGTACTTCTTCTATCTGACTGGACTAGCTGCGTTGTCAGGGCCGGAACACAGAGGGCGACCGGATCCACGTATCGTAGACATTCTTGATACTCGTCTGAGCCGTGTCGAAATGTTGACGCTCTCACGTCCGCATTTGGTCTAGCCACCGGGTCTAGCACCCAGCCGAGTGAGCGAGGGTAAACGTAGTAGCTGTCTGTCCGCGAACTCACCAATCTTCCTCTGTCTGTCATCGACTCTGAGACTGCTTCCGGCTCAGTCACTTAGTAGAAAACAAACGGCCGACAACAATGTGGTGAGGCTCACCGAGATTTGGAAATCAGCTTGCATAACACACATCGTCGATCCAGATGGAGGCGGCACAATAGACTGCTCGCGATCAAACCACCTAGAAACGGGGCAGAGGTAAAACGAAACACAACGCTACTACATGATCGAGAGAAGGCGGCTCGAAAAGCGCCACCACAAATATGTAAGACGAGGGAATGTGCGGCGGCCGAGGTACTTCACCTAGCTATGATCCCAAACGGCGGGTCGCGGCAGGCTGTTGAGGAGTGAGCAAAGCTTATGACAAGTGAAAGACAAGTCGCAATGCATTGGATCGGAGGACGCTGGGTCGATGGGGGCAAACACCATGACAGCATCAATCCCGCCAGCGGGGACGTTATTGGACAATACGCGGCGGGTGGAGCTGCCGAAGCCCAACATGCGATCGACGCGGCGTTATTCGCATTCGGCGCGAGTTCGTGGAGAAAGGACCGGCTGATCCGCAGCCGCGTTCTGAATGCGATGGCGAACGAGTTTGAGAGGCGCTCCGAAGATATTGCTAAAGTCCTCGCAGTTGAAAATGGGAAGACTCTGCCACAGGCCCGCTTCGAAATGTCCTCAGCTCCTCGCTGCTTACGTTACAACGCCGGCCTCGCACTTAGCGACTATGGGCGCGCGATGAGCGTGGAGCCCGGCCACCTCTCTTTGGTAACTCGCCAGGCGGTAGGAGTGAGTGGGATCATTGCACCTTGGAATTCACCTGTTGCACTCGTGATTCGCTCGCTGGCGCCCGCTCTTGCCGCAGGGACAACAGCGGTCGTCATGTTGCCCGGACAAGCGGCCCAGACTAGCCGTCTGATGAGCGAGGTCATGGCCAATGTTCCTGAGCTTCCAGAAGGCGTGGTGAACAACTTCATCGGTGGTCGCGAGGCTGGGAATGTGCTTGTGACCTCACCGGACGTACCAGTCATCAGCTTCACCGGCAGCACAGTGACGGGCCGAACCATTTCCGCCAACGCGGCACAGCATTTGAAACGGCTTGGTCTTGAGCTGGGTGGGAAGACACCCATGATTATCTTTGAAGATGCGGATGTTGAGGCAGCCCTCGCGAAAGTGGTCGAAGCTCTGATTGTGTTTGCGGGCCAGTTCTGCATGACGGGGAGCCGCGTGCTTGTTCAGCAAGCGGTCGCGGAGCATGTTCGAGCTGAATTGATCAAGCGCTTGAGTGCGGTCAAGGTGGGGCCAGCTTCCGACCCTCTGAGCGAGATGGGCCCGGTGATTGACAAGTCCGCCGTTGCGCGGATCGACAACGCGGTGGAGGAGGCAATTACAGGCGGAGCGAAGCCGCTCTTGCGAGGCGGTCCAATCACCGAAATGCCGCTCGCAAAGGGATCGTTCTACCGGCCAACTCTACTTGAAGTCTCCGACTCTTCACTCCCGATCGTCCAGAAGGAAGTCTTCGGACCGGTTCTGACCCTTCAGGTATTCGAGACCGATGCTGAAGCTGTTGCGTTGGCCAACGATAGCGAGTATGGCCTCAGCGCCAGCATTTGGTCGCGTGACATTGATCGCCCTCTCAGGGTGGCGCATTCCCTGGATTGCGGAACGGTTTGGATCAACGATTGGGGAACGCTATATGACCAGTTTGAAGAGGGCGGCTTTAAGCAGAGCGGCCAAGGGCGCATGAGAGGGTTGGCCGTTATCGAGGACTTCCTCGAGTACAAGCATATTGTTCTGAAACCCGGCTCCTTGTTGGAGACTGCAGCAACACTATGAACCATCGTCCACCACTAATCAACGTGCAAAGGAACAAATTCGATGAGTACGATGCGAGCTCTGCAGTTTGATAGATTTGGCCCCCCCGACGTGTTATCGGTCAAGGACGTTGCTGTTCCAGTTCCCAAAGCGGGAGAGGTACTGGTTAGGGTTGCCGCAGCGTCCATTAATCCCAGTGATGTCAAGAATGTGGAGGGCCGAATGCGAGCCACGCTGCCGCGAGTCCCTGGCCGCGACTTCGCAGGAACTGTGGTGAGCATTGGGGCTTGTAACGGCAAGGAGGTTTGGGGTAGCGGAGCCGGCTTCGGCGTTGATCGTGACGGAGCGCACGCTGAGTTCATTGCGGTTCCGTCGTCGTGGCTTGCGGAGAAGCCGAAGCATCTTTCGATGGCGCAGGCAGCAGCTTGCGGCATTCCCTATTTGGCTGCGTGGATGGGATTGGTAGAAGCTGCAGCTCTTGAAAGCGGGGAACAGGTCCTGATCACCGGCGCGCTCGGCGCCGTTGGGCGCGCTGCCACGCAGGTTGCGCTATGGAGAGGAGCGAGGGTGATCGGTGCTGATCGGGTCGGCGAATCTAGCGACACAGTCCCTATGGTTCATATCAACCAGCCAAGTTGGGCCGATCAAGTAATAGCGCTGAGCGGTGGAGGTGTCGATGTCGTCCTGGATGCTGTGGGCGGTCCGCTTTTCGAAGACTGTCTTCGCTGCCTTCGCCGGGGTGGCCGTCAAGTAGCTCTGGCAAGCATCGGAGATGGACGCGTATCCTTCGACCTTCCAGATTTCTTTCACGAGCTACTGCATCTGGTCGGGATTGACACTTTCAAGCTCGAAGGGGAAAAGATTGTCCGCCTAATGAACTCCATAAAAACTGGCTTCGAGGAGGGAAAATTGTTCCCGGCGGACGTTCACGAGTGGGAGTTAGAGACAGCTCGAGAAGCATACTCCGCGGTCAGCAAAGGTACAGCTGGTACGCGTCAGGTCTTCGTATTCGACTAATGCTAGTGTCGAAACCGAATGCGGCGAGAGCTGGTGAATGTTACGAGAATTGGGGCAGCAGTTGCAAAGAAGTGGGTCGACGGACATTCGTCGAATAGTCACGATCCAGGAGTTAGAACTGCACGACAGCTTGCGCGAACAGGAAGTACTGGTACCAGGGGTCGCTTGCTCAGTCTGACAACCAACTCCAGCCACGGACGAGAGCAATCACATGGTTGCCTGGAGCGATCTTTACGCCCTGCGCGTAATCCCCACCAACGCTGATAGGCAGCCCCCAAATATCAGATATCCGGAGGCAATCGCCTCAAATAGAGAAGCTGGCGCGCGAGATTCCTAGTTTGTGCATACGAAAATATAAGGTGGAACGTTTTACCCCCAAGCGAGCAGCCGCGCCGTTCGAGCCCGCGACAACCCCGTTTGTCTGTTTCAGTGTCTTGCGAATGTGATTGCGCTCGGCATCTTCGAGCGTGGTGGCTTCCGGAAGGGCATTCTCCGTCGTCCGCGTCAATCCGTCGAGCCGGGGACATAGTGCCCTCCCAGTGGTCAAGATGACGCTCCGCTCGATGATGTTCTGCAACTCCCGGACATTTCCCGGCCAGGAATGACCGCTGAGTGCGTTCATTGCCTCAGGCGGTATCTCCTCGATGCGCTTTTGCATTTTTCTTGCGTATTTGGCAACAAAGTACGTCACCAGCAGAGAAATGTCCTCTGCACGATCGCGAAGAGGCGGCACAGATATGGGAAAGACGTTGAGGCGGTAGTAAAGATCGCTGCGAAACCGCTTCTCGGAGACTAGATTCAGAAGGTTCCCATGGGTTGCAGCCACGACGCGCACATTCACCCGCTGGGTCTGATTGCTGCCGAGTCTCTCGAATTCTCCCTCCTGCAGTACTCGCAGCAATTTCGCTTGTAATTCCAGCGGGATGTCGCCTATCTCGTCCAGAAAGAGGGTGCCCTGGTCGGCCGCCTCGAAGCGACCGATTTTGCGAGCCACCGCACCAGTAAAGGCGCCCCTTTCGTGGCCGAAGAGCTCGCTCTCGAGCAGCCCTAATGGAATTGCAGCACAGTTCAGTTTCACAAAAGGACGTCCGCTGCGTTTGCTGCGGGAATGGATAGCCCCTGCGATGAGTTCCTTGCCGGTCCCCGTCTCTCCTTCGATCAGGACTGTGGAGTCAGTAGGCGCGACCGTGCGAACGAGATCCAGCACGTCCATCAACGCGGCGCTCGATCCGACGATCCCTTCAAACCCCTCGCGGTCGCGTCCGCACTTCTCGGGGAACAAGTAAGACGTCAAGCGTCTCGAGTTTACCCTGCTGCCCTGATCCGGCGACTGGTCGCCCGGGGCAAGATCACCGTTGAGACAGGGGAAGGCGATTCCGCTACGTCGATCGGATACCGCTGTGTATTCGCTGTTCATGGTTCCACCTCCTCAGTTGATTTCCTGTCCCCGTGTTCCGTTGCCCGAATTTCCACTCCCGCCTCGGCCCCTCTAGAGCTTGGTGCTCTCGGTGTCATTGCTGTTCTCCGTTGATCCACTCGCGGATGTATGCGGGGCAATCTACGAGGTGGATGCCCTTCGATTCGCAGCGCCGAAGAAAAATGACAGCGTCTTGATCCACCAGCGTCAGATCCTTCAAGTCAAGGACGATGTTCCGACCGCTGACCTCCGCGCTGAGAACCACTTGCAACTCGCCTAGGTTTTCAGCGTCCATCCGACCGCTCAGCCTGAAAACCACCTCTCCATTCGGAGTTCTCGTGACCTTCAGCATCCAAAGTCTCCTGCTATTTCTTTCTCCTGTTGGCTAACATGACGGAAGAAAGCAATCGAGGGGCCAATGTTATAGTATTGAAAATAAAGATACTTAATGCCATTTACGATTTCGGGGTTTCGTAAATTTTCGATAATCGGAAATTTTCGGATTCCGGCAGTCGTGTTTTTAGAGGTTCCCCGGCGAGGGATTCGTAGTCTTGAAGCGATTTTTGTCGATTTTGAGCGACCTGATCTTTGAGTCCAAGGTAGAGCCTGGAATACCCAAGAGAACCGCGGCACCTGAGGGTCCTGATACTCTGCCTCCGCTTTCACGCAAGGCAGCCTCAATCAACTCTTTCTCCTTGTTGGCAAGCTTTCGAGATAATTCGGGCTGGCTCTTCGGCTCGCTGCGTAGAGGCTGTCGCAATAGCCAACTCTCATCCACGGAGAAGTTCTCTGTGTCGCAGACGATCACCGATCGCTCGATGACATTCTGCAGTTCGCGAATATTACCCGGCCATGGGTACGACAGAAGCAATTCCATGCTTTTTTTGCTTACGCTGCGGATGCTCTTTCCGGATTTTCGTGCGTATCTGTCGATGAAGTACGCAACCAGCACCGGGATGTCCTCCCGTCGTTCCCGCAGAGGAGGCACCTCGATCGGAAATACATTGAGCCGGTAAAAGAGGTCGCTCCGAAACGTGTTCCCAGCGATTGCCGCCTGCAGGTCACGATTGGTGGCAGCAATCACTCGAACATTGGTTCGGATGGATGCTGTTCCACCGACACGCTCAAACTCGCGCTCCTGCAGAACGCGCAACAGCGCGATCTGGGTCTCGGCAGGAAGTTCCCCGATTTCATCGAGGAAGATCGTGCCTCCTTCGGCTAACTCAAAGCGTCCTAATCGTCGCTGAATTGCCCCCGTAAACGCGCCCTTTTCATGGCCGAATAATTCCGACGCAATCAGATCGCGCGGAATGGCAGCGCAGTTCACACTGACAAAGGCCCGCGAGGAACGTTTCGACCGCTTGTGGACCGCGCGCGCGATCAGTTCTTTGCCTGTCCCCGTCTCGCCGGTGATCAGAACCGTGGAGTCGGTGGGAGCAACCCTGGAAACACCGGAGAGCACCGCACGGAGGGCGGGAGAAGTTCCAACGATCTCCTCGAACATAGATGCCCTGTCAATCTCTTCGCGCAGCGCGACGTTTTCGTTGCGGAGCCGCTGTTCAGCTTGCTTGCGATCCTCGATATCGGTTCCAGCCACATACCAACGCCTGAGATATCCTTGTTCATCTCGCAGTGGACTATAACGGAAGAGAAACCATCGATACTTCCCGTCTTTTCTCAGTAAACGCACTTCAGCTTCGTGCGGAATGCCATGTAAGAAATCATTTTGAGTCTGGCTCATCAAGCGCTCCCAATCATCGGGATGCACAGACATGCGGTTTTCGCCCCTCCGCCATTCCTCAAGGGTAAGACCGATATATTCGAGCGACGCTTGGTTTACATAGTGACGCTCGCGATCAGGCCCCAGCACCCCAACATGCTGTGGCGCGAAATCCAGAATCTGTCGAAGTTCTCCTTCGCTTTCCCTGATCTTGTCCTCCGCCTCTTTTACCGCGGTGACGTCCATCATGGTACACACAAATTGCTCCACATCCCCGGAGGAGTTCAAAACCGGATGGCCGACCGTATGGGTGTGTTTAACAGTGCCATCCGGAAGAACGATTCGGTGATCCACTTCGTAATCTGACTTTTCCCTGGTTGCTCTATCTTTAGCCTCTTGCACTTTGGCTCGATCTTCGGGATGCAGGCGCTGGAGCCGGTCTTTCCAAGCTGACAGGCCCTGTTTCGGATCAAAGCCATAAATGCGATACCACTCCTCGGAGAGATATAAGGCATCCCATCCGGGCACGCTCCAGACTCCACTCCCCATATGCGCGAGCCTCTGCGCTTCTGCTAGATAACTCTCGCTCCGCCGCAATGACTCTTCGGCCTGTTTCGCTGCAGTGATGTCAGTCACGGCACCCACAAACTCGTCACTGTCGCCCGACGGATTCACGAGAGGGCGACCTATTCCGTACATGTATCTCGTGGTTCCCTCCGGAAGAACTATTCGGAAATGTGCCTCCACATTTCCTCCCATGCTGATAGCCCTGTCGAGATCTTCCGCGGTCCGACCTTGATCGTCTGGATGAATGCGCTGAAAGAATTCCTCGAGTGAGGGTATTTCGACCTGGTCTGGAGCGAGACCAAACAACTGACGGTGTTCCGGGGATGAATGGATCATCTCTCGAGTGGCAATATTGCATGCCCATGTGCCCGTCTGGCTTAATTTTTGCCCTTCAGCCAAGTACGCTTCGCTGCAGCGCAGGGCCGCCTCGGCACGTCTGCGGTCAGTAATGTCTGTTACGGCGCCCACAAATTCCAAGCCGGCCGAGAAAGTCTTCAACGCGTGCCCGACTACGTGGAGGTGCTTGATCGAACCATCCGGCATCAGCAAACGATGCTCGAAATCAAAATCTTTCTTCTCATCGGTTGCGTGGTCGAGAGCCTGCTGCACCAGATCTCTGTCCTCGGGGTGAATTCGCTGAAATATTAACTCCAACGCGGGTTTAGCCGCTCGATCATACCCAAAGACCTTGTAGGTCTCTTCCGACCAGTAAATCTCTCCGCTCACAACGCTCCAGCCGAAGCTTCCGGTGTGGCTGACGCTCTGTCCTTGAGCTAGGTATGCCTCGCTGCGTTGCAGATCAGAAAAGAGGGTCGCGTTCTCGATCGAAATTGCGGCTTGTGAAGCGAGCATCTCCAGCACCGCAACCCGGTCAGCCGTGAAGGCTTGTGGAGTTAGGTTGTTCTCCAGATAGAGCGCGCCAATCAGCTTTACTTGTTTGACAATGGGCAGACACAAGAGGGATCGAGCGCCCTTTGCCCGCACATACTCGTCTTCCGAGTACAGGTTCGCTGCCGAGGCATTATCCAGGACCACGCGCTCCTGTGTCCTAATCACGTATTGAAGCACGGAGTTGGGAAGATCCATTGGCCTAATGTCGTCATGTCGAACTGTAATCTCGAGCCGGCCGTCACCCGTGATTGCCTCTGCTTCGATGCGCGGCGCATCCCCGCGCAGAAGGATGAGCAGACCACGTTCGGCCCCGGCATGCTCAACCACGATTCGCATGAGCGTCTCGATCAGCTTACCAAGGACAATCTCGCTGGAGAGCGCCTGTGAAGCTTTGACGACAGTCTCGATGTCCAACTGCCGGACCGGTGCGCTGATGGTAGAAGCAGTAGATGAAGTAAGGTGTTTCTCGTGCAGGCGCGGGTAAGTCTCGTCGAGTTGCTTTACCTTGCCGAACGCGCCCCAGTGGTCATAGCATCGCCGCGCATCTCGCAGACACCTGTGGGCGTGGCTCTCCACCCCGCGCGCTGCGTAGAACCTGGCTGCTACTTCATGGGCGACACCCTCGTTCTGGACGAAGCCGTTTTCGCGAGCGGATTGAATAGCCTTCTCGTACAGGCGCATGGCATCGGCGTCCCGACCTTCGATGCGCGCGACTTCAGCCGAAACCAATTCGTGTTTGTCAGCAAAGGTTGGAGGATAGTTTTCGGCCCACTCGCGTATTTGTTCCCGGTGCGCCGTCAGGAGTTCGCGCCAACCTATCTGCTCGTCAGCAGAAGCTTCCTCATAGAGCGTCGCCACTGTCAGCGCAGCATAGTAAAAGTAGTCGAGCATCTGCAACTGTACGGTTGAGATCCGAAGCAGCGCCTTCGCCTTGTCGGCGGCCGCCTGGGCCTCGGCGTAGTCGCCTGAGAGGTACCGCGCCTTGAGTTTTCGAATCCAGTGCAAGCAAGCCACGGTCGGCGTCCGCCCGGCCGTGACTTGCGCTTCGAATGCCGCCTCGTTGAATCGCTCGTCGCTGAAGGTAGAGAAGGTCGCATCGCGACCCTGCAAGCTCGCGATGAAGCGTTGCTGGCTCCCGATGAGGTCCACGACATCGCGGAACTTGGCTTTCCGAGCGAAGTCCAGCGCCATCTCTGACTCGCGCCACACAGCATCGAGCGGATCGTTCCGCGCCAGCAAATGGGTGATGGATTGGTGCATGCCGTAGCACGCAAAAGTCAGATCGCATCTCTCAGCGGCGGTGCGAGTTGTCTCCCGACGGAGTTCGATCACGCTCGAGAGCGGCTCCGTCCAGAAGGCAGCTAGCCCCATCGCATGGTAGACCTTGGTGTCGTAGGCCGTGAAGGCATGCTTCTCGACTAGGTCGCAAGCAAGCCTTGCCATGCGGTAGCCATCGCGGTAACGGTGAAAATTCGGCCCAAGGACAGACCCGAGGCTAGCATAGGCGTAGGCGGAAGAGCCGCTCATCCCGTGCTGTATGCTGACGTTTACCATTCGGCACGCCAGCAGGCAAAACAACTGAAAATCGGTAAATGTGGCGGGGCCAGCAAGGACTGAGAGCACCTGCATCGCTGCCTGTATCTTCGGATCGGTCATCAGTGGCAGATCGATCAGGCTCTCGATCGAACGCCCATTGAGGGTCTGCCAGACCGTCTCGTATTCGGCCCGGACTTGCTCGAGGGTAGGGTGTGCCGGTAGGTCAATGCCAAATCGACGTAGGCAGGTGAGCGCGCTATCGATTGCCACGGGGTGTTCGCCCGCCAACACATGCAAATTGACCTTCAGGCAGGAGGCGTTCGCAAACTCGATATCAGAAGCCGCGTGCTGCAGCAACTCCACAATCAGTTGTGAGACGTTTTCCAGGCTACCGCAGATAAGCTCGCACTCCGCGAATTCGAGGGACAATCTGAATTTCAACTCATGCTGACGGCTCCAGTCCCGCCCATCTAACAGCTCAATGCCTGACGCAAAATAGGTGCTCGCCGACGCATAGGCCGCTGAAGCCCTCGCTCTTCGCCCGGTACGCAGGTTGAATGCAGCGAATTCCTCCCTCTCGCTCTGGTCTGCGAGCCGTCCTGAGCCCCGATTTAGCTGATTCACCACATCGAACAAATGCTCGTCGAGCTGGTCCTCCGACATGGTCGCCAACAGCACTCGGCCGATCCGAAGATGTGCCCCCGCACGGTCCCCTTCGGGGATCAGGGTGTACGCCGCCTCCTGAATGCGGTCGTGGAGGAAGGCATAGGAGCCCTCCAGACGGAGGATTAACCCGGCGCGGACGGCATCCAGCAGTGCAGTGTGGATATCCTCTTCGGATTGTCCGAAGACCATACTCAGTGTCGCGATATCGGCCACGTTCCCGAGACAGGCGAGTTGCTGTAGGGCGGTCTGCGCGCTACCGGACAATCGCTTTAGCTTCTCGACCATCAGATCTACGATGTTGTCGGTGTAGCCGTGCGCGCGAATCCGAGCCAAATTCCAAACCCATCCTTCCGCATCCGGGTCGCGCTTGACCAGCCCTTCCTCGGCAAGCGATCTGAGGAACTGGATCGCGAAGAATGGATTTCCCGCCGTCTTCTGATGCACCAATTGCGTCAAGGACAGCGCGTGCTCCGGCGTGCAATTCAGCGCATTGGAGACGAGTTCCCCAACGTCGCCAAGCCCGAGAGGAGGGAGACTGATCTCCTCAACCCGCGCTCCAGTCTGGCGGATCGTCTCGAGCGTCCGCATGAGCGGGTGCGCGGCACCGACTTCGTTGTCCCGATAAGCGCCGACCAGCAGCAAATGCCGCACATCAGTGTGCGTGACCAAGTGCTCAAGAAGATCAATGCTTGAGGTGTCCGTCCATTGCAGATCGTCGAGGAACAGCACCAGCGGGTGCTCCTTCCGGGCGAATGCTCCGAGGAAGCGCCGGAAGACCAATTGGAAGCGGTTCTGCGCATCTCGCGGCGGCAGCTCAGCAACGAGCGGCTGTTTCCCGATAATGAACTCGAGCTCCGGAATGAGGTTGACGATAAGCTGGCCGTTCGGGCTCAACGCCTCCTGCAGGGAGCCTCGCCAACGTTCCACTTCCGCTTCGCTCTTGACCAGGATTTGACGGACCAGAGCTTGGAAGGCGTGTGCGAGCGTCGCATATGGAATGTCGCGCTTGTACTGATCGAACTTGCCTGATGAGAATAGGCCGCGCAGCGGAACGAGCCCCTTTTGCAGCTCATTCACCACGGAGGATTTGCCGATGCCGGAATAACCAGAGACGAGCACAAGTTCCGGTGTGCCGTAGGTCACGACCCGGTCAAAGGCCGCGAATATTAAGTCGATCTCCCCATCCCGCCCGTACAGCTTGTCCGAGATCAGCAATCGGTCCGATGCATCGCGTGCGCCTAGCGGGAACGCGTCGACGCGGCCATCCGATTGCCATTGCGCAAGGCACCGCCGAAGATCGGCTTCAAGGCCAGACGCAGTCTGGTAACGCTCCTCGGCATTCTTGGTGAGAAGCTTCATAATGATGGCAGACAACGGCTCCGGGACTGCGGCATGATCGCTCAGTGGTGGCGGTTGGCGCGCGATGTGGCAGTGAACCCACTCCAACGGGTCGGTCGCGGCAAACGGCAGCCTGCCCGTAAGCGTCTGGTACAGCGTGACGCCCAAAGAGTATAGATCGCTGCGCGTATCAATCGAGCGATTCATGCGGCCGGTCTGCTCGGGCGCCATGTAGGCGAGAGTGCCCGCGATGATCTCCGGCGGTGTAGGCGCCTGGCGCTCGTGCGGCAGCTGGGACGCAATCCCGAAGCCGGTGAGCCAGACATTGCCGGCGTCATTGACGAGTACATTCCCAGGTTTGACGTCCTTATGTATAAGGCCGCGCCGATGTACCTGGCCGAGTGCTGACGCCAAGGCGACAGCTATTTGCAAGACGCGGGTCAGATCGAGTGGTCGCCCCTGCTTGCGCTCAATGACCAGATCCAGTGGCTCACCTCCAGGATCGTTCAGTACGAGAATTGTCCGTCCTTCGTGGCGGGCGAGCTTCAGTGGCTTGGTTGCCCATGCCGGTTCAAGGTCGGCGGCGAGGGAGTATTCATGCTCGAGCCGCTGGAGACTTTGAGACGAAGGTTGTTCGGCCGCTGGCGCCACCACAAGGACGGGAAGCTGGTTGTCGTACTGCCGACCGCGGAAGAGTGTGAAGTCCTGGCTCTTCCGGAGAGGCTCCAGTATGTACCGAGAAGGTTCTGCCATGGAGGTCATCCTCGTCGCCGGGCGCTCACTAGGAGTATTCAATGCTGACAAACGACTAAGAGGACGTCAAGACCAATGCTGCCCAATAGGTTTGTGGTCGAAGAAGTTGGCGCAACGCGCTAGAATTCCACCTTTAGGGCATACTGCATAATTCGGGGATTCACTGTGAGTGCGCTGATCACGCCAAAGGTACTGGCGGTCGAAACATCGTTAGATGGATTCGCAAAATTGGGCCTGTTCAGAAGGTTGAAGATCTCCCACCGAAAGATCAGCTTTACACGGCCTGTCAAAGATGTGGTCTTAACTGCTGCGACATCAAAATCCTGTTGATCGGGCCCCCGGAGGATATTCCTTCCGAGACTGCCGAAGATAGTCCCTCCACCAGAAACCGGGTATCTGCCGTCAATCAGGCCCCCGTCTGGAACAAACGGCGCGGGAACAAAAACTCTTGTGTTGAAGAATTGGTTGACCCGGCTACTGGCACTTCCACTCCGGCCGGCATTGGAAGGTGTCGCACCCGGAGCCAGGCTTCCTGTGGTGTATATGGTTGCGGGACCAAACAGCGTACCGGCTGCGCTGTCCATGATGCTGAACGGTAGTCCCGATTGCAGCGTCCCGACACCTGAGATGCTCCAGCCATTTCCGAGTTTATGAACAAAAGCGCCTTTAGCGTAGTCGGGGCCGGGCAGGCTCCACATACCGCTGATAACTAACCGGTGAGTGCGATCAAAGTCAGACACACCGCGCTGAGCAGCGACATTGTCTTGATCGTTGTAAACCACTTGCCCCGTGATTGGCAATCCGAATGTGCCTGCGATAGCAGCACCCAGACTATCCCCCGCATCGTCAATCGATTTGGAAAACGTGTAGGCCGCCAGGAATTGAAACCCATGACTTACGTCTTTCTTCAGCGTGGCCTGTAATGAGTTGTAGATTGAATTCCCACTGCTCTCGAGACGGTAGAGCAACGGAGACAACCCGACGAAAGGAACCCGCTCAGCTGCATTAGCAGTGGAGTTGGTTGTGAGTCCGTTCACAGGGTCGGAGGGACCGGCGAGCAGAGGTTGATTATTGCTCCGGCCCACGGCAAGGTGAGTCCCCTTCGCGCCGGCATACCCGATTGAGGAGACATAGCCCTTGTATTGATACTGCAGGTCAACGTCATATTGCTGGACGGTAGACTCCTCAAAGTCAGGATCGGTAATGATGGGGCTGCGGAGAAAGCTGCTCCCGATAAACGGTGGACTCGGTAGCATGGTGCCTACGAAATCTGGGAATGAAGAGCTCGGCGGCAAACCTGGAAAGGGACTCTCCAAGCTAGCGGTTGCGTTAGGTGCGCCATTTAGTACGGCGTTCAACGCGAACGGCGGGTTAAGGGCTAATAGTGAGCCATTCCCCTCAAAGCTGGTTCGATTCGCGTAAATGCCATATCCTCCTCGAAGAACCAGGTCACTCGAAGACAGGGGCTGCCACGCGAATCCGACGCGAGGTTCTGGGTGCGTTTGCACAGGGTGATTCAGCAGGGTTGAATTCTCATGTGGAAATCCTTCGGGGGCGTTGCCAGAAAAATTACTAGGCAGAACAAATCCGGAGGTGGCGGGAGCCGTGAAACCACCCATAGGAGGAGGTACGTAAAACGGGGGGAAGAAATTCGAGATATGACCGTTGACTTCGCTTGATTGGCCGTTGACCTCGACTCGAACCCCAAGATTCACAGTTAGCGTTGGAGTAACCTTCCAATCATCCGACGCAAAGAAATCGGCGGCGCTTGCACGTTGCCCCGCATCGGGAATACCAGCAGCCACACTTGTGAAGAAAATGTTTGAGAACGATGTGCCGTTCCCTCCTGCGCTGACGGGCCCGGCGGGCAAGCCGAGCAGGAAATCAGGGAACGACAGGAGTGTCATGGTGCCGCCCGTGTAATCGCTTAGATGGTTGAACTGATTTCGGAAGGTTTCTATGCCCAAGCGAAGATTGTGCTTGCCCCGAGTCACGAATATGACGTCGGAAATGTAAAAGTTATTGCCGGCCGTTTTGCTTTGGTCTTGTGCCGAATTGCCTAATTGAAAGGCCCCAAGAACATCAGTTTGTGGAATGATACCCTCTTGGGGGTCGCTGAAGCGGTCTATCCCCACATCCCGATCTGTGAGTGTCCCTCCGGCAACGCTTTGACCTGCAAGACGAGAGAAGCCAAATCGGAATTGGTTGATTACTCGCGGTGAGAAAATGTGAGTCTCGGTTATGGCCACATTCCGGTTCTCAAAGGAACGGAGCGCTGGAAATCCAGGCACACTGGCGCCGAAGAAAGGAACTTCTTGGTTAGAGTTTGAGTAAAATACTTTCGCCGACAGACGATCTGCCGCGCGCAAATTGAAGTCGAAGTTTGTATTGAACTGGTCTTCGTTGTAGTGGCCCGGCACGACAGCCGTGTAGTTGACACCGCTGTTTGGCACTTGAGGGCTCGGAATTACATATGTTCCATCGGCGTTCTTCGCCTTCAGCAGCTTGAGGGCGACCGGGTTGATATTCGAACCGTCCGGGGCGACCGCAGCACCACCGAACGCCCCGGTTTCGCCGCCAAATGCAGCACCGAGCGAGGCCGGCGTGCGGACCTGAGGTATAGGAGGAAGGCTCAGAGAGCTGACACTGCTGCTCAAGGATGCTGCATTCGCATCCCTTGTGGCTTGATACGAAACAAAGAAAAAGGTGCGCTTCTTTGACCAAGGCGTCGGCCCCCCTAAAGTGCCCCCCGGTTGCGAACGCCGGAATTCTCCTCTTGGCACACCGGTTGCGTTGGCAAAGAAATTATTCGCGTCTAGTGCTTCATTACGGCCGAAGTAATAGGCGGTGCCATGAAAATCCGCGGTGCCGGACATGGTTTCGATGTCTACGTTCGCACCTGCTCCTCGCCCATACTGCGCGTCGTAGAGCGCAGTCTGGACTTTAAACTCCTGAATGGCATCCGGAGCAGGGATCGCGATACCCGCTCCACCGAAAGGAGTGATCTCGGTGATATTGGAGCTATAACTGTTCGCATCCACGCCGTTTAGCATGAAATTATTGTCACCGCTACGCGAACCGTTGGCGCGGATCTCCTGGCTTCCGGCCCCCAGTTGAGTCGCGTCCACGATATTAGTGTTTGTTCCGGCCGTCAAGCCGAGGATCTCTGTAAAGTTGCGATCAACGAGGGGTAAGTCGACGACGGTTTCGTGATCGATGACTCGTCCGAGAGTGGCGTTCTCGGTCTGAAGAAGCGGCGGCGCGGCGTTAACCTTAATCTGTTGCTTCGCACCACGCAGCGCGAGTTGAATCTTCACCCTGCTCACCTCGGTGATTCGAACCTGAACACCATTCAAGATGAATGATTCGAATCCCGTCGCGCGCACCGTAAGGTCATATTTGCCGGGCGGCAGGAATTGGGCCGAGAAACTCCCCCCGCCGTCCGTAGCGAGATCGCGCCCTTCTCCGGTGCCCTGGCTGTTGATGACCACTGTAGCACGTGGCACCAGCGCTCCACTGGGGTCGATCACAGCGCCCGCAATTGCTCCGGTATCGGCTGTCTGGCCGGGCATTGGCAGAACGCAGAGCGCGAGTACGGCGCCCCCGAGGAAAGTACTGAACTCATACATCGCGATCTTCCAAATCATTTCTTTCCTCCAGAGCGCCACGCTGGCGAAAGTCGACTTCTAGTGAAGCAGAGAATTCCGAATTTGGAGGAGACGATGGCAATCGCTCGCCCCACCCCTGGTTCGTCAGAGTCGTGGTCCCAGAGCTGGTCTTCCCGAGTGAACGATCATACCGCAGAAGCTCCCCAGCAAGCAGGCCGGGGCGTGTCCAAGAGGCTGACACTGTGCCGCGACGCGATGCCAACATTTCGGCAAGTTTTTCATGATCAACGAGACGTATCGAGCGGTAAGAAGACAGGGAAGCTGCGAAAGAACTGAGAAATCAATGTATCGGAGCCTCTCTCGCTTCGGTTTTCACTTTGGCATTCTTCGTGCAGTTATAGCGGCTAACGTTATGCTCCTTCGAAATGCGCGTTCGACGGAGTCACGGGGAGGTTTCTCATGGATATATACGGAGCAGAAGACCAACGAACCACGAACCTCCTCACTACTGCTTCAACCGACGAGGTACTTGTCGCTGCGGCCAAGCTAGGAGATCATCCGGCATTTGCGGAACTGTGGGAGCGACACTCGAATACAACATTCAGGCTGGCATACAGGATCACGAAAAACCGAGAGGATGCGGAAGACGTGGTCCAGGATGTTTGGATGAAGGCCCATACTCACCTGCACACTTTTTGCGGCAAAGCTAAATTCTCGACTTGGCTCACACGTATTACGATCAACTCGTCGCTCATGATTCTGCGTAGAAAGCGTGCTCACCCGGAGAGTGCTATGGAGTTCAAGGACGGTGAGAGCTGGCAGAAATGGGAGATCGCTGACCGAACGCAGGACACTGAAACACTCTATGCGGCGAACTGCAGGGCAGAGCGTCTCAGGCTTGCTGTTTCCCGTCTGCGTCCTTCGCTCCGATGTGTTGTCGAGATCTATCATTTCGGCGATTTTTCCGTAAAAACGACTGCCGGCGTTACAGGTATCTCTATTGCAGCAGCCAAGTCTCGTTTGTTACGCGCTAAGGCCGTTCTGCGCAGAGCCTTGAGTTGAAGAGGCGAGGATCGCAGGATCGTCCATACGTAGAACGTACTCTTCGAATCGGGAAGGCATTCTCACTTCTAGTGGAAGCTGCTGCTCAGACTATAGTTAGCCCACAGATTTAGGGGAACGATGCGACAAATGAAACACATGATGAGGAACACGAAGCCATGTCGAACAAACTTGCAAGCATTCTGATTGTGGATGACGACAACAACCTTCGCTGTGCGTTAGCGGATATCTTCGCCGACTGCGGATATACAGTTCGGACTGCGGCAGACGGATTCGCAGCGCTAGCGGAAATGAAATCTGAGCTTCCAGATGTACTCATCTCAGACCTGAACATGCCGACCATGAGTGGCTTTGAATTGCTATCGGTTGTGCGGAGTCGCTTTCCAGAGGTCGGAGTCATCGCGATGAGTGGGGCATATTCGGGCAACGGAGTACCCAGAGGCGTAGCAGCCGACGTATTCTATCCAAAGGGAGGGGCATCTAATCGTCATTTGCCCGAGATTATTAACGAGATCGTCGAGCGGGATCGGTCTCGTCCTCGTCAGTGGGTAGCTTGATTCTGGGTCGACAACTTAGCCCACAAGTCACTGCACTACAAATCGCAATGATCGCGGGACTACCGTACACCGCATTGCGCGACGCCGTCTTGACTCATCCCACTCTCATCGAGGGGCTTATTCCGCTATTTGCATCAGTTCCAACGATTAATTAGCCTATGCCCGACAAACGATGATTCAGAAAGCGAACCCCGTTTCTGGCTAAATACTCTAGCCGAGCCACCGACGCCCAATCTTTGAACACGGAAGGCGTCCGACCTCGGTTGGCGTTGGGATGTTCGTGATGAAGCAAAGTATCCTTCAAGGTTGCCGCGGGAGCTGCGATGCATCCCAGCCGCCGCCGAGTGCTTTGACCAGCAGTACGCTAGCTTCGAAGCGGCGCTGGATGATGGCAATATCGTTGCGCTGGTTCTGAAGCAGGGCGGTCTGCCAGGTAATGACCTGGAGGTAGTTGTCGACGCCATCTTCGTAGCGGACATCGAAGAGATCGAGCGACTGCTGTGCCGAGGCGGTAGCGTCGCGCTGCTGGCCGGCTTCGATCTCGAGGTTATGCAACGCGTTCAAGTTGTCCTCGACCTGCTGAAATGCGGTGAGCGTGGCCTGTCGGTATGTGGCAACGGTGCCGTCATACTGCGAGAGGGCGATGTCGGATGTGGCGCGGCGGCGGCCGTGATCGTACAGCGTCTCAGAAAAGGTGGGGCCGACGGCGAAGAAGCGGCTCGGCCACGTAAACCAGTTGACTGCGGACGTGCCCAGGAAGCCGGCAGAGCCGGAGAGCGACAGCGTGGGATAGTAGGCTGCCTTGGCGATGCCGATCTGTTCGTTGGCCGCGGCCATGCTGCGCTCACTGGAGGCGATGTCAGGACGACGTTCTAACAATTGCGACGGCAGCACTCCGGGAATGGTGGGAATAGTTGGCGCAACAACGGTTATTGGGTCACGCGCCAGGGTGAGCGCAGCAGGGGGTTCTCCTATGAGGACAGCAATCGCATGCTCGTAGGCAGCACGCTGAATGTCCACGTCGGTGGCTTGCACTAGCGCTGCTTGTAGTTGCGTGCGCGCCTGGGTGACGTCAGAGAGAGGGGACGCGCCACCGTTGTACCGGTCCTCCGTGAGTTGCACGGCATTCTGGTAGGCCGTCACGGTGTCATCGAGAAGCTTGCGCTGAGCATCGGCGGAACGGAGATCGAAATAGTCGACCGCCAACTCTGCATGCAGCGAGAGCCGGGAGGTCTCCAGGTCGGCAGCCGAGGCCTGCGCCATTTCGTTCGCCTGAGCTACGGTACGGCGAACTCGTCCCCACAGGTCGATCTCGTAGTTGAGATCAAACGGGAGCTCGAAGTCACCTTCCCCGCTGTTGGGGTTCGGAACCGACAGGAGGTATGGCTGATGGTTCGAGTATCGGACGGCCCCGACGCTGGGCGCGGCTCCGATGGTCGGTGCCTCTGATGCCCGGTTGAAACGCACAGCGGCACGCGCAGCGCGAAAGTTCGCTTCCGCTTGTTGCAGTGTTTGGTTGGCTGGATCAATCTGCGCCTCCAGGGTGTTGAGCTGCGGGTCGTTGAAGAGCGTCCACCAGTCGCCCTTCAGTTTCGCGTCGCTGGGTTGCGCGGGCTTCCATCCAGCTTCGCTCTTGAAACTCTGAGGCAGCGCCTCCTTGAATGCCGGCGCCATTGGAACCGTTGGACGCACGTAGGTTGGGCCGACGCGGCACCCAGAGAGCGCAAGTCCCGAAGCCGCGGCGAGCGAAAGGGTGACCAAACGGCAGGTGCGGGCACTGATCGATGTTTGCCTTGCGGCGATCATGATTGACCTCGACCAGGTGCGGACTGCGGATGGACTTGCATGCCGGTGGCGAGTGAGTCGGACGGATCGAGGATGACCTCGTCTGCGGGCCTGAGGCCCGAGGTGATCTCTACGGCATTGCCGAAGTCCTGGCCGATGGTGACCGGAACGAGCTGGACGCGGCCGTCGCGAACGACGCCGACGCGAAGACCTTCCGCGCGGAATAGCAGGGTGTTGGAAGGGACGGTGACGGAGTTCCCGATCGGGGGCAGGTGGAAGTGTACGAAGACGTAGGCACCCGGACGCAGCACGCCTTTCGAGTTGTCGACGTCCACTTCGACGTTGAGGGTGCGGGTGGCTTGGGAGATGGCGTCGGAGTTACGCACGATGGTACCAGCGATCTTGAGGTCGGGATTAGAGTCCTCCGTCAGGGTTGCCTGATCGCCGTTGTGGATCGAGTTGGAGTCAACTTCGGGGATTGAAACGAAAACGCGCAGCCGGTTGACGGCATCGAGGTGAAAGAGCTCGCGGGGATTGCTGGAACTGGATCCGGCATCGATGAGATCGCCTATGTCGGTGTTGCGCGCGGTGATCACACCATCGAAGGGCGCGAGGATGCGCTCGTAGCTCTGAAGCTGCTCCAGTCGCGCCACGTTGGCCTTGCTGGCGTCCACCGCGGCCTGTGCGGCGATGTAGTTGCTACGGGTCTGGTCCGCTTCCTGCTGGGAGACTGCGTGCTTGGCGAGCAAGGCCTGCCAGCGGTTGCTGGTTACACCGGCGAGATCCGCGTTGGCCTGCATGCGCTCCAACTCGGCGCGGGATTGATTCAGCTGCTGGTCGACTTCGGGCGTGTCGACTACGGCGAGAAGATCGCCCTTGCGCACACGCGAGCCGATGTCGAAGTACCACTTCTTCAGATAGCCATTGGTGCGCGAGTAGATGGGTGTATCGGTGAATGCTCCAACGTTGCCGGGAAGAGCCAGATCGCCAGCCTGAGAGCCGGCTACGGGATGCACGACGGTGACCGAAAGGATTCCTGCAGCGTCGGTGACGCTGGCCAATCTCTTCTCACCTGCGGAACGGATGTGAAGCCCGTAGGCAATCGCGAGGATGAGAACAACCGCAATGATAATGCCGATGATGCGGCCGCTGGCGGAGCTTTCAGTCTGCGGAGCCGGTTGCGCCGGCTCAGCGGACGCGGGGACGACGGCGGCAGGGGCTGCCGGAGCTTCCTGCTCCACCGGGGTCGCCTTCTTCTCTGCGTCAAGGATCTGGGTGCTGGAGCTCATGCGTATTCCTCCGCGAGGTGTTCCTTGTTGTCTGCCGATTTGCTCTTTTCCCTGCCGTGAATCAATGCGAAGACGGTGGGAACGAAGAGCAGAGTGGCGATGGTGGCGCAAAGCAGGCCGCCGATGACCGCACGGCCCAACGGCGCATTCTGCTCTCCACCGTCGCCCAGGCCGAGGGCCATGGGAATCATGCCGATGGTCATGGCCAACGCGGTCATGATGACGGGGCGGAAGCGCGTGGTGCCGGCCTCGATTGCGGCGCGGATGGCGTCGCCATGCTCCTGGAGCTGGCTTTTGGCAAAGGAGACAACCAGAATGCTGTTGGCCGTCGCCACGCCCATGCACATGATCGCGCCCATCAGCGCAGGCACGCTGAGCGCGGTGTGGGTGAGGAAGAGGAACAGCACAATGCCGGCCAGCGCCGCCGGCAGCGCGGTGATGATGATGAAGGGATCGACCCAGCTCTGGAAGTTGACGACGATGAGCAGATAGACCAGCACGATGGAAAAGACCAGGCCGCCGAGCAGACCTGTGTAGGAACTGCGCATGGTCTCGACCTGACCCTTCAAGGTGACGAAGGTGCCGCGCGGAAGGGATTTGGTGTTGGCATTGAGTATCTTCGTGATCTGACTGCTTACGGCGCCCAGGTCGCGGTCCTGCACGTTGGCGTAGATATCCATGACGCGGCGAATGTTGTAGTGGTTGACTACTTCGAGTTCGTGTCCGCGGTCCACGCTGGCGAGGTCGCTGAGGATCTCGGGATTCGCAGGCGTAGAAGATGGTGCGGCGCCGCTGGTGGCGCGGTTGATGGGAATGTTTTCCAGGTCCTCCATCGTGTCCATCTTGTACTGCGGTGTCTGCGCCACGACGTTGTAGTTCACCATGTTGCTCCAGTTGAGAAAAAACATGGGCGTGAGTTGGAAGCTACCGCTGAGCGTATTGAGCAGGCTGGCAGCGACATCATGCTCGCTATATCCGCCCTGCGCCGCCTTCGTGCGATCGACGCCGACCTGGAAGGTCGGATAGTCGGAAGGCTGCTGGATACGAAGATCGACGATTCCGGGAACCTGACGGAGCTGGCCGAGCAGTTTGTCGGCCTGCGCCTTGCTGGCGTCCAAATCGTTGCCTTCAATCTGAATGTCGATTGGCGCCGGCAAGCCAAAGTTGAGGATCTGCGTTGTGATGTCCGCCGGAAGCGTATAGAAGGTGTCCTCGGGAAAGAGGCGCGGCAGATTAGCGCGCAGTGCGCGGACGTAGTTTGCGGTAGGCCCGTGGTGCTGCTTGAGGGTAACCAGAATGTCGCCGTCGCCCGCACCCAGCGTCCCATTCGTGAGGTGCTGCGTATTCATGCCGCTGTAGGGCAGCCCAATATTGTCGAGGATGTTGTCGATTTGCGCGGCAGGTATCTCCTTGCGGATCTCGTTTTCGACCAGATCGAACAGCCGCGCGGTCTCTTCGATGCGCATGCCGGAAGGGGAGCGAACGTGGAGAATGAATTGGCCGCTGTCGGTGTCGGGAAAGAAGTCTTCTCCCAAGAAAGGCACTAGGATGAAGAAGATCACGCAGAGGCCGAGGAAGGTAGGGATGAAGAGGTGGCGGCGCCGAACGAAGCTCTGCAACAGGTTGTGATATTTGCCGCGTACCTGTTCGAAGCCTCGCTCGAAGCTACGTTGAAAACGGACGAACAATCCTTTCGCCGCGGTGCCGTGCTGCTTCGCGCGCAACAGGTACATGGCGAGCGTAGGTACCAGAGTCCGGCTCAGGATGTAACTTGCGAGCATGGCGAAGACGACCGCCTCTGCCAGTGGCACGAAGAGGAAGCGGGCTACCCCGCCGAGAAAAAACATGGGCAGGAAGACGATGCAGATGCACAGGGTCGAGACCAGCGCCGGCACTGATATCTGTGATGCCCCTTCAAGAATGGCCTCGCGCAGCGGATTACCGTGCTCAAGATAGCGTTCAATGTTTTCGATGGTGACGGTGGCATCGTCGACGAGAATGCCTACAGCCAGCGCCAGACCACCCAGAGTCATGGTGTTAACGGTCTCGCCGATCAGGCCGAGAACGATGATCGAGGAGAGGATCGACAGGGGAATGGAGATGGCGATGATCAGCGTGGATCTCCAGCTACCCAGGAAGACCAGGATCATGATCGCGGTAAGCCCGGCGGCGATGATGGCCTCGCGAATGACCCCGTTGACGGCGGCGCGGACGAAGACGCTCTGATCGGACAGAGGCGTCATCTTCAGTTGGGGAGGAACGGTGGTTGCTACACGGGGCAGGATGCGGCGGATACCTTTGACGACGTCTAGCGTTGAAGAGTTACCGTTCTTCAGAACCGACACCAGTACGCCCCGATGTCCATCCTGGCGCACGATGTTGGTCTGCACCTGAAAGCCGTCGCTGACGCTGGCGACATCGCGGAGGTAAACGGTGGTGCCGTTAACCTGTCTGACGGGGATATCCGCTAGCCCCTGGACAGTGCGGGGCGATCCGTTGGCTCGGACGTCGTATTCCGACTGGCCGACTTTGATGGTACCCGAAGGCATGACAACGCTCTGCAAGGCCAGGGCGTTGAGCACGTCAGACGGCGCGATGTCCTTCGATTGCATCTCTGCCTGATTCATGTTGACGGTAATCTGCCGCTGCTTGCCGCCGTAGGGCGACGGGACCACCGCGCCGGGCACGGTGATGAGCTGGGTGCGGATAAAGTTGGTGGCGTAGTCATTGAGCTGCGCTTCGCTTAATCCATCGCCCGAGATTCCGAGTTGCAGGATGGGTACGCTGGAGGCGGAAAAATTGATGATCTGCGGAGGAAGAGTTCCGGGGGGCAGCTGGCGTAACTCAAATTGCGACGCGGCCGTGACCTGCGCGTTGGCAGTATCGAGCGACGCGCCGGGCTGGAGAAAGACTTTGACGACAGCTGTCCCGTTATAGGTCGTGGACTCAATGTGCTGGATGTTGTCGACCAGCGTAGTGAGGACTTTCTCGTAAGGCTCGGTGAGGCGCCCCTCAAACTCCTCGGGGTTGAGGCCGGTATACGTCCAGCCGATCGAGACCACTGGAATGTTGATGTTCGGGAAGATATCGGTGGGCGTACGCATTATCACCACCGGCGCGGCAATTAGGATCAGCAGCGCGAGAACGATAAATGTATACGGCCGGTCCAGAGCAACTTTTACGATCCACATAGATTCCCTTATGCTCCCGCCGCCGCGATCGCTGCAGTTCTTGCCTTGATTGGCATTGCGATATAGACGGTTTCGCCTAAACAGTTCCAGAGCACGAATGGTGCCATTCGGCTTCTCATTTGGAATCACAGCGCTATAGGACGCGAGCCGGGGTGTTCGTCCTATTAGCTGTCGGAGGGTCGACATTTAGTGACGAATGCTAGACTTTGGCTTTTACTCCTGGGAGCCGCCACGCGGGAACAGTGTGGGTTGGTTCCGCGTCGTCATAATGAACAGCAGGCCCCCGGTCATCGCGGCGTTTTTCAGGAATTGGAGAAGTTCCGGGAAATACGCGGGGGTGCCCGCTACATGCCAGAAGTCATGGGCTACGAGCGTCGCAGGGACGAGGAAGGCAATCAAAGCGATTGCCGCGATCCGGGGATAGAGACCCAGAATCAAACCGAAGCCGCCAACGGTCTCAATTGTTCTGCCAGCCATCATGAGTAACGGCACAAGAGCCTCAGGAGTTCCATGCTCGGCGAGCTCTTTTGCAGGGATAGTCTGCGGAATGATACCAAGACCGTTGGCCAGAAAGATAAAGGCCACGAAGGCCCTGGCGGCGGCACAAATATTGCGCTGAATAGTGTTCATTGAAGCCTCCTTGCTGAAAGTTTGGTTTCCTCTTGCAGACAAACATCTGCCCACTTCTTGCAATCTATCTGCCGAACGCCAGGTGTATTCGTCAAGAGCGATATGTCAATCCGCTACTGCGGATAATGGTTCTTGATCGCCAATTGGACCGAATAATCCGCCCGGTCTGCTGGATCAGCCGCACCAGGTAGAATTGCGGATCACAATGCCGACGCCGCCCAAATCTGGAGCAGCGATCCCACATCTCAGAAAACTCAGTTCAAGGCCTCACCACCCCGCTCATGCGTGGTGGGCATGAGTGGGGCATCCGGGATCCGCCAGCTTTCTGGGGATCCCTGGGGCGCTTACTCAGCGTTAGAGGGCGTGCAAGAACGCGAATGTGTGCTTCCGACCAGTAGAGTATTGGGCAGCATCGTGGTCTGCCCTGCGATCGGGATTGACGACCTCCGCATAGGTGCCTTTATCAGCGTCGACAACTTGGGACAGAAAGTAATTGTCCCCAACCTTATTGAAGATCAGTTCATTCCCAGTCATGGAGGCGCTGATATCAGATCGCTCTGTTTCAAACAGTGCAGCTACCTTGCCGTCCGCACTCTGTATCTCCAGGGCGCTATCGTCGGTTGCATTGACGGAGCGGATGGTGTAGTTCCCAGATGGAAGTTCTTTGCCACCAGCATAGAATCGAAACGGAATCTTACCTTCTGCACTTACTGCGATCTGAGCTTGCACCCTCCGCGCGCCGCCAATGAGAAGGCCCCCCATGAGCACGACCAGATAGAAAACTTTATTCTTCATAACAGTCCTCCTTGCACTCGCTGACGGACGATAGAAGCATTCGTGCCATCGGCTGGCGGAATGTCAGATTGCAATGCGTGCTCCAAACTCGCTTATTGCTAAGCTCCATGATTTCAGCAAGCCCGCGAAGCCGAACAGACGCGGCGTGTCGCCCCGCGGACGCCGTGTCATAGGGCTGACATTCACTCGTCACTTAGCGGACAGCGGCACAGTGCGATCTCCAAATGCAGCCTTTTCCGAGACAGATCTGGGTGGCGAGATGAGAATAGGCAGCACCATCGATGCGAGCATGATGCATGCAATGACATGAAGACCGCTGGTATACGATCCGCTGCTCTGGCGCACGTGCGCGATGAGGAGCGGTCCGAATGCGCTAGCCGAGCCCCAGGCTGTGAGCATCAGGCCGTAGATGGGCCCGACATTCTTCGACCCGAAGTAGTCGGCGG
>CAZKJB010000019.1:0-26291 GCA_964552975.1 uncultured Occallatibacter sp. | reverse complement strand
CGGCCCAGCTTGTCCACCTCATCCAGCATGATCACCGGGTCGTTGGTTTCCGCCCTGCGAATGCTCTGGATAATCTGTCCCGGCAAAGCGCCGATATAGGTCCGCCTGTGTCCGCGGATCTCCGCCTCGTCGTGCATGCCGCCCAGCGAGACACGTTGGAACTTGCGGCCCAGAGCGCGCGCAATGGACCGGCCCAGGCTGGTCTTACCCACGCCTGGAGGGCCAACGAAGCAAAGGATCGGGCCCTTCATGTCTGGCTTCAATTCCAGCACGCTCAGGTAATCGAGGATGCGATCCTTCACCTTCTTGAGTTCGTAGTGGTCCTCATCCAGAATTTCCCGCGCCTTCGCGATGTCGATCTTCGATCCCGAGCTCTTGGCCCAGGGCAGGACTGCCAGCCACTCAATGTAATTCCGCGTGAGCGAGTAGTCGGCCGCCATCGGAGACATGCGCTGCAAACGCGACAGCTCTTTTAAAGCTTCCTTCCTCACGTCCTCGGGCATTCCCGCTTCGTCGATCTTCTTGCGCAGGTCTTCGACATCGCGCTGGCCCTCGTCCTGCTCTCCCAATTCCTTCTGGATAGCCTTGAGTTGCTCGCGCAGGTAGTAGTCGCGCTGCGATTGCTGTACCTGGTCCTGCACCTCGGTCTGGATCTTGGCGCGCAACTGCTGCACCTCGATCTCCTTGGCCAGGAGCTTGTTCAACATCTCCAATCTTTCAACAATGCTCGACGTCTCAAGCAACTGCTGCTTGTCGTCGGTTGTCAGGAAAGGCAGAGACGAAGCGACAAAATCGACCAACCTGGATGGCTCTTCGATATTTGCCGCAATCGTGCGCAGCTCGTCAGACAGAGTCGCCGATTCGGTGACAATTTGCTGAAACTGCCCGATCACGTTACGTGCCAGCGCTTCGATGTCCGAGCTGGCCGCTGGAGCCAACTCCTCAAGCGCCTCGACCTCGGCGATCATGAACGGATCAGATTGCGTATAGCGCACCAGGCGGACCCGGCTCACACCCTCGGTGAAGACGAAGCGGCTCTGGTTGGGCATCCGGACAACTTTGTGCACCGTCGCCAGAGTGCCCACGTTGTGCAGGTCGGTCGGCTTGGGGGCGTCTAGGCGTGGATCAAGCTGCGCAACGACCACAATCGTGCGCTCCTCGCCCATCGACTCAATCAACTGGATAGAGCTTTCACGGCCCACCGTCAGCGGCAAAACTGCGTGGGGAAACAAAACCGTGTCCCTGACGGGCAACACGGGGATCCTCCGCGTTCCGGGGGTGAACCCGGTCGAGGAGTCGTTCGGTACTGTTGGCTGGTTTGGCATTGAGTGTCCCTATATCAACTTTTCTACCTTTAGACTACTCACAAAGAGAAAAGTTGCAACAATTTGCCTTTCCCTGCACCCTTTGAGACGCTCCCTGCAGTGCTCGGAAGTACGCCTCTGCTCTCGGCGTTGTTCCCAAATGGGTTAGCTGGTGTCCCCCATGGCGTCTCGCCAGGCTCGAATGCCCAAAGACGCCAGCTCCGCACCGCGATTGCCCAAGATCACTTCCCGCCTCGGCCGGCACATTACCGAACGTGGTTTGTATCGGCGCAAATGGCCGGAAGGTGAGGCCTACGGACCCCCCTGACCGCCGGAATGTCGCGAGCGTAAAAGCGCCGCACCCAAGGCGTCAATCCAACAGATGAGCCATTGAACGGAAGGCTATTAAGGCTGAGGCGCTCCGCTGGGCTCGCTACCGTCGCCTTCCTCCCGCTTGATGGCCGATTCGATCTGATCCCAGACCTTGTCTGGTGGTTCGACGCTCGGAAACAGCTGCCGGGCTGCCTCAGCGATGGTTTCCAGGTCGGCCAGCAAGGCGCGGCAAAGCTCACAGCTCTGCACGTGGGGATGGGCGGAGGCGTCTTCGCCCGCACCGATCAGTTCGGGCAATTGAGCTTGGAATTCGGCGCATCGCAGCTTGCTCTGTTCGCTGATCATGATCGCGCCTCCTCGCAATTTTGGGCCCGCAGTGCATCGCGCAACTTCAGGCGCGCCTTATGCAACTGCGATTTGCTGTTGCCGATCGAGCATTCCAGCATTGAAGCAATCTCATTATGCTCAAAACCTTCAACGTCGTGAAGGATAAAAATGAGCCGGTAGCCTGCCGGCAAGTCAGCCACGGCTCGTTCCAGCGCCAAACGGTCGATCGTGCCCGACAAGGTAGGATCCGGCGCGCCAAAACTGCGGCTTGGACCCTCCTCGGGAGTCGGCTCCATGGCTTCATCAAGCGAGATGAGCGACAGGCCCTTCTTGCGCAGTTGCATTAGCACCACGTTCACAGCCAGTCTGTGTAGCCAGGTTGAGAAGGCCGAATCCCCTCGAAAAGTAGCGATCTTCCGATGGAGCTGCAGGAATGCCTCCTGCGTCAAATCCTCAGCCTCCGCAATGTTGCCAACCATGCGCAGGCAAAGCGAGTAGATTCGTCTCTTGTGCAGGGAATAGAGTTGGGAGAAGGCCTGATGATCTCCGGCCTGGGCTCGAGCGAGAACGTCTGCTGCCACGGTGCTGGGGGAGCTTGCCAGTCCAGACAGACCCGTTGCAGGCGCCGCCGGAGCGTCTTTGGCGCCGCCGGCTCGAGTGCGATTGGAATCTCGTGTTGGGGTTGGGGAGTCGGGCATAGTCTCCTAAGCGATCACTCTAGAAACGGATGCTGGTGCGTGATCGAAAAACCGGGGTTGCTTCTATCCCCGATTCGCATCCCTCGAGTGGACTCGCCACCAAAGAGGGCCAGACTTGAAGGGGACCTGAACAGAATTGAGCTTCAGCGGGTTGCCGCCGCTTCCTTCCTCGTTAGTATAAGGGGATACAGTTATGGTTGCCCGAGCGCGAACAAAAAGCAAAGGAAGCCGGAGCCCTTCGCGAGCTGGTCAGGACGGCTCCTGCCTTGAACTGTGATGCGGTTTCTGCATTTTTTCCATACGATATGCTCTTGCGGACTAAGCCGGAAGAAAGTTACGGCGCTCACCCGAACCTCCAGCGACAGGCCTCCGTCGCCGGGGTCGTTCACCGCAGTTCCCCGCGACCGGGCCCGAAAATAAGGGTTCAATCCTTTGGCGTGAATTGTCGGCTCATCATAGCTAAAAAAGATAAAAAATCGAATCCTGAACCGCAGAGCCCCGTCTCTCGTTCATTCCGGACCCGGATGTTGCGCGCTTGCGCTCTCCTTTGCGCAGCCGGGCTGCCGCTCACCGTCTGGTGCCAGTCACCGGGCGTGGCGCCCGATGCCGGCCCCGCTTCTTCAATTCCAGACCCGGCAGCCGATTCGCCGCGCTCCCTGGGTGCGAATGATTCTATGGTGGCCTGGGAAGGGTTCCAGGTGCGCCACATCTCCATCCAGGGTCTTCCTGACGATCGGTTGGCTCCGCTCACCGGCCATCTTGCCCAGGAGGAGGGAGCGCCTCTGGCCGCCGAAAACGTGAAGAAGAGTCTGCGACAGCTCTATGCGAGTGGACTTTTCGACACTGTGGAGGTTGAGGCATCGCGCGGGGCCGACGGCGTAACCCTGGCCTTTCTTGGGACACCGCGGACGTTCATTGGCACTGTCGGAGTGGACGGAGCCGCCGGAGCCACCATGAACACTCAACTCGAGCGCTCGAGCCAACTCGAGGCCGGAACGCGCCTGACGCAAGCCAAAATGATTCGTGCCGTCCAGCAAATGCGCGAAACGCTCGAAGAAAATGGCTATCACGAATCCGCGATTGCCCAGACTGTGACCCCGCACCCTGAGCAACAGCTCGCCGATATCTCGTTTCGCGTGGCCTCAGGACCGCGCGCGCGCGTCGGAAAAGTCACGTTTACCGGCGACTCCGGCATGAAGCTGGATGAATTTCGCCGGTATGCGCGCTTGCGAGCCGGCGCCAACGTGGACCACGACACGGTGAATCGCGCCCTCGATGGTGTGCTCAAGCGGTATCAGAGCCAGGATCGGCTCGAGGCCGATGTCCGCTTGGAATCCGCGCAATACGACGCCGCAGCCAAGGCGATCGACTATCACTTTTCAGCAAACCGCGGACCCGTGGTCAAGGTCGTCGTTGAAGGTGCCGGCATTGACCAGGAGCGCATCAAGCGGCTCATCCCCATCTTTCAGGAAGGCAGCGTCGACGAAGATCTTCTGAATGAAGGCAACCGCCGCCTGCGTGATGAATATCAGCGGCGGGGCTACTTCGACGCAAAAGTCGACCACGTTCGGCAATCCGTGGGCAGCGATCAGGTCACCATCCACTATACGGTGCAGTTGGGATTGCGGCGCCGGGTTGAAAAAGTCACGATCGCCGGAAACCACTACTTTGATACTCCGACCCTTATGGATCTCATCGGCGTGCATGCCGCCGACATTCTCGATCGCCACGGGCTTTATAGCCAGGCGCTTGTCTCGGCCGATATTAGCTCTCTCGAAGCTCTCTATAAGAACAACGGCTTTTCCCATGTCAAAGTGAGCGCTGAAACCAGCACTCCGCAGACAGCCGCTGCTGGCATTTCGGCATCTGCCGCAAGCTCGGCGGCTCCAGCCACTGTCGCCCCACTCGCGGTCACCTACCGCGTGACGGAAGGACAGCAACTCCATGTGGGCACGATGAGCATCGAGGGCAACGACCATATACCCACAGAGAATTTGATCCCACTGCTGAACACCTTGCCAGGCCAGATGCTTTCGCCGCGAAACCTCGCCGGCGACCATGACGCGCTGGTTACGCAGTATTACAGCCGCGGTTTTGATCAGGCTGCCGTCGCGGTCACTGAGCTGCCTGAGCCTTCCGATGCGAGCAAGGTCGATGTGGTCTTCCACATCGACGAAGGGCAGCAGATCTTTGTCCGCAACGTGCTCCTGACGGGCCTTGATTTCACGCGCCCTCAGACGGTTGCACGGGCGATTACCATGCATCCCGGAGACCCGCTGAACCAGGCTGCTCTGGCGGAGACGCAGCGCAATCTCTACACGTTTTCTCTCTTTAACGAGGTGAATGCGGCAGTTCAAAATCCGGCCGGCAGCGAGCAGCAGAAGACGGTTCTGCTGCAGGCAGCGGAGGCGCGGCGATGGACCCTGACGTACGGCATTGGATTCGAGACGCAAACCGGACAGCCGCAGAACAATTGCGCGGGATACACCGCCCGCGGCGTTGCCTGCTCTCCTAATGGGAAAACCGGAGTGAGCCCCCGCGGCCTTGCTGACATCACGCGCAACGGGTTGTTTGGCCGCGAGCAGTCGGCCTCGCTGCGGGGCACATATGGACTACTCGAACAAAGCGTCGGTATTACGTATCAGGTGCCGCACCTCGGAGGCGACCAGAACTTCGGTTTCACTTTCTCTGGTGGCTACGCCAACAGCGAAGACGTTTCCACTTACGTGGCTTCCCGGCTCGAAGCCGCGTTCCGGTTGACTCAGAACTTCAATCGCCCCAGCTCCTGGCTCTCCAGAGCCAATACCTTCGTCTATGAGCTCGATTTTCGCAGAGTGAAAGTGGCGGCCAGCAGTTTGCAGGTCTACCCCGGCGAAATTTCTGAGCTCGCCACCGCTACACGCGTCGGCGGGCCCGCGTTCACCTGGATCCGCGACACGCGTGATGTGCCCACCGATGCGCGCCGCGGCACTTACACCAGCTTTCAGGAGTTTCTCTCCGCCAGATTTTTGGGCGCACAAGCTGAGTTCAACCGTATCGATGTTTCAAATTCGAGCTTCTACGCCTTCGACAAAGGCCAATTCGTCTTAGCCCGGAACACCCGCTACGGCCAGATTCGTGCATTCGGATCCGGTTCAAGCGAGCTGATTCCATTGCCCGAACGTCTTTTCGCAGGCGGCCCTGTTTCGCTCCGCGGATTTTCTCAGAATGCGGCTGGCCCGCGCGATCCGGAAACCGGCTACCAGATTGGCGGCGCGGGATCGCTCACTAACAGCACCGAGCTGCGTCTGCCGCCGCCTACGTTGCCCTTCTTAGGCAACACGGTTAGCTTTGTGGTCTTTCACGACATGGGCAACGTCTTCACGAATGCGGGCGACGCATGGGCCAGTGCACTGCGCGTTCGCCAACCGAACAGCGATGAGTGCCGCGATCTGACTTCTGGCACTCCCCAAAATCCCCCTGTGCCAAATGGCCCCACGACCTCCACGGGAATTCAGGGCCAGTGCAGCTTCAACGACTTCTCTCATGCACTTGGAGCTGGCTTGCGTTACCACACGCCTGTTGGTCCAATTCGCTTCGATTTCAGCTATAACCTGAATCCACCGATCTATCCGGTCAACGTCAACTACTCAATTCCCATTTCGACCGCGACCCCAAACGGACCCTACCAGGCGCCGTACGTGGGCCAGGCTCCGCACATCAATTTCTTTTTCAGTTTGGGGCAGGCTTTCTGATGCGCAAATCAAGTCCAATCCGGATCGAGGTTCTGCGCAGGCTCACGCAAATCTGCGTTTTTGCCGTGTGTCTAATGCTCGCTGCAACGGGGCGGGGCCGGGCGCAATCGAATCAGAATCAGGCATCGCCTCCGGCTCAATCCTCTGTTCTGTTGGACCGCGCGGTAGCCGTGGTAAACGGTCACTTGATTCTTGCCAGTGATCTCGACGACGAAATCCGGCTTTCGGTCCTGGATCCTAACCAGGGCGGCCAAGGCCCGCTCACCCCGCAACGGGCATTGGAGCAGTTGATCAGCCGCTCTCTCATCGAGCAGCAGATTCGCCAGGAAGACGCGCAAACCATCGAGCCGTCGCAGGCAGAGGTCGACGCCCGCCTGGCCCAGATTCGCGAGCAACTTCCCGAATGCGTCCGCCAGAACTGCGCATCAGACTCCGGATGGAAGACATTCCTGTCGTCGCACGAGTTGGCTCCCGAACGAGTCGAAGCTTATCTCCGCTACCGGCTTGAAATTCTGCGTTTCATTGAGCAACGGTTCCGCCAGGGCATCCAGATCTCACCGCAACAGATCGATTCGTATTACCACGATGTGCTTCTGCCGCAGTACGCGCCCGGCGATACAATCCCGCCGCTCGACCAGGTGGCTCCGCGCATTCAGGAGATTCTGCTGCAGCGGCAGGTCAATGTCCTGTTCAGCAGCTGGCTCGACAATTTGCGCCAGGAGGGTGAAGTCGAGGTCCTCGATCCCGCGCTTGCCCCCGCGCCCGGCACCAATCAAATTCGGCAAAGCTCGGCGAGAGGAGGTCCATGAGCGAGACGCCCTCCATCACGGGGACTCCTGCTGGCTCGCCGCGACCCGAACGGAGGAGCATGCGCAGCCGTTTGCGCCGATTCTTCCTGCGTCATGTCCCGCTTACCTTGGCCGGCATTTTGGTCCTGTTAGTGGTCCTCGCCGTGGGCGCCTATTTTATCGCCAGCTCCGGGGCATTTGAGAATGTGGTTCGAAAGCACCTTGTCGCCTCGATTGAGGACCTCACCGGCGGCAAGGTTGAGGTTGCCTCTTTTCGCTGGCGTCTGTTCCATCTTGAAGCCGAAGCGGACGGCATTGTGATTCATGGCCTCGAGGACCCTGGCGAGGTGCCCTACGCGCAGATCGACAAGCTTCGCATACGGTTAAGCGTTTTCAACTTCTTCAGCCCCCAATTCCGCCTGAGCGATCTCGAAATCTCGCGGCCGAGGCTGCATTTCATTTTTTATCCCGATGGATCGACAAATCAGCCACACCCGCGCAAGCCGGAAAATTCCCGCAGATCGGTGCAGGATACTCTGTTCGATCTCGAGGCCGGCCACATCGCAGTGGAACAGGGAATCGTCGACTACGATAACCGCGCCGCTGCCTTCGACAATAAGAATCGTTACGCCCCGCTTGACTTTGAGGCCAGCGATGCATCGCTCGTGATGCGTTACGTTTCCGGTTTCCGCGGGCTCTACCAGATCGAGGCCGGATCCACTGACCTGAATCTCTCGCGCAAGGTGCCTCGCGGCGGAGGGCCGGTAAGAGGTGCTGTTCATGCCACACTTGACCTCGAACGCGCGCGAATCACCTTACGCAGTTTGCGGATTACTGCGCATGCTCCCGGAGCGAAGGACCGCGAACTTGACGTCACGGGAGTCCTTGACGACTTTACTCATCCCCGTTGGCAGGCCAGGGCCCTCGGGGATTTCGATATGCAACTGCTCGACCCGCTGACCGGTTATAGCGACTCGCCCAACGGCATTGCGCACCTCGATCTCGCGGCCGGTGGGCAGTCCGGGACATTTCATATTGATGGAGGCGTGCACGTCGACGGCGGCTCATATCTCGGCGCGGGTGTCACGGCAACCGGCATCACCCTCGATGCGCGCGTTCATGCCGATGCCAGGCAACTGCTGATCACGCAAATCGTTGCCCGCTTGCGGCAGGGAGGGCAACTTGAAGGCGCCGTCGCGCTCGAATCGTGGCTTCCAGTCCCCACCAGGTTGAACGCGAGACCGGCTTCAATTCGTTCCGAGGACCTCAGCTCGGGCCGCAATGTGCTCGTTCGCGGTGCGCCTTTTTCTATTCCAGTCAACGGCAAAGTCACGGCCAACTTCAAAGACGTGTCACTCGACACGGTTCTCGATATCGTCGGCTCGCCGCCGTTCAAGCGCCTTGGCATCGACGCCCGCTTGAACGGCCCGAGTTCCGCGGTTTGGTCGAATGGCGACGATCGCACCGTCGCAGTCACTGCCAAGGTCGACTTGAGTCCTTCCAGGCAGGCGCCCGCTGGCGAAGCCCCGGCCAGCGGCACGATCGATGCGACATACACGCAGCGCAACGGTGGAGTCGATCTGCGCAAACTGGAGCTCCACATGCCCGGCAGCGAGTTGCAGGCGCATGGCGCCCTCGGTGCTTATCCCCTCGCACGCCCATCGGCGCTCGCTGTTGATCTTCAATCTCGCAACCTGGCGGAGTTCGATACCGTCCTGCGCGATCTTGGGCTCGAGCGCAATGGCAGAAGGGGAACTGCGGCTTTGCCGGTGGCCCTCGGCGGGCAGGCCGATTTTCACGGATCGTGGACCGGCAGCCTGGTAAAACCGCATATCGCTGGCGACCTGAAGGCTACTCAATTAGCGATTGAGATGCCGGCAGCGAGCAGCAACTCGGGTCAGCCGCAATTCGCGCGGCTGGATTCAGTCGCGGCTACGGGCAGCTATTCACCGGCTCAGATCTCCATTCAGCACGCGCAGCTGCTTCGCGGCAAAAGCAGGATTGAGTTCAATGGCACGCTCGACGCATCGTCGGGCCCACCCTATCAATACGACGGCGACTCTGTCATTCACGCTCACGCAGAAGCCGCCGGCGTCGACTTCGCGGAAATTAAGCCGTTCTTTGCCGCGGAAACCGCCCAGAACCTGCAGGTAGCGGGCATATTCGACGCTCGAATTCAGGCGGATGGGCCGCTCGGCTCGCCCGACGCCTCCGGCAGTCTGCAAATGGCAGATGCCAGCCTCTATGGCGAGGCCGTCTCGCATCTCAGGCTTCAGGGCGCGCTCCAGAATCATGAACTGAAAATCGCGGCGGCCACTCTGAACGAGGCCGGCGGTACCCTTTCCGCTTCAGGAAGCTACGAAACTCAGTCCCGGAGTTTCCAGTTGGATGCGCGCGGAGATGGCATTCAGATTTCCCGTGTTGGCTGGGTCCACGAGCGCGATCTCGACGTGACCGGCAAACTCGGATTCTCGTTGAATGGTTCGGGCACGATGGATGACCCGCGTCTGGAGGCCCACGCCGCAGTGAGCGACGTAGTTCTTGCCGGGCAGCCTTTCGGCGCGCTCGATGTTACCGCGCACACGGTCGCCCACAATCTCGTCTACAACGCAACCACGCAACTGGAAGGAGCCGACCTTTCCATGCGCGGCCAAACAGAGCTCAAAAATGACTATGCGACCCATGCCCAACTTGAGTTTTCCCGATTCAACGTAGGCGCCTTGTTCAAGATGGCGCATCTAGAAGCCTTCAGCGGCGAATCCGCGCTGGCGGGCACGGTCACGTTGGATGGGCCGCTCGCGCATCCTGAACATCTTCGCGGCGATGCGCGCCTCGAGCAGATCGCTATGACAATCTCCGGAGTCAAGCTCGAGGGCCAAGGCGGCGCGCACGCTACCTTGGTCAACAATCGCATCCAGCTCGACCCGCTGCATGTGACCGGTGCAGACACTGACCTGCATGCCGAAGGCAGCCTTTCACTGAATGGAAACCGGCAATTAGATATTGCCGCCAGCGGCTCAATCAATTTGAAGCTTGCCGAGACCCTCGATAACGACCTGACCGCGAGCGGTGATACGACCTTTCAAGTGGAAGCCCACGGCCCGCTGCAACATCCTGCATTGCAGGGACGAGTTGATATCCAGAATGGCGCGCTTTCTCTCGAAGACGTACCCAATGGCCTGAGCCAGGTGCACGGCACGCTGGAGTTCACCCAGAACCGGCTCGCGGTGAGAACGCTCACGGCGATGAGCGGCGGCGGCTTGCTGAGCGTGGACGGCTTCCTGGCCTATCAGCACGGCATTTACGCCGATTTGACGGCTACCGGCAAACAAGTCCGCATTCGCTATCCCCAGGGAGTAAGTTCGCTCGCCGATGCCAGGCTGCAGTTGCAGGGCTCGCAGGACAACTTGCAACTCAGCGGCAACGTGATGATCACTCGCTTTGCCACCAGCCCCGACCTCGACCTCGCTGCTCTTGCTGCCCAGGCAAACGCCTCCGTCCAGACCATTGCATCCCCCGACGCTCCTTCAAACCATGTCCGCCTCGACGTGCGCATCGTTTCATCGCCGCAGTTGAGCTTCCAGAATGCCTTTGCCGAGTTGGTTGGCGACGTGGATTTGCGCCTCCGCGGCACGCTGGCCTCGCCCTCGCTCCTTGGCCGGGTCTCCGTTACCCAGGGAAGCGCAATGATCGCCGGAACCCGCTACGATCTCGAGCGCGGCGAAGTCACCTTCACGAATCCAATCCGCATCGAACCCAACATCGACCTGAGCGCCACGGCTCACGTTGAGGATTACGACATCTCCCTCGACCTGCACGGTTCGCCGCAAAAGCTGGCCGTCACTTACCGAAGCGATCCCCCGCTCCCCGAGTCTGATGTCGTTTCCCTTCTTGCTCTCGGCCATACCTCCAACCAGCAGCGTCTCTATACCCAGCAGCAAGAGCAGACCATCTCCAATCCCACCACCGACGCGCTGCTCGGCGGAGCGCTCAACGCCACCGTCAGCAACCGCATACAAAAGCTCTTCGGTGCCGGGTCAGTGAAAGTCGACCCCAACTACCTCGGCGCGTTCGGCAACTCCACCTCCCGTATCACCGTCGAAGAACAGTTGGGCCGTAACGTCACGCTAACTTACGCTACTGACGTAAACACAACCAGCCAGCAATTACTGCAGGCTGAAGTGGCGATTAACCGTCACGTCTCCCTCGTTGTCGCCCGCGACGAGTCCGGCGTCTTTTCCATGGTCATCAAGGCTACGCGCCGTTATCGCTAAATCCATTGTCCAGTCAGGCAGTTAGTCGGTGGCGGGGATTCAGCCACGCCCCGCCGCTCCCGCTTCGCCTCATAATGTCACCGATTTCACGCAACCTTCTACCCGCGCCCTGTGTCTAACAATGCGCAGAGGTTAGGTGAACGAGCGACCGGCTGAATCTTTTCCCACTGTTTTCAAGGGTTCAAAGGCTATCGTTCACCAGAAAAACGGAGGAACGAATATGAATTGGAATCTCAATCGTCGCAAGGCCTTGGTGGTTTCTTTAGCGTTGGCTGGGGCGACTTTCTTGCTCCCGCAGGCATCTCGCGCGGCATCTGCCCCTGATCAGCAGGACGTCTCGAGTGCCGTGCGCTCCAAACTGGATAAGTCCCAATTTAAGGATATTCAGGTGAATGTGGACGCCAATGGGGTTGCCACGCTGAGCGGCTCCGTCAGTCTCTATGAGTACAAGGCTGATGCAGACAAGACCACGCACAAAGTGAAGGGTGTCGTCGCCGTCCGCAATGAAATTCAAGTGGCCGGCCCCAGCGTTTCCGATAGCGACTTGCAGAAGAAGCTCTTGGAAAAGCTATCCTACGACCGTGTAGGGTATGGCAACGTATTTGACGCCGTCTCGGTGCAGGTTCAGAACGGAGTCGTAACACTTGGCGGTCATGCCCTCGACTACCCCAGCAAGGACTCCGCACTGGCTTTGGCGGCCACCATGCCGGGCGTCAAAGACGTAGTCGACGAAGTCGCCGTCGATCCGGTCTCGCCAATGGATGATCAGCTCCGCTTGCAAGTGGCACGCGCCGTCTACAGCTTCCCGTCGCTTAACAAGTACGCCATCGACCCAGCCAAGCCGATTCGTATCTCGGTGCAGAACGGCAACGTAGCGCTCTATGGCGAGGTGGACTCGGAAGCTGATAAAGATGCCGCCGGAATTCGCGCCAATGGCGTTGCCGGTGTCTTCAGCGTGAAGAACTATCTGCAGGTTGCCGGTCAGCAAACTGAGCATCACGGAAACTAAGTCTGTCGCTCAGGGTCTCAACTCTCTTTCGGCCCCGGTCGCGAAAGTTGCCGGGGCCAAAGTGTCTTCAGATTCCAAAGTGTCTTTGGGCTCCAGGTGTCTCTCGATTACTTGATCGATCCGCGCTTTTCGCGGCGCGATTCGCGCCACCGGCGAAAGAGTGACAAGTGATTTTGCTGTAAAGTATCTCTTTGCCCGGCTTTTGCCGGTATGCGAACTTCCGCGCGCGTAGAGGAGGCTCGATGGAGCCGGAATTCGACCGTCCAGTCGAAGAAGAGCGGCCCGCCGCTTCCGCTCCTGTCCAAGACTCATCACAAATTCCCGGCGGAATACGGCCGCACAGAGAGCAGCACCGAGACTTCGATTGGGTACTCATCGGACCGCACGGTCTCCGCGCTGGCTGGTCGATTCTCCTCTTCGCATGCATCTACCGCCTCTTCCGGATCATACTTGGAACCATCTTTTATTCGGCAGGGCTTATCGGCGATACGAGTGACGATTCGGCGTCCTCCGTGCTGATCGCGGAATCGATTCCCTTCATTTCAATGGTCGGAGCCGCGGTGATCATCGCCTTCGTCGAAGGCCGCCGCGTCTCGAGCTTCAATCTTGCCGGTCCGCATCGCATGATGCGTTTCCTCTCGGGTATGGCCGCGGGCTTCGCGGCTCTCTCGTTGCTCGTAGGAACACTCGCCTGGGGCGGATGGCTCGGCTTCGGTCCCGCGGCGCTCTCTGGCGCGCAAGCATTGCGATATGGCGCGCTCTGGTGTGCTGCCTTTCTTGTCGTGGGTGCGTTTGAGGAGGGGGTCTTCCGCTGCTATTTGCTCTTCACGCTCACACGAGGTGTTAATTTCTGGTGGGCGCTGGCTGCTGTCATCGCCGTTTGTCTCTATCTTTTTGTGACTGGCGGGGGAAATGGCGCCTGGGGAGTTTATGCAATCGCCGCGCTCGGCTTCATTCCTTGTCTCCTGCTCCAACAAAAGGCTGCCCAGCCCACTGGCGCATTCTGGCAGGCCGCCTGGGTCACGTCCACGATCTTCGGCTACTATCACACCCACAATAACGGCGAAAACTGGATCGGAGTCTTTGCCGCCGGCGCCATCGGCTTCGTCTTTTGCGTGAGCGTGCGCCTCACCGGCTCAGCCTGGTGGGCTATTGGCTGCCATGCAGCGTGGGATTGGGCTGAAACCTTCTTCTACGGCACTGCTGACAGCGGGATGCGAGGACCGGGGCATTACTTAACGGCGAGCCCGGCGGGCAATCCGCTGTGGAGCGGCGGCTCTGACGGCCCGGAAGGAAGTCTGCTGGTATTGGGCGTCATCCTCATCTTGCTCCTGGCTCTGCTTGCGCTCTATGGCCGTGGCAAGCTTCAAGCTCCTGACCCGCTGGCGGCGGAGCAATTGGCCGGCTGAGAAGTTCATACGATCCCATTTCATTTCCTACGCGATTCCTTCGCGCACACATTGAACCTGCGCACAGCATCGCTGATCCGGCAGCGTATTCTGTAGCTGACCGATGGCCGATACGTCTTCATTCAATCGGGCTTCCGCGATCGCTATGCCCCCACCCTCTCAAAGCAAACGCCGCTGGCCGCGGATACTCCTCTCGATCGGCGGCAGCCTGTTCGTTCTCCTGCTGCTCGCCGCTGGAGTCTTCGTTCTTTGGCTGCGCTCCGCCGCTCTCTCCGCTCTGCCCCAGCTTGATGGCGAAATACATCCCGCCGGACCAGGCTTGCAGGGCCTTTCCGCGCCCGTCACAGTCCGACGTGACTCTCACGGCGTACCCCATATCGACGCGGCCTCGGTCGACGATATGCTGGTCGCTCAAGGCTACATCACCGCACAGGACCGCCTATGGCAAATGGACACCATTCGGCGTAGCGCCAATGGCGAGCTCGCGGAGATCCTTGGTCCTTCGCTCAGCAAATACGACAAGGCGCAGCGCGTGCTGCAAATTCGCCTCACCGCCCAGCGTTTCTACCAAAGCCTGCCGGCCGCCGACCGGGCGCGCCTCGATGACTACGCCCGCGGCGTCAATCTCTACATTGCGCAGTGCGAGCAATCGAATTCGCTCCCGATTGAGTTCCGTCTCTTGATGTATCGCCCGCAGCCCTGGGGTGGCTTCGATTCCATCAGTGTGGGGCTCTCGATGGTGCAGGAGCTGGATATGCATGCCGCGACCAAGCTCACCCGCGCCCACATTGCCGCCCAGCTCAACGACCCCAAGCTTGAATCCGATCTCTACCCGGTCGGTTCATGGCGCGATCATCCCCCTACCGGGATTCGCGTTGACTTGAGCCAGCCGCAGCCGGCGCCCCCGCCTGCAAAGAAGGGCAACGACGAAGACGATGAGGAGAACACAGAAACTCGCGCCGTGCCGGGCAACACGTCCTCGCCGGAATTATCTTTTCAGGGCTCGCGCGAACTGATGGCGGTCCTGGGACAGCCAACGTGCGACGGCTGCGTCGCGGGATCGAATAACTGGGTCGTTGCCAGCAGCCATACCGCAAGCGGAAAGCCGCTGCTCTCGAACGACATGCACCTCGAGCTCACGGTGCCGAACATCTGGTACACGGCCGATCTGCGCGCTCCCGGCTTCCATGCCGCTGGAGTCACGATACCCGGTCTGCCGCTTGTCGTTGCCGGCCACAACGAACATGTTGCCTGGGGATTCACCGCTCTCCTGGGCGACGTTCAAGATCTCTACTACGAAAAGCTCGACGGCAAGGGCAACTACGAAGGAACCGACGCTCAATGGCATCCGCTCATCGTCGATCACGAGGTCATCCACGTGCGCGGCGGCAAGGATGTCGTTCTCGATGTGCAGTCGACCGCGCATGGACCGCTGCTCAATCCCATGCTGCCCAACGAGAGCCAGCCTATCGCCCTGAAGTGGACGCTCTACGATCCTTCGCTTCGCGCCATTCCGCTCTACGAGATGGATGTCGCGTCGAACTGGACCGAGTTTTCCGCCGCGCTCGCCGAATGGTGCTGGCCGACGCAGAATGTCGTCTACAGCGACGATCAGGGGCACGTTGCGTACCACGCAGTCGGCCGCGTTCCGCTCCGGCCCGCAGGTCTTTCGGCCTTGCCCATCCACGACAGTACGCACGAATGGCAGGACTACATCCCCTTCAACCAGATGCCCAACGCGGTCGATCCGCCCTCCGGTTTTCTCGCCACCGCCAACTCGCGCGTCACCACTGACAGTTCGCCGTTCCAGCTAACTGATGAGTGGACCGATCCCTACCGCATCGAGCGCATCTACAAATCGCTCGATGGCCGCGACCATTTGACGCCGAGCGACATGCTTGCCGTGCAAGACGATATTTACAGCGAAGTCGATCAGGAGTTGGGTCATCGCTTTGCCTACGCCATCGACCACACACCCAGCGCGGATGCCCGGCTGCGCCAGGCCGCAGACCTGATGCGCAGTTGGGATGGGCGTCTCACCACCGATTCCGTCGCCGCGTCTCTCGTCACTCGCACTCGCGCCGCCCTGTGGCCGCTGATTCTCGAGCCGAAATTGGGCAAGCTCGCCGGCGACTATCACTGGAATGAGTCGAACTTTGCCGAAGAAGAAATTGTGATGCACGCCAAGCCCGAGTGGCTCCCCGCGAATTACAGGAACTGGGATGAACTGCTGACCGCAGCGGTAAAGAAGGGAATGGATGACGGCCGGGCCCCCGGCGATCTGGCCGAGTGGACCTACGGAAGCTGGCACATCATCGATCTTGGGCATCCACTGGCGCACTTTTTGCCGATCGTGGGCGGCAAAGCCATTGTTGGTCCATTGCCGCTCAGCGGCAATGAGCTTACCGTGAAGGCTGTTACTCGTTCGCATGGCCCCTCGCAACGGTTCACCATGGACTGGAGCAATGTAGACGGCTCGACAGAGAACATCGTGCTCGGTGAAAGCGCGAATCCGTTGAGCCCTTACTTCCGAGACCAGTGGAACGACTGGTACGCAGGAACTACCTTTGCGCTTCCATTCACTCCGGCAGCGGTCGCGGCGCAAACCAGCCACACGCTTCGCCTGCTTCCATGAAAAAAACGGGCTCAGAGATCGGGCGTCGGGGATCGGGGAAAGCTCGTTCGAACGAGAAGCCTCCGCCCCCGGTCTCGCTTTTGAAACTTGGGAAATATCTCGGTCCGGCGTTCATCTTGCTCGCCGCTTCCCTCGCAACCGCACCGCAACTGATTCGCGGCAACTCCTGCGGCCACGACTTCAATGTCCACCTCGTCTCCTGGCTCGATTGCGTCGATGCCTGGCATCACGGGATTCTCTATCCGCACTGGGCGTCCAGCCCGAACTACGGTGCCGGCGAGCCGCGCTTCGTCTTCTATCCGCCACTCACATGGATGTTGGGCGCCGCGCTGGGATTGATTTTCCCCTGGTGGTTTGCGCCCATCGCGTTTACGTTTCTGTGTCTCGCCGCTACTGGGCTCGCCACACGCGCGCTCGCTCTCCAGGCGCTCAGCGATCTTCCCGCCACGCTCGCCGGCTGCGCCGCGCTCTTTTCCGGCTTCACGTTGTTCACTGCTTACGAGCGCTCCGCGTTTCCTGAATTTACTGGCGGCGTCTGGCTTCCATTGCTGCTTTTGTTCGTGCTGCGCGATCGCAATCCTTCCGCGTCGCTTATGCGTCGCGCATTCGACGGCTCTACGGTTCCGCTTGCTGTAATGCTGGCCTGCGCTTGGCTGTCGAATCTTCCGCTCGGCGTCATCGCGGGTTATCTGTTGGCCGCTGTCGCGCTGCTCGCGGCAGCGGTCAACAAAACCTGGGCTCCGTTGCTGCGCGCCGCGCTTGCAGGTGCGCTGGGCCTTGGCCTCGCCGGCATCTACTGGCTTCCCGCTGCCCTCGAAAGGCACTGGGTCGACATCCGGCAGGCAACTGAAGATCCTGGCTACAACTTCGAAAACAACTGGCTGTTTTCGCACCACGCCAACCCGGTGCTCGCCTTCCACGACGTCGTCCTCCACACGGCCTCGGTCATCAGCATCTCCATGATCGCCATCGCTCTCGCCGGAGTCCTCATCAGTTGGTGGCGCGGCACGCTGCCCGTCCAGAAAAACACCGGTTCCAGCCGCTGGTGGATACCTTTGGCGGCGATCCCGATCGTCGTTCTCTTTCTTCTCTTTCCCATCTCGCGCCCCGTTTGGCATCTGCTCCCTGAGATGCCCTTTCTGCAATATCCCTGGCGATGGCTTGAAGCAGTCGAGGCGCCGATGGCGATCTTTCTTGTTGCAGCAATCTGGCCGGCCGCCCGAACCCTCCGCGTTGCAGTCGTCGCCGCTTGCGTTGTCGGCTGCCTTGCGTCCACATGGATCGCTGCCACCGTCTTCTTCCAGGTCTGCTACCCGGAAGATACTGTAGCCTCTACGCTCGCCGGCTACCGCATTGGCGCGGGCTTTGAAGGGATGTTCGAATACGCGCCGCCCAACGCTGACCTCACGGTTATCGCGCGGGGCCTGCCCGATGCCTGCCTGGTGAGCGATCCATCCACTGCCCTTGGCAAACCGGATCCTGACGACCCCGACGCGAATCCCATCTGGTCGTCGAATCAACCCGGTTGTCTTGCCATATTCTCCGCCGCTCACGACAGCGCTACCGGGCCCGAGAACCGTAGATTTCAAGTCTCAATCCCTCAACCCGGCTATCTCCTTCTGCGCCTCCTCAGTTTTCCGGCGTGGAGTGTCAAGGTCAACGGACAGCCAATCAAACCTCTGCCGCGGCGCGACGATGGCCTGATCGCCGTGCCAGTTTCGCAAGGCCAGGTCGATCTCACCGTTGATTGGATAACCTCACACGACGTCATCGCCGGACGCTGGCTGAGCGCCGTAAGCGTGCTCTTGCTCACGTGTCTCTGTTTCCTTGAGCTCAGGCGGAAAGATCCTCGTCTAACATGAAAGAAATGGCTGCCGACGTAAAATCGCTGATCCAGGAGGGTGCCGATCTCACCGACCAGGCGCTCGAGTCCCTGATTCCCAGCGTTGACACTGTTCCTGCATCAATTCACGGCGCCATGCGCCACTCGGTTTTTGCAGGGGGAAAGCGACTTAGGCCTGTGCTCGCTCATCAGGCGGGCGTCACGATTGCCGGCGAACTCCCCAAGGGAATCGAGCGGCTCGGCGCGGCCCTCGAGATGCTCCATACGTACTCGCTGATCCACGATGACCTGCCCGCTCTCGATAACGACGACCTGCGGCGCGGCAAGGCCACCTGTCACGTTATGTTCGGCGAGGCTATCGCCATCCTGGCCGGCGACGCGTTGCAGACGCGCGCTTTCGAGGTGCTGGCAGGGCTCGAATGTCCGCCTGCAGCCACCGTGCAAATCATCGGCCTCATCGCCAACGCAATCGGTACCGTGGACGGCATGATCGGCGGCCAGGTGCTCGACATTGAAAGCGAGCACCTCAAGCCGACTCCGGAACTTGTTGAAGCCATCCATCGTGCCAAGACCGGCGCATTGATCCGCGTAAGCGTGGTGGCCGGAGGCATATTCGCGGGCGCAACGGCCGACGACGCCGCGCGGCTCGACCGCTTTGGACGCAAGGCCGGCCTCGCATTCCAGATTGTCGACGACGTGCTCGACATGACCGTAGACTCGGCGCAATTGGGCAAGACCGCAGGCAAAGACGAGGCCACCGAAAAAGCGACTTGGCCGGCCGTCTACGGCATCGATCAAAGCCGCCGCGATGCCGCGCAGCTCATTGAAGAGGCCTTTGCAGCCCTTGAACCGTACGGTAGCCGCGCCGACGGGCTAAAAGCCGTCGCCCGTTACTTGGTCGAGCGGAAAAACTAGGTGGGGAACTCTGAGTCCACCGCAATGATTCTGGCGGGACTCGAAGCAATGACATTTCTGAATTTCTATTTATTTGCCCAGCACGCTGCGCAGCCTCTTGCCCTGGGTCGATAGATCTTCCACCGAATCCTGGGCGCGGCCAAGCATCTCATGGAGTTCCTGCAGGAAGCCGGGAAGCTTATTCCACCATTCGCGCACAGCGTCCTGCTGATCGATCATCACCAGGGCTGTCCCGGAAAGGGCGGTCACCAGGCCTGCTTTGCGTTTGCCAGACACCATAAGCACACCGCTCGCGGCAAGCGCACCAGCCGCCGCAAACCGAATCCAATCTGCATTCTTATCCGTCTTGGCGCGCTGCGCCTCGCTCGACTCGTTCACTCCCGTTGAAAGCGGCACAACTACCATAATGACTCCTCGCGTTCCAGGTCCCGTTTCCAAGGCCCGGAATCCTCAATCTCTTCCAAGTATCTCGCGAAAACTTGCTTCGCTCAAACTTTTCTCAAATTGCAGCCCCAACCGTCCCCTTGCAGGCTGCAATGCTGCCTTCAATCCAAATCGATCTCGCGAAATGGCTTGCCCTCGGGCGCGTCTTTTGCCTTGCGCATCGCCTCTTCAAATTTCTTCTCCAGCAAGTCCTTCTTGTTTTTCTCCGCATCCACGCTCTGCCTGAAGATCGACTCCGTGCGTTCACCATGCTCACGCATGGCCTTGGCCGCTGTCTCCAGATCTTCAAACATTCGCTTGCGCGGCGCTGAAGTATGGCTCACCACCAGACCGGTGGTCTCATCGATCTTGAGCATCGCCCCGCAATCCGGGCAGGCTACTTCGAACATTTTGTCCTTGCTCTTTGCCATTTCTGCCTTGAATCGAATGCGTCCCGCACATCTTGCACCATAAATGATGCAATTTCAGCGCAATTTACGCAACGCGCAGACCCGAAGATAACTCCCTCGTGGTCGCCTGCGCAAGGCCGCAAATTCTGGTTCTGTTGGGTTTGTTCTTTGCCGATTACCGCGCTTGTTCTCTGCCATTCCTTGACACAGTGGCGCCCTCAAGCGAAAGATGAATGCGCCGAGGTCCGGATCATTTTGAGCATCCATGGCCGCAAGCATCGCCGGCGACTCAATCTCACTTCAGGAAAACCCGAATGCCTTTCGCAAATTCGCTTCGCCTGCTCGCAATCACGGCGTTGTTGCTACCTTTTGTTTTTCTCACTGGCAAATATGCCGCTGCTGGCGCGCCCGACTCAACGCCGCTCAAGGTCGATCATCTCGATCCCTCAATTGACGCCATCGTCCCGGCTGGCGCCACGCTTGAACGCGTTGCCACGGGGTTCACATGGACCGAGGGGCCGGTGTGGGCCGACGGCGGTCTCTTCTTCGCCGAGATTCCATCGAACAGCATCCGCAGGTGGACTGCAGGCAAGGGCGTCAGCATCTTTCTGCAGCCAAGCGGCTACAAAGGTTCCGACGCCTATGGAAAAGAGCCTGGCACCAATGGCATGACGCTCGACGTGCGCGGCCGGTTGACGGTCGCTGGCCACGCGCAGCGCGATATCATCCGATTCGAGTCGCTTGATCCCAAAGCCACGCAGACCATCCTCGCCGACACGTATCAGGGCAAACGGCTTAATAGCCCCAACGATCTCGTCTATCGCTCTGACGGCTCGCTCTACTTCACCGATCCGCCGTACGGCCTGCGCACGCAGAAAGACAACGATCCTGAAAAGCAGCTCCAGGTCAACGGTGTTTATCGCATTCCGAACGCGCTCGATCACAAGCCCGGCGCTCCTCCCGTGCGCGATCAGTTGCAACTGCTCATAAGCGATCTTCCCCGTCCCAACGGCATCGCCTTTTCGCCCGACGAAAAATATCTCTACGTCAACAATTCCGAACCCAAGAAGATCTGGATGCGCTATCGCGTGCAGCCCGATGGCACCCTGACGGAACCGAAGCTTCTCTACGACGCAACGGCCGATCCGCGCGTCGGAGCTCCCGACGGCATGAAGGTCGATACGGAAGGCAACATCTACAGCGCAGGCCCAGGCGGGGTTTGGATTTTTTCGCCGGAAGGCAAGCCGCTGGGAACCATCGTCATGCCTGAGCGAGTTGGCAACGTGGCCTGGGGCGGACCCGACCACAAGACGCTCTACATCTGCGCCAGCACCAGCGTTTACAGAGTCCACCTCAAAATCGCCGGCGAGCCGATAGTGCATGCTAGATAACTTCTCTCCAGGGTGCGCCAGGGGCTCCGGATCCCAACGAACGGGACTTTGTTCATAGGCCATTGATCCCGCTTTTCAGCGCCTCGCTCAGCGTTCTTGACCCCTGACCCCTGACCCCTGACCACTGCCTTTACGTCACCGGCCCCGGATTGAACAGCGCAAACTCATTGTGCAGGCCCCAGTGGTCGGCCCATACTTTCTTCTTCCCGCTGGCCACTTCCAGAATGAGGCGAAAAATCTCCCAGCCTACTTCCTCAACCGTCGCTTCCGCCGTCGCAATTCTTCCTGCATCCACGTCGATCAGGTCGGGCCAGCGGCTGGCCAATCCGCTGTTTGAAGCCACCTTGATCACTGGTGCCATCGCTAGTCCGTAAGGCGTGCCGCGGCCGGTTGTGAAGATGTGCATGTTCATCCCCGCGGCCAGTTGCAGCGTGCCGCAGATAAAGTCGCTGGCCGGAGTCGCCGCAAAAACCAATCCCTTTTGTGTCACGCGTTCACCCGGCGGAGCTACGCCCATCAGCGCAGTGCTCCCCGCCTTCGCGACCGATCCCATCGCCTTCTCCACGATATTCGCCAGCCCGCCCCGCTTGTTGCCCGGTGTCGGATTCGCTTCGCGTCCAGCCCCGCCCGCACGCAGGTACTCGTCGTACCACGCCATCTCGCGCACAAACTCCCGCGCAATTTCCGGCGTCTGCGCGCGTGCCGTAATCAGATGCGCCGCGTCGCGCACCTCCGTCACCTCACTGAACATCACAGTCGCGCCGGCGCGCACCAGCAGGTCGGCGGCGAATCCAACTGCCGGATTCGCTGTTGCGCCCGAAAACGCATCTGATCCTCCGCATTGCAACCCGACCAGCAGATCGGATGCCGGGCACGCAACACGTCGCCGCTCATTGAGCCTCTTAAGCTTTTTTTCGGCGAGCGCCATGATCGTTGCCACCATCTCGCCAAAACCTTCGTGAGCGTCCTGCAGCACGGCCACCGAAGACTCACCATCGAGTACCGGCAGCCCATTCGCCTTCATCATCCGCACAGGCTGTAGCTTTTCGCAGCCCAGGCTCACCACCATCAACTCGCCGCCGAAGCTGGGATGCAGCGCAAGATTGCGCAGCGTGCGGATGGGAATGGCCGCGCCGGGCGCATCGATCGCCACGCCGCAACCGTAGGGATGCGTAATGGCGAACACGTCGTCCACATTCGGATAGCGCGGCAGAATCTCCGCCTGGATGCGTCGCACCGCGTGCTCCACCGTCGGCGCCACGCATTGCACCGTAGTGCTGATGCCAAGAATGTTCTTCGTCCCCACCGATCCGTCTGGATTGCGGTAACCCTCAAACGTGTACCCCTCAAGCGGTGGCAACGCTTGGGGCGTCGCAGTCGCCAGCGGGCACTCCGCGAGCGGCGGCGCCTCGGGCGCGGTGATCAATCCCTCATGCACCCAACTGCCCCGCGCTATCGCCCGGTTCGCGTGCCCGATCGTCACCCCGTAGCGCACAATAGCATCGCCGTCGGCCAGATCGGCAAGCGCAACCTTGTGTGCTTCGGGAATTGCCTCCGCCAGCACCAGGCCGTTGTCGAAGCGGGTGGCTGCTGGCAGCCCGCCTTCGGTCACAATCACGGCGACGTTGTCATTGTCATGAACGCGGATCAAGCGGGGCTTCGCGTTTGAATTCATGGAACTATAGTAGTCCCGGCTCAAATCGGCTCTCGATTCTCTATGCTCTATTCCTAATCGCTAGTCCTAGTCCCTGGTCCCTAGTTCCTTCGCCCCCTGCGTCATCGCACCAGGCACGGCCGCTTCGGGTCGAACTTCCAGCCGGGAATCAGGAACTGCATCGCCATCGCATCATCCCGCGCGCCCAGCCCTTTCGTCTTGTAAAGTTCGTGCGCGTTCTCGATTGCGTCAAGATCCAGATCCACTCCCAGCCCAGCCCGTTTCGGCACTTCGATTCTGCCGCCTTTAATCTCAAAAGGATTGCGCGTCAAATGCTGTCCGTCCTGCCAGATCCAATGCGTGTCGATCGCCGTGATCTTGCCAGCGGCAGCTGCCGCTACGTGCGTCACCATCGCCAGCGAAATGTCGAAATGGTTGTTCGAGTGCGATCCCCACGTGAGGCCGTTGTCACGGCAAGTCTCAGACACGCGCACGGCACCCTGCATTGTCCAGAAGTGCGGGTCAGCGAGCGGAATGTCAACCGCGTGCAGTGCGATCGCATGCCGCAGTTCGCGCCAATCGGTTGCGATCATGTTGGTCGCTGTCGGCAGGCCAGTTGCCTCGCGAAACTCCGCCATGATTTCGCGGCCCGAGAAACCCTGCTCCGCGCCGCACGGATCTTCGGCATACGCCAGCACATCCTGCTTTTCTTTGCACAGTTCGATCGCTTCCTTCAGTCGCCACGCGCCGTTTGGATCGAGCGTGATGCGCGCCTCGGGAAATCGCTCTGCAAGCGCCTCCACAACCTTCATCTCCTTGGCGCCCGCCAGCACGCCGCCCTTCAATTTGAAGTCGTTAAATCCGTATTGAGCCTTCGCCGCCTCTGCAAGCCGCACAATTGCATCCGCTGATATCGCCTCTTCGTCGCGCAGCCGAAACCATCCGCTCGCCGAATCTCCTGCGCGCCGGTAATCAAGGTTCGTCCCTCCGCTGTCGCCGACAAAGAATAAATAGCCAAGCACGGGCACGCTGGTCCGCTGTACCCCATCGCCGAGCAGCGCGGCGACAGGAACCCCGCGGAACTGCCCCAGCAGATCGAGCATCGCCGACTCAATCGCAGTCAAGGCATGGATGGTCACACGCTGATCGAAGGTCTGCTGTCCACGGCCGGAAGCATCGCGATCGCCGAAGCGCTGCTGCACAAAATCAAGAGTCAAACAATACGCCGCGGTTTCGCTTCCAATCACAAGCGGCGCGGCATCCTCCAATACCTTGCGAATCTTTTCGCCGCCCGGAACTTCGCCCACGCCCGTATTGCCTGCATCGTCGGTCAGCAGAACCAAATTTCGCGTGAAGTAAGGCCCATGCGCTCCGCTTAAATTCAGCAGCATGCTGTCGCGCCCCGCTACCGGCACAACGCGCATCGCTGTTACCCGTGGCGATTGGCCGGCGTCGACGTTCCGATCGCTCCTCATTTGCTTTTCTTTCCACTTTTCCATGCGTATCCGCTGCGGGAAATCATAGCATTCGTTCGGGTGCGCCGATTTCATCCGCATCCCGACTTTACAGAGGCGCCGTCGCTCGCATACAAGAGTGAGGTCAACCTGATTGGAGGGAGACTTGAACCGGAGAAAATTCCTGGCCGCCGGCGGAGCCGCTGGACTCGTGGCCGCAACGGGCGCTACGCCCAAATCCGTAGGCGCCACCCCTGCTGCGCTGCCTGTGTTGATGAAGCTGGGCGACCAGACCGCGCCCACAAACGATACCCACCTCAAGTACCTCGCCCGCTACGGCGTCGGCAACATCTGCGGCTATCCTGAAATCGCGGGCGACCGCCTCTATGCCACCGTCGATGAACTCAAGCGCATGATGGACATGGCAGCCAAGTACGGCATCAGCATCGACTGTCTCGATCCGCCCTTTCTCGCGTCGAGCCACATCGACCACGAAAAGCATGGGGCCATCATGCTCGCGCAAAGCCCGGAGCGCGACCGCGACATCGAGCAGCTGCAGACTTACATCCGCAACTGCGCGCAGGCCGGCATTCCGTGCATCAAGTACAACATGAGCATTCTTGGCGTTCTCCGCACCGGCCGCGTTCCGGGCCGCGGCGACGCAATGTATCACCAGTGCAAGCTCTCCGAGGCGCATCCTGATCCTCCGCTCACTCGCGCAGGTGTAGTCAACGCCGACGCCTTCTGGGAACGCATCACCTATTTCCTCGATCGCATCATCCCCGTGGCCAACGAGTACAAAGTTCGCATGGCCTGCCATCCACAGGACCCCGGCGTGCCGCCAGAAGGCTATCAGGGCATCAATCGCGTGCTCGGTACCATCGACGGCCTCAAGAAATTCATCAACATCCAGGAGAGCGCCTATCATGGTTTGAACTTCTGCCAGGGAACAATCTCTGAGGACCTCGAAGATCCGGGCACGCAAATCTTCGACGTCATCCGTTACTTCGGCACTCGCAAAAAGATATTCAACGTGCACTTCCGCAACATTCGCGGCCATCGCAACGACTTCATCGAGGTCTATCCCGACGAAGGCGACGTCGATTTCGTCAAGGCCATCAAGGTGTATAGGGAGGTTGGATATCCTTACATGCTCATGCCCGATCACGTGCCGCTGGCGCAAGCAGACCCCGACTCGTTGCAGTCATTCGCTTTCTGCTACGGCTACATCCGCGCGCTCATTCAATCCCTCAGCGAGGAGTCCTGAGTCGTTCGACCACCCTGAAACCGTGAAACCAAACCAGAAACTCCAACTGTATTCCTTGTACTGAGAGGATCACCTTGGCCGAAGAGCGGGAAACGCGGATTCGCTATTTCATCATTGCGATCCTCTTCATAGTGAGCTGCTTCAGCTTCGCTGACCGTTCCGCTCTGTCGCAAGCTGTCACGTCGATGCCCAAGGACATCAACCTGAATGCCCAGCGGATGAGCTATCTGCTCTTCGCGTTCGGCTGGGCCTACGCGCTCGGACAATTGCCCTCCGGCGGCCTGCTCGACCGATTCGGATCCAAACGCGTCTACGGCATTGCCATCATCGGATGGTCTGTCTGCGCATTTCTAACCGCCTTTGCCGGCTACCTCGCCGCCAGCGCCGCGTTCACCGCGATTTTCATCCTGCGCGTATTTTCCG
>CAZKJB010000018.1:0-27259 GCA_964552975.1 uncultured Occallatibacter sp. | reverse complement strand
TCGAGGGCCGCGTGCCGTACCGCGGACCGCTGGAAGCAATGGTCTTCCAGCTTGTGGGCGGATTGCGCTCGGGAATGGGCTACCTGGGATGTGGCAGCGTTGCCGAGTTGCAGGAGAAGGCTAAGTTCGTCCGCATCTCCGGCGCGGGCTTGCGCGAGAGTCACGTGCATGACGTGATCATCACCCGCGAAGCGCCCAACTATCATGTCGAGTAGCCGGCGTGATCTCAGCTTCTGGATCAGCACCTGGTGGCCCGTGGCCGTTGGTATTGTCCTCGTCACGGGCGAATCCACGAAGTATTTCGGCGCGGACCACACCTCTCATACCTTTCGCTGGATCTTTGAGATGGTCTTCGGCTCGGTGAGCGACGATCGCTGGGATTACATCCATCACATCATTCGCAAGACTGGCCATTTTCTTGGCTATGGAGCGTTGGGCCTGGCATGGCTCCGGGCTTGGTGGCTGACACTGCCCCACTCCCGGTTTTACGTCGACGCCATGCTGGCGCTCCTGGGAACTGCGATTACCGCCAGCGCCGACGAATTCCACCAAACTTTCCTGCCCAATCGGACCGGAACGCCCTGGGATGTGCTGCTTGACTGTTGCGGAGCGCTCGTGATGCAGTGGATCGTGTTCGCGATAATGCGCCTGTTCCGGCCCAATCTGCTGATTCCCAGGAGTTGACAGGCTGTGGGGATCTGAAGGCGGGATTCACTGGGGGAAATGAAGCTGCCGCCCTAGGGTCTCTTAATAGCCCCTGATGGCCTTTCATTTTCAACGTGCAATTAAACCGCCGAAGCTCGTTCGGCTTCCACAGGGCGATTGGACCTCGCCGGCGCGGGCACACGCTGGATAGCGCTCGATGGATCGGGCACCTTTGACGGTATCGCCAAGCGGTCAACCTCAAAAGCCGCCGCAATGATGAACTCATCTAATGCAGAAGCATCCCAGCGACGGAGAACACTGTTGATAAGGAGCCGGAGATCGGAGAGGAAGGTGGCTCGCGCCATATACTCAGCATCGAGCCGGCGCTTGGTGGGCAGCACCACAGCGTGGTAGTACGAGTCCAACTGGTCCTTGGCTATGCGCGCAAGAACCGTCTCCTCACAGGCGAAAACGATGGTCGCCAAGCCTGTGATTCCAGGGCGGCAGGGAAGGTGGGAGACCACATGTTGCTGCATCTTGGGTCGCGGACCAACCAGGCTCATATCCCCAAACAACACGTTGATAAGCTGCGGTACTTCATCCAGCTTCCAACGGCGCAGAAATGGGCCGATCAGGGTAAAACGTTGATTGTCAGACGTGGTAATCGGATGATGCGCCGCATCGGCCACGTGGACCATGGTCCGAAATTTGAAAATTGTAAAAGTCTGGCCGTCGCGGCCCATTCGCTCCTGCAAGAACAGGACCGGCCCCCGCGACGTAAGCCGCACTGCTAATGCAGTCGCCAGCATAATCGGGAGCAGCACCGGCAGTGCTAACAGAACACATGCGCAGTCAAAAATGCGCTTGGTCCCCGAGCTCGACCACGAACTCAACTCTTTCCATACCGAATGTGCTTCAGAATGGGCCGGCGCTGAAACGAGGCGCGGCCCCCAGAATTCGGTGATCGCCATTTGGCGCTGCGCAGACCGCCGCCTGCTGTCTACCGTCCCAAATGGTGTCTGACTTTTGAAGGAATCTGTCTCTTCGAAAGCGTTATTCGCTAAAAAAGCAGATAAATTTGACGAATCAAGTATTTGATGACCAAGTGGTTCAGTGCTCAAGCTGCCCCCCAATGTGTCGAGTAGTGACTTGTCTCGTTGCAATGATTAAGAATTGCAGACACCAAACTGCCGGCGGAGTTGCGGTGAATTTTGTGAGTTCACCGTTTCTTCATACAAAGTGGCTTACTGCAACTCGCGAGCCATTCTTTTTCTTCCGGGTGATATCGAGACAACGCAAACGGGCAGAACTTCGCGCCCCAATCAAGGGTTAAACCGAGAGAAATCTACCAAAGCTTCTTTGCAATAGTATGACAGATTTACACTACTCGCGCATGTACTTATGTGATTCTGATCACAATCGTAATGTTATGAACTTGATGCCGCGCGATTGAAGGGGTAGCGGCAAAAGCCCGGGGCCAGACCTATGTTCATTCTATCTTGAAATTGCGTCCGTGCCTATGACTTTGGTCATGGTCGCATGTTTGGCTAAATTGCCGCCTCACTTATGTGGCGACCACTGGTTGATTTCAGTATAACTCTTCATATAATTCCGGCGCCCATACCAATCGCGCATAGCAACCTTAGATGCGCGTTAATCCTGTGGAAACAAGATTCCTGACCATCAGAATGGCAGAATTGTGCCAGTCCGCAGTTGCTCTAAGAGATCCTGGACTCAGCTGACTTAAAGGCTCATTCTGGACTAACTCTGCACGGGAACCCGCCGCTGCGATGCGCTCGGCAGCCTCTTCCGAACGGTATCTGACTACTCGGATACATGTGGATCGTATGATTCGAGGGCAATTCACACATCGTGCTAGACTTGTAACATATGCATTCTCCCCATCGCGGAAGGAGAGACGGAGTCCGCATAAGTAGCTGTGTCTGCTTTCGATATGGAGGCCGCGCTTCCACCATCCGGCAATGCACAGTTTTCATTCTTGCTGGGTCACTTGCGACCGCCTTGTATGCGCAAAGTCCGACTCCCCAGGACTGCAATGACCCATTGCTTTCGAATACGTCGGAGTGTTCCAGTCAGGCGCCCGAGAACCCCCAATTGCAGATGCCGCCCGGTAATACCGGCGGAAATGGATTTCCCTCTGGAAATCCCCAAACGAATTACCCGGAAAATCCTTCTTTAGCAAATCCCAATAGTGCCGGAAATCGTCAGTCTGGTTATTCTGATATTGAACGGTTAGCACGCCGGTCGCAAGCACAACAAACACCGCTTCCTTCTGAGCCGCTCACTGAGTTTCAGCGATTCGTGGCTTCCACAACCGGGCAGGTTTTACCCATCTATGGATCCAACCTGTTCCGCAATTCACCTTCGACGTTTGCTCCGGTAGACTTGGCGCCCGTACCCCCTGATTACATCATTGGTCCAGGCGATGAGTTACGCATCCGCATCTGGGGACAGGTGACTTTGCCGGTTAATGTGACCGTCGACCGCTCGGGCGAGATCTATATCCCGCAAGTCGGCCAGGTACACGTGGCGGGTCTCACCTTTTCAGCTTTGGATGCCCATTTGCGGGAAGCGGTGGGACGCGTTTACCGCAATTTCGATCTCACTGTCGACATGGGGCAGATCCGTTCCATTCAGGTGTATGTGGCAGGAGAAGCACGCCGTGCGGGTGTCTACACGGTCAGCTCACTCAGCACATTGGTTGATGCATTATTCGCGAGCGGCGGCCCATCCTTGCAGGGTTCAATACGTTCGATCGAATTGCGCCGCGGCGGAACGACAATCACTCGCTTCGATCTTTACGACCTGCTGATTAAAGGCGATAAAACGAAGGATGCCAAGCTGATGTCGGGCGACGTAATCTTCATTCCCCCGGTAGGTCCCCAGGTCGCGGTCGTTGGCAGCGTGCGCAATCCCGCGATTTATGAGACGCTGCCGCAGGATTCGCTGGCCGCCATTCTGGCCGATGCAGGGGGCGTTTCCGGGACAGCATCCGATGCGCGAGTCTCGATTGAGCGAATCGACCGGCACCGCGATAGGTATGCAATGGAAGTTGCATACGATGCGGCGGGCCTGGCGACGACCATGGCCGACGGCGACTTGGTTCGCGTATACGCAATCGTACCCAAATACGAGAAAACAGTAAGCCTCAGGGGGAATACCACGAATCCGGGACGATTCGCCTGGCATGAGGGCATGCGCCTCAGCGAACTCATTCCTGACAAGGACTCGCTCCTTACCCGGAATTACTGGTGGCGGCGTGCACAGCTCGGGCTTCCTGCTCCGGAATTTGAACCTATTCCGGGATTCTCCACGCTTCAGCAGCCCGCCGATGACCACCCGATTGCGCTCTCGCAAATACCGCAACGTCCGCAAAACACAACCAATTTACCCAGAACTCAAGGTCAACAAACCGGTGCGCAACAGAACCAGTACGATTTGCAGAATCCATACGGTATTCCGCAAGATCAGTTCGCTGTCGGCCAGGATCAGTTTGCGAACCAGAACCAGAACCAGTACCAGTACCAGTATGGAACGCAGCAAAACGAGCCGGGACCGATGCAAAACCAGCCTCTCAGCGCACAACAGCAGGCAGGCAGTGCCCCACTAGCTGTGCAGGAATCGGCAGGTCGGGACCAGGCAACAACCAGAGTGCAGCGTACCGACGTGACTCTGACCGCTCCGGAGATCGATTGGGATTACGCAGTCATCCAGCGAATAAATCCCGAAACTCTGAAAACCGAGTTGCTGCCCTTCGATCTGGGAAAACTGGTTTTACTACACGACGCTTCGCAAGACTTGGAATTGAGACCCGGTGACGTAGTTTCCGTCTTTTCCGAGGCGGATATCAGCGTACCCGTGGCCGAGCAAACGAAGTTGGTCCGGCTCGAAGGGGAATTTGTGCATGCTGGCATCTATTCCGCTCAGCCCGGCGAAAGTTTGCGCCACCTGGTGGAACGCGCTGGAGGGCTAACATCCAATGCCTACCTCTACGGCTCGGATTTCACGCGTTTATCGACGCGAGCCTTACAGCAGGCCAGGATTGACGAATATGTGCAGAATCTGGCACTCAATATTCAACGGGGTACGGTTGAGCTGGCATCGTCGCCGACCGCTTCGGCCCAGACTTTGGCCAGCAGTTCTGCGGCTCAGGTCAGCGAACAAAACCTTCTGGCCGCCCTGCGGCAGATTCGCGCCACTGGACGGATCGTGTTGACCCTGCGGCCTGACAACAGCCAGCTTAACAGCCTGCCCGATATCTCTTTGGAAAACGGCGATCGATTTATTGTCCCGCACACTCCAGACACGGTAAATGTGGTTGGCTCGGTCTACAACCAGAACTCATTTGTCTACCAGGCGCGCTCGCGAGTCGGCACATATTTGCGAGAGGCCGGTGGCGCGAATAAGGATGCTGATCGTGGCCACGAATTTGTTATCCGCGCCGACGGTGAGGTTCTCACTCGCAGCATGAGCAAGGGACCGTGGGGGGATGAATTCAACGACCTGCGTGTCTATCCGGGCGATACCATCGTTGTCCCGGAAAAAACCTTCAAACCCTCCGTGCTATACGGCATCATGAACTGGTCGCAGATGTTCTCTCAACTTGCGCTGGGCGCTGCATCGTTGAGCGTTATCCAATAGCAGCCGCCCAGTGGGCCTCCTGTAGAATTCAGGAAGGTCCAACGCTCCAGTTAGATCCGGTAGGAACCGATGGCCACGCACACCCCAGTTTCCGATCTGAACGAGCAGGTTGACGCTATCCCAAGCTCTCCCGCTACTCCGCGTGCCGCAAAGGGAAAAGACGAGATCTCACTGCTTGATCTCCTCATCGTGCTGGGTGAGCGGAAACGAATTATCTTCTGGTGTACCGTAGGCATCGCGATTCTGGCTATCGTAGTTGCATTCATCCTTCCCATTCGCTATACGGCTACTGTAACGCTCCTGCCGCCGCAGCAGAACTCTTCGTTAAGCAGCCAACTCGCCGCGCAACTTGGATCCATGGGCGGCGTGGCCGCATCGCTAGCCGGCGGCGGCAGCTTGATTAAGAACCCTAACGATATGTATGTGGCCATGTTCAAAAGCCGCACCGTTGAGGATGCGATGGTCAATCATTTCGGCCTGATGGGTGAATATCACGCGCACTATGCCTCCGATGCGCGTAAAGCATTCGAGAGCCACGCCACTGTGGACGGTAGCGGCAAGGACGGCTTGATCCATATCTCTGTCGACGATCGCGATCCGCGCCGCGCCGCTGACTTGGCCAACGGCTATGTTGAGCAATTCCGCAACTTGTCTCAGAATATGGCTATCACTGAGGCCGGGCAACGAAGGGTGTTCTTCGAACAGCAACTCAAGGACGCAAATCAAAACCTCGCAAATTCTGAAGAAGCGCTCAAGGAAACAGAGCAAAAAACCGGGCTGATACAGCTGGACAGTCAGGCCCGCGCGCTCATTGAATCGGCCGCACAATTGCGCGCGCAGATCACGGCCAAGGAAGTGCAAATTCAAGGCATGCGAACCTATGCCACGGGAGAAAATGCGCAATTGGTTGAGGCCCAGGAGGAATTGGATAGCATGCGGGCGCAATTGGCAAAAATGGGAGGAAGCGGCGAAAACTCCGGGGATATCATCGCCTCAAAGGGCCAGATGACCGATGCAGGCATGGAATACGTCCGCAAGGTGCGCGATGTGAAGTATTACGAAACCATTTTCGAAATCCTCGCTCGCCAGTTCGAGTTGGCCAAACTGGACGAAGCGAAGGAGGGCGCGCTTGTTCAGGTGGTCGATCCCGCGGTTGTCCCCGAACGACGATCCTTCCCGAAGCGCTGGCTCATTGTACTGATTGCTACGGGTGCAGGATTCTTGATCGGAATCTTTGTCGCCCTTGTTCTTGCCGGAGTGCAGAAGATCAAAGAAAATCCCGAAGCAAGCGCAAAGCTACGGATACTCCGAAACACCCTCACAGCGCGAACATAGAAATGCCGCCGAAGCGCGCCTCACAATATGAGTATTGCATTCATGCTGCAGGCGCCGGCGGCAAGAGTCCAAAATACTCTCGATAAACATTGCGCACAATCTGTGCGGAGCGATCCCATGTGAATTGCGCAGCGCGCTCAAAGCCACGGCGAATCAGATCCTGGCGCAATTCGGCCTCCTGGTCCACGGATCGGACCGCGTCGGCGATCTCATTTAAGTTTCGAGGATCGATGCCGAGGGCAGCGGCCGCGCACACTTCAGACAATGCGGTATTGGACGAGGAAATCACAGGTACGCCCGAAGACATAGCCTCGAGCACCGGCATGCCGAACCCCTCGGCCCAGCTGCAATAGATGAATCCTTTTGCATGGCGATAAACGGCAGGCAATTGCACGTCCGAAACTTCCTCTAACAGCACAACGTCCGATTCCAGATGCAACGCGTGAATCACCTCAAACGCTTCTTTGTATTGGAAGTGACGCTGCCCCACGATCACCAGGCATGGTCTAGGTTGTGGAAGCTGGGCCCATGCGCGCAAAAGCGTTGCATGATTCTTGCGGGGTTCCAATCGGCCAACGGAAAGGAAGTAGTTCCCGGACTTCAGCCCAAGTGCTCGCACTTCGTCTCGGCCGGCATTCCCCGGTGAAAAGCGCACTCGGTCAACGCCATTCGGGATGGTATGCACTCTCTTCATCGGAATCGAATATGTTTCGCAGATCTGCTTCCGCGAAAATTCACTCACGGCAAATATCGCAGCACTGCGTCGGACCGAAAAGGGAACGAGAAGTCTAGAGCGCATGACAAATGAACGCTCAAAGTATTGCGGATGCGACTCGAACAGGATGTCATGGACCGTCACCGCCGTAGCGCAGAATGGCAACGGCGGCGCGATGTACTGCGTGTGCAGCAGCGACAGCCTGCAGCTCCTTGCAATCTGCGGAAGCTGCCAGAGCAGCCTAACCGGGGCTGGCTTCTCGGGCATTGGACGAATGGTGACATGGGGCAACGCGAAGTGATCGCTGAATGAAAGCAGCTTCTTTGGCTGGCCGGCAAGCAGGACGAAATCAAACTCCGGACAGAGAGCAACAACGCGGGAAAAGAGCTCGAGGCAATGCGTCCTCGATCCCTGAAAAATTCCGTCTACAACGTGTAAATCAATGCCGATGCGCGGGCGATGGCTCGGCGAACCGCTTTTGGTCTCCATCAGCTTTGCGGCTCTTCGCCCCTCAGGTCTAGATCCGGAAAGCAGGGATAGAAGGCAAGAAACCATATCACGTATTGCTGAACATCGGTGCCATAACTTCCCGCAAATTGGTTAATGAATGCCACTGCGAACATGGCGGACCTGAAAGAATTCAGGTGCACCTTGGTTTTGAAAAAGAGATACCATTCCGCCGTAATGCAGGCCATAACTCCCATGAATCCGAACTCGGCGAAAATATCAGACAATACATTAGGGATCATGCCCTGCATTCCCCCAACCACGTCCGAGAAGTCAACGAACTTAGCTTGTCCCAGCCCCACTCCCCACCACAAACTCTTGGCTGAAGCCACCGTGTACGCGGCCAAGTAGGAAAGAAAGGTTCTCACGTTTGTAGAACTGTCGTTTCCCGCAAGCACCTGCAATACGCGTGCCGAGATTGGATTGGGAATCAAAAGGACCACACCAGTCGCGGTGGCCAAACAGAGAAACACGATCAGCGACTTCGGATGCCTGAGAATCCGGCGGTAGCCCGTCATCAATGCAATGCCAATCCCTGCCAGACCAATGCTGATTCCTCCAAAAGACTGTGCAAGCAGGAACGGAACAGCAATCATCGCGAGATACATTGTGCTGCGCAATTTGCTGTCGCGAAGCGCGCGAATTGCCGCAAATAACAGCAGGGGAAGCATCAACTCTGCATAGGCAGATGGCTCAGTGTTCAGAAGGTTCAGCCGGAGCAAATGCGCCGTGCCCACAATGGTTTCGCCAGTGTCTTTCCAAAAGAGGACCCTGAGGGGCGTGGGAAACAGGAGGATCCCGAGGGTTACAGCGCAGAAATTAAGTAGAATCAGCTCCTCGAACAGCCTTTCAAGATTTGGGCATCTCATGAGCGCCCAGCATAACGCGTATACGGCGATGTAGACCGTCCACCAGTGCAAGAGCGTGCGCAGGTACTCCAGGGGAGAAGAAATTCCCAAGAGCGCGTGCGCAACGAAAAAGGGTGACAGAACCAGAAGAAACTTCGTCGTCAGCCAACGGTTTCCCTTGAGATACAACCATACAAAAATCAGCGGCGATAGAAGCGATGTGTAGAAATACCCGACGGGCAATCCCGCGCAATTGAAGAAGAAGTAAAACGCGGCAATCGGGAGATAACGATGAATCGTTAGGAGTTCCGCGTCCTCGCGGCGCACTCCGGAATCCGGAATATTCAGGCGTGCGCTGACGGAATTTGCCATCGAGTTCATCAGATACCCGATTCCCTATAGCAATTACGGCATGAGGCCCTAAATCAACGGGCGACGATCCACCATGCGAACGGCCGCATCAATGTTACCGGCAGAGCGAAAACATCGATCCGCTTCCAGAATATTAAGACAAGCGAAATAACAACGGGAATTCTTGGCCCGGCTCCCTTTGCTCATCTTAGAGCATCCGCATATGCCTTTTCAGTCTCCATCGCTGTATTTGCCCAGGTGAAGAACTGAGCGCGCTGGAACCCTTTATCCTTCAATTTCCGGCGCAAGTCTGGCTCAAGAACAAGCTTCATTGCTCGCGCAATGTCGGCTGTATCCTCGGGATTGATAAACAATGCGGCATCGCCGGCCACCTCGGGAAGGCACGATACGTTAGAAGCGATCACAGGTGTGCCGCAAGCCATGGCTTCGATCATTGGAAGTCCAAAGCCTTCACCCAGTGAAGGAAACACGAATGCCTCAGATGATCCGTAGATGCTAGGCATGTCCTCGTCGGCAACGATTCCCAGGTAGCGGACGTGCTTCGCGATTTCAGGGTCCTGAAGCCGCGAAAGCACCTCAGGCGCGCCGCTGTCCTGCGGGCCTACCAGAATCAACTCGTAATCCGCCTCGATATTCTCGCGAAAAATCTGAAAAGCCTCAATCAACCGAGGAATGTTCTTCCGCCGAACCCATGAACCAACAAACAGAAAGAACGGTCGCGAAAGACCGTATTTCTGGCGGACCAATTCAAGATCAGCTTCGGCCTGTGGTTGATATCGCGGATTAACACCGAGGTGGGCAACTCGGATACGATCAGCCGGAATTCGATTGGCGCCTTCGATTTCGGCTCGGGAGACATTCGAAATCGTGCATATAACGTTTGCGCGTCGGATCGCCCTAGTAATAAAAAACCGCGAGTAGAGAGCCCAAAGCTTGCCACGCCGAGTTGGTGGGTTTTTCAAATACAACACATCAAACACCGTCAATACCAAAGGACAGGGGCAAAGGATCGGAGCGAAATACGAAGGAGCATGCAGTAAGTCCGCTCCTAACCAGAGAAGTTTTATAGGAAGAACCAGCTGCGTCCACAAAAGATTATGGACTCCGTTCCAAATTCTCCACGCACCTCGTCGACGAACAGGCAGCTGTTCGGCAACACAAGTTACCCGGTAGAGGTCGCGCTCACGGAGAGCTGCAACCAGTTCATCCGCATAAACCGTAGTGCCTCCCGTTCCAAGGCGCCGCGGGAAAGTCATGTCAAACACTACGTGCGGTTTGCGCTCAGTTCGCCGCATCTGCTCGGTCCCTTTTAGATCAAAATATCGCGATCATCCAAATACAGCTATCTGGGAACTCTATGAAGCCTGTCCTCGCATCCGCCGGTAAAGCGAGTATAGCGATTGACTCATGAATGCAGGCAATAGCAACACCGGGAGCCAGTGGGTCCAGAAACGCCGAATACGGCCGTAGTGCTGATTCATAAAACGCAGTAGCTCCAGATGGCCGATGGAATGAATGACTGTAAGTACGCTTCCAACCCCTGATTCAGAAAGCAGCAGGTTCTTAGCTCCCAGAACAGCCACGGGGCTATAGCCTCTGCGCTCCAGTTCCTCAAAGATCAGCGCAGTGCCCTCGATAAAATACTTGATCCATCTCGGCTGCGCCTCCTCCCCAATGAATCCTTCGCAGTTTCCGGATCGATTCCGAAATAGGACGGTGGAAATGTAAGCCGCATGACATCGGGCCGGCAGTCCGCAATAGATTGAGTACATGTGCGGAAAGCCGTAGGCAATGTATTTCTCACGGTCGGCCGGTGGAGCGGCCAACATAATTCCTTTTCGAACCACAATGCTGGAAATATAGCCAAGATGAACCCCAAAAGTCTGTAAGACATCATCATGGTTGGTAAAGAGTTTATCTGAAGTCGATGGAAGGCTGCTCGGCCTGAGCAGCTTATCCATTTCCTTCGACCAAATCGCATAATTGACGATAATCAGATCACATCCGGACCGCAGGTACGGCAGGATTCTCGAAAGTGCGCCTTCATCGAACAGATCATCGTCACCGAAAACCCAGACATGATCTGACGATGCGCGCTCCGCTGCGGCAAAGAAATTCCGCTCTCCGCCGATGTTCGTTTCGTTCCTGAAATAGCGGATGCGATATTTCTGCTCGTATTTCCGGACAACTTCTCGCGTATGATCCGTACTGGCGTTGTCAGATATAAGTATTTCGACACTTTCCCACACTTCAGCCGAGGTCGAGCGTAGAGAGTCCAGGCAGGCATCCAGAAATTGCGCGCGATTAAATGTGGGAATGCAAAGAGAAAGCAACGGCGGCATTTGCGATGGTTGTTGGCGAGCCCTCTCTGCAGATTGATATCTGACCGGATTATATTGCATTCTGATTTAGCTCATGTCCCGCTGCGCAAACCGCATTCCCGTCGCCGGCGCATCATATTCAACCACCAAATCGGCACCTAAATTTCGACCGCTTAGAATTCTTTCGCACATTTCACAAATACCAGCATTTGGGCAGGTCGACGTGTCCCTGCTTTGGGCAGCAATCGGCGTCCAGTCTGCGGGGAAACTTAGTTTGCGGGACGACCTTTACTGCTCTTCTCTTGTTGAGGAATGTGAATTCCATCGTTCGCACAACTTCGATCTCTCCCCGCCTTACAACCTCGGTGCAGTTGTTGGGATGGATGTGAACGACATAAAAGGACTCCAACAGTTTTTCGAAGCAGTCTGAGAACATGTTAAACACAAAGGCGTCGAAGAGCTTATCCAGTTCGTGAAACTCAATAACGAGAATCCTGAACTGATCGAGTAACGCTTGAGGCGTACTGAGAATCACTTCGTATTCATATCCTTCAATATCCATCTGCAACAAAAGGTCGCCCTTATAGTCCCCAAGGTGTTGCTCTTTCCAGGTAGCAAGGGTGAAATATGGATCTCGATCGGATGAGCCAAGAAACTTCCTGTCAAATGTGAATTCCGGCCTGTTGATCGGTGGAGACGCCACCGAGTAGTCGGCCATAAATGATTTGATTTTCATGTCGGCCAACTGGTTCTCAAAGTCTGCCAAATCGCTCACACCGGGTGAGAAGCAATACTCGATACCTTCTAGATCGTCAGGTATCAGGTAACCGCCGTCCCCCTTTGAGCCGATTCGAATCAAATCAATTCCGCAGTCAAGTGGATGTAACTTCTTGATGAGCCCAGTCAGATCCTCTGTCTTGGTCGCCCGGGAAACGTGAAAGCCCATCGCGAATAGGCCTGATCGAAGAATTGGTCGGGTTAGGCTCTTGAATTGCATGTTGCCTTTCGCAGTTCTTCCGGGAGCAAAGGGGAAATCTTGGTTCAGTTCTCCAGCTACCGTGTCAATTGCAGGATTTTCGCCACTTATCTCCAGGCGCCGAGGTGCCGGCCCTGCCCTTCACAATCCCAGACCCCGTCGGCGCCAACCAGATTCTTGACGATTCAATTGACTTAAGAAGCTTCAAATCACTCCGCGTGCCAGATCCTTCGGTATTTAAGAAATACCAGCGTCGCCCACACGAGCCCACCCAAGTTCAACACAGCGGTGGAAATGACCATTCCTGCGGCTCCATAGAGTCTGCCAAAGAAAAAGGCGGACAAACCGACTACGAAAGCGCCAACCACAGAATTGATGAGGAACTTTTCCTGCTTATGCGCGCGAAGATAGAACGCCTCACCGAAAACAAAGATATTCATGATGGAAGAGAGAAACACAACGGCCAGTAACGAAGGCTCAAGGAATCGATGGGCAAATTTGAAATTACGAACGCTCAAATAGAGACACCCAAGCCACGCGATTAAGGTGATTGCTATGCAGACAAGGACTGCTTGTCTCAACGCTCGAAAAAACACCCGGTCGAGCTGTTGAAATTCCCTGCGCGCAATGAGGGAGCCAAATGGAGCGATCTTTGTTGTAAGCCAGGAAACTGCCAGTCCTTGCAGTCCGTTGGCCATGCTCAGGGACATACCCATCTGTCCCGCGGCCACCGCTCCACGATAGGCAAAGAGAATCGGATTGTAAATCTGGAAGATGAAATAGCCAGAGAGCCAACTAACCGCGATGCGCCACTGGAAGGGCCAAACTTCTTTCATCCAGTGGATCCGGTTTGTGCCTGGATCGAAACGCATCAGCGGCAGCAACAGGCGCCGGCGGCGGAAAAGGTATACCAAAGTCACCGCGACGTTGCAGGTAATCAACGCGGCGGGCGCGAAAAGACCGTGATGCGTTGCGAGGGCCAGCCACGCAAAAGTGCTGCCAGTAAGAGCCTGGGCAAATCGCAGGCGTGCAACATTCGGCACAAAACCGCAGCCTTCCATAAACGAGAGAATCGGGTCCAACTGAAAAGTGAGCGTTGCCGCCAGCGCGTCAGCATACCAGGGAAACTGCCAGTGGACGGTTGTTGTGCCTTGATGATGGGTAGAAAAGAAGTACGAGCCCACGACAAGCAGTGAAACCGCCAGCACCAGGGCTGCCGTGGTATACCACCGGACTGTCTTTTGCAGAACGGAAGCGAGGCGGGCATGAGCGATGGGATCCCCTGAGATCACGTCGTCTGCGGAGATCGTCAAATGCGCTCGTTCGTGACTGGCCATCTGCAGGATGACAAATGAAAAACCGAGCTCGAAGATAATTTGAACCGCAATCAAGTTCCCGAAAACGTAGTAGTAACCCTGTTCGGCCGGCGACAGGAAATGCGCGATAAGAAGAATGGTGATAACACCGGCAATACCGGACCATCCTCGTGCAAACACTGTGAATGCCACCGCTCGATCGACGCCGAGCTCCTTAAGCAACCAGTTTTTCGTTTGCCCCTGCAGCCGCGCGAACCCCGTGAGTGGTCCTGTAGTCTCGCTGGTTTGCCGCTGCGATGACGCTTCGGTTTCGGGTGTGGGAATTGGATTCGACACTCAAAATCTTTCTGGAAATTTCGTACATCTTCATCTTACTGGCGCCGAAAACAAGCAAAGAGCAACGACCGGAAGCTGGACGCAGCATCTGAATCCCGCTATCAAATCAGACCGCTGACGCCAATCGCTTTTCGTAACTTGCAATCTGGGCCTGCGTCTCTTGCCGCATGTCTGCACCTCGGCGCCAGGCTTGATACCAGGCAGCGGTCCATTCGATGGCCGTTTCTATCTTGAGCAGCGACCGCCATCCCAATTCCGCATGCGCCTTGCTGGCATCGAGCCTCAAGAAATGCGCCTCGTGAACGCTGGGCGCTGCATCCGAAACCCATGAAGCCCCGTCGCCCCACAAACTTACGAGCCTGGTCGCAATCCTCTCCACAGGCCATGCATCCTCATCGCCCGGCCCAAAATTATAGGCCGAAGAAAACCTCGCGGGCTCTGCCATCAGCCGTTCTGCCAATTTCACGTATCCGTGCACGGGATCGAGGACATGCTGCCAGGGGCGAATTGCCCTGGGCCGACGGATCAGCACGGGCTGATTGCTCAGGAATCCTCGAATGAGGTCCGGTATCAGCCGATCTTCAGACCAATCGCCGCCGCCGATCACGTTGCCTGCGCGCGCTGTAGACACCGCTACATGATGCTCGCGCAGTCGATCCAGTGGGAAAAACGAGCTGCGGTACGCTGCAGTAACGATCTCGGCGCAGGCTTTACTGGACGAATACGGATCGTATCCGCCGAGCGGATCAGTTTCCCGATAGGGCCAGAACCATTCCTGATTCTGATAGCACTTATCGGTGGTAACGCAAACCACCGCCCGCACACTCGGAGTGTTCCGAACGGCCTCAAGAACATGCGCTGTGCCCATGATATTTGTGTCGTAAGTACCGAGCGGATCCGAGTAGGAGTACCGGACCAACGGCTGCGCAGCCAGGTGAAAGACCACCTCAGGACGAAATTCCGTCATCGCGGCCTGCAACTTTGCATGATCGCGAATGTCACCGCGCACATCGTCAACCAGGGAGGCTACAGATGCCGAAATAAACAGATTTTGATCGCCGATTGGATCGAGAGCATAACCGCGAATCTCCGCGCCACGGCCCGCAAGCCAAAGTGACAGCCATCCGCCCTTGAATCCAGTATGTCCGGTGAGAAAGACTCTTTTCCCTTGCCACGACCAGGAATTCACCACGTCTTCCATGGCGCTCTCCCGCTGGACCACAGTTCCTCCAGCCTTTGCTTGTCGCGCAGGGTATCCATGGGCTGCCAGAAACCGCGATGGAAAAATGCCTGCACCTGTTTTTTTGCAGTTAGGCTCTGCATCGGTTCTCGTTCAAACATCCAGTTCTCTTCGTGGACCTCGTGGATCACTTCGGGTGAAAGTACAAAGAATCCCCCATTAATCCATCCGCCCTCACCTTGAGGTTTCTCCTGGAATTCGTTGATCGCTGTTCCGTCAATGACCAGGCCGCCAAAACGAGCCGGAGGCTGCACTGCGGTCACAGTCACTAGTTTCCCGTGGTTTCGATGGAAGGCAATTGATGCGGAAATGTCCACATCGCTCACGCCATCCCCATAGGTCATGCAAAACGCGTCTTCAGCATCGAGATACGAAGCGATTTTTTTCAGTCTGCCACCCGTGCCGGTGTTCTCGCCGGTATCAACGAGCGTCACCTGCCAGGGCTCGGCAACACTTTGGTGAATTCGCGTGCTGTTTTCCCGCAAATCGAATGTCACGTCAGACATGTGCAGGAAGTAATTCGCGAAATACTCTTTAATCAAATAGCCCTTGTAGCCGCAGCAGATAACGAAATCATTGATTCCGTGATGCGAATAGATGTTCAATATGTGCCATAGGATCGGCCGGCCGCCGATTTCGACCAGGGGCTTGGGACGCATTCCCGTCTCTTCGCTCAGCCGCGTGCCCTGCCCACCCGCCAGAATAACGGCCTTCATTACAATTCCTTAGCACCATCGAGGCAAACCCGCGCTTAATGAGTGCATTAGGCAGGTTCGTCCGCTGGATCGAGTTCCTTATCCACTAGGGTACACTGCCAACCCGCGATTGTGTATCCTTAGCTTATGGACCCTGCATGACAGAGAAAGCAGAACAGTTACGGCGACAAATCCTCGATCTTTCCAACCAATACCTGGCAGAAGCTTTTCCGCCGGCTGAGTTCGTGCCCGGGCAGTCTTCGGTTCCGGTATCGGGCAAGGTAATCGATAGCAGCGACTTGAGCAGCGTGATCGATTCGGCTCTTGATTGCTGGTTCACAACGGGCCGCTTTGCCGAGGAATTCGAGCGGAAACTGGCGCGTTTCGTGGGCGTTCGTTGCGCCTCGTTGGTGAACTCCGGCTCGTCGGCAAATCTGCTGGCCGTGAGTGCTCTCACGTCTCCGAAACTCGGCGATCGACGCCTGAAGCCCGGCGACGAAGTGATTACGGTGGCCGCTGGTTTTCCCACAACGCTCAATCCGATCATTCAGAATCGTCTCGTGCCGGTATTCGTTGACGTCACGCTGCCCAGCTACGAGATTGACGTCAGCCAGCTTGACGCAGCAAAAAGCGATCGAACCCGGGCGATTTTTGTCGCTCACACTTTAGGGAATGTCTTTGACCTCGACGCCGTCTGTGCCTTCGCAAAGAAGCACGATCTTTGGCTGATTGAAGACTGCTGCGATGCACTCGGTTCAACCTGGAAGGGACGCCGCGTTGGCACTTTCGGCGATATCGCAACTGTCAGCTTTTATCCCGCGCATCACATCACGATGGGCGAAGGCGGCGCGGTACTCACCAATAAGCCGAATCTCCAGACTCTGATCGAATCCTTTCGCGACTGGGGCCGCGATTGCTGGTGCCACACAGGGAAGGACAACACCTGCGGCAAGCGCTTCGACTGGCAGCTCGGTAGCTTACCCTGCGGCTACGACCATAAATATACTTACTCGCATATCGGCTACAACTTGAAGGCGACTGACATGCAGGCGGCGCTGGGGCAGTCTCAAATTGAAAAGCTTCCGCATTTCATCGATCGCCGGAAGGAAAATTTCCGATATCTGTCGAAGGCACTCAAGCCGCTGGAAAACTGCCTGCTCCTGCCCGAAGCAACGCCGGGCTCAGATCCATCGTGGTTCGGGTTTCCTATAGGAGTCCGCGAAGATGCGCCCTTCACGCGCGAAGAGCTGATTCGCGCACTCGAAGGCAACAAGATTGGTACGCGGCTTCTCTTCGGCGGCAATTTGCTCCGCCAGCCGGCCTACGAAGGCTGCGAGTATCGTGCGATTGGCACATTGCCAAACACTGACTTTGTCATGAACAACGTGTTTTGGGTTGGCGTGTATCCGGGATTGACAAAGCCCATGCTGGATTTTGTGGCATCCGTCGTCGGCGAATTTGTTGCCGAATCCGCTGTCAAGTCTTGATCATTGTCCTGAGGTTTCGCGAAATTGGTTAGGAAGGCGATCAAAAGCTCGTCACCCACAAGGAAACTCAATGTCGATTCTCCCCGAAGCATCCAGTGCACAGATTGTCTTTGACCATGCCATCAGTGAACATCTGAACGTGGTGCGCACCCTTTCGGCGCAACAGCCCTTGCTTGAGCAAATCGGTAAAGAAATGAGCCGGGCAATAGCGAATGGGAATAAGGTACTTTGGTGCGGGAATGGCGGAAGCGCAGCAGACTCCCAGCATTTGGCTGCCGAACTCATGGGCCGCTTCCGGCGCGAGCGGTGCGCCCTGCCTTCTGTAGCCCTTACAACGGATACATCGATCCTCACAGCGATCGGAAACGACTACGGGTACGAGCGGGTATTTGCGCGCCAGGTTGAGGCCCTCTGCCAAAAAGGAGATATCGTGGTCGGCATCTCGACCTCAGGCAACAGCCGGAATGTCTGCGCCGCCCTCGAAACGGCTCGCAGGCAAGGCGGACTCGCCGTGGCCTTCACCGGGGAGGGGGGCGGAGCGATGGCCAATGTTGCGGACCTCCTGCTTGCGGTCCCTTCGAGAGACACTGCTCGCATTCAAGAAGCACACATTCTTTGTGGCCACATGTTGTGTGACTGGATTGAACTTGCAGTCTGCGCGGGCGTCGGCTCTGACAAAGGCTGACCTCCCGCGCTGTGCCGCCCCACCTAAGCTGTTGACTAACGGTGAACTGTGTCGCGGCACAGGAGTCGTCAGCGTTGTGGCCGTTATGCTATGGTAAGTTACCAAAAGTCGGGCACCGGAATGAAACCTCGGAGAAACAGCCGCGCGGACCTGTTGAATTCGACAGCGCACAGTACGGTAGATGTAGCTCTCCTTGAAGCTTCCCCATCCCTGCGAAAGGTTTATTCATGAGCACAATTCAGATCGGAAGCAAGCAGGTTGGCGATGATCAACCTTGCTATATCATTGCCGAGATCGGCATCAACCATAACGGTGATATCGATCTGGCAAAACGCTTGATCAGTGTTGCCGTCGCAGCGGGCTGCGATGCGGTGAAGTTCCAAAAGCGCACCATTGACGTTGTTTACACCGCCGAGGAACTGGCCAAGCCGCGCGAGAATCCCTTCGGACCCACAAACGGCGATCTGAAGTATGGTTTGGAATTCGAAAAAGAGGACTACGAAGAGATCGACGCATTCTGCAAATCGGTGAAGATGACCTGGTTTGCCTCCCCCTGGGACGAGAATTCGGTCGATTTTCTCGAGACGTTCAGTCCTCCCGTTTACAAAATCGCTTCTGCTTCTCTCACCGACGACGGTCTGTTGCGTTATATCCGAAAGACAGGTAAGCCGGTCATCGCTTCGACAGGTATGAGTACATATGCTGAAATCGATCACGCGGTTCAAGTTCTGGGGAACAAGAACCTCATCCTGATGCATACGACAAGCACGTATCCAGCGAACTACAATGAACTCAATCTTCGCGCGATACCGACTATGGCCGCCCGCTACGGCGTTCCGGTTGGCTATTCAGGGCATGAGACCGGAATCCCGACGAGTGTCTGCGCCGCTGCTTTAGGCGCGTGTGCCGTCGAGCGTCACATTACGATGGATCGTGCGATGTGGGGGTCCGATCAGGCAGCTTCTTTGGAGCCGAATGGCCTAACTCGCCTGGTCCGGGATATCCGGCTTTGGGAACAGTCGAAAGGCGACGGGGTAAAGTGCGTATACGAACGGGAAATTCCAGTGATCAAGAAGCTTCGACGAGTCGGAGCTGCTGTATAACAAAATCATGAGTGCAACTCAATCGTCTTGCAATGGCTTGGAGGGTATTCAGGCCATTGCTTTCGATTTTGATGGTGTTCTTACCGACGGAGGTGTCTGGTGGGGCCCGGCTGGCGAAGAATGGAAGAGGCTTTCCTTCGCCGACATCATGGGAGTCTCCCTCGCCCGGCGGGCGGGATTAGGCCTGGCGCTGATTTCCGGCGAGCAGAGCCCGCTTGTCGATCGCTATGCCACGAAGATGTGCATCGCTCACGTGTACACAGGATGCCGCGACAAGGCAACAGCACTCCGTGAATTTGCTACTGCCATTCGGATTCCGCTGGCGAACATCTGCTTCATGGGCGACGACGTGAATGACCTGCCTGCGATGCAAATTGCGGGATTCTCAGCGGCGCCTGCTAACGCGGCAAAGGATGTCCGCTCAATCGTAAAATTCGTTTCCAATCAATACGGCGGGAATGGCGCTGCCCGCGAACTCGTTGATGCGATTTTGTCGGCTCGCGGGCTTCGGGCAGCGGATGTGTTTTCCATGACTCCTGCTGAAAATCTCACGAAATAGGCCAAACAGGACTGCTATGAAGCTGTCGGATTTTGTTGTGCGTTTCATCGCCGACCAGGGAGTGAAGCATGTTTTTCTGGTGACGGGTGGCGGCGCAATGCATTTGAACCAGTCGTTGGGTCAGGAACCGGCAATAGAAGCCGTCTGCAACTCTCACGAGCAAGCCAGCGCCATGTGCGCGGAGTCCTACGCGAAGGTCACCAATCACCTCGGCGTTTGCATGGTCACCACCGGTCCCGGGGGAACCAATGCCGTTACCGGTGTCGCCGGTGCGTGGCTTGATTCCACGCCAACCCTCTTTATCTCCGGACAGGTAAAGCGTCCTGACCGAATGTTCGATGCGAGCGGACACCCACTCGGTATGCGCCAGCTCGGAGTTCAGGAAGTCGACATTGTTTCGATCGTCAAGCCGATCACCAAGTATGCCGTGACTGTTTTGGACCCCCGGGAAATCCGCTATCACCTGGAGAAGGCGCTCTATCTGGCGTTGAATGGCCGTCCGGGACCCGTCTGGGTCGACATCCCGTTGGATGTTCAGGCTTCGCCTATTGATGATCCGTCGACTCTAGGCGGATTTGATCCTTCCGAGTTGGGCGAGTATCGCCCGTCCGTTAACCTGTCCAGCCAAGTCTCACAATTCATCGGAAAACTGAATGAGGCAGAACGGCCACTCCTCTTTGCCGGCAACGGTATTCGGCTTGCTCGTGCAATCGCGGAGTTTGAAGAATTGCGCCACATCCTGCGCGTTCCTTCGGTGGCTACCTGGTGCGCCGCTGACCTTGTTCCAAGTGACGACCCAACTTTCGTTGGGCGTCCAGGATCAGTAGCCGCACGCGGCGCCAACTTCGCACTTCAGAACTGCGACGTGTTGCTTGCGATTGGCGTGCGCCTAGATTTCGCAATCACGGGATACGCCCCTCAGAACCTCGCACGTGGGGCCTACAAAGCGGCCGTGGATATCGATGCTGCCGAATTAGCCAAGCTCCATCCGTATCTGCAGCAGCCGATCTGTGCGGATGCACGGGCATTCCTGCAGGAACTGCTCCGCCAGAAGAAATCGATCCGGCTGCCTGATCACGCGGCGTGGGATTCCCGTTGCGCCGACTGGAAAACCCGCTACCCGGTAGTCACAAATGAACATCGGAAGCCTGAAGGACGCGTGAGCATCTTCAATCTCGCCGAGGTCATTGGAACGGAAGCGACTGCCGACGATTTGCTGGTCTCTGGAAGTTCCGGAAGCGGAATCGAGATCTTCCTCCTGGCGTGCCCCACACGCAATGGACAGCGCATCTACCACACCGCGGGGCTTGGAGCGATGGGCTACGGCCTTCCCCAGTCTCTCGCTATCTGCATTGGAGGCGGGCGTCACCGCACGATCCTGGTCGACGGTGACGGAGGTTTCCAGTTCAATATCCAGGAACTCGAAACCGCGCGCCGCTTGAACTTGCCGGTAAAGTTTTTCGTGCTCAATAACAACGGCTATGCCTCGATTCGCGCTTCGCAGACCGGTTACTTCGGCAAGCCGAACATCGGGTGCGACAGCACCACCGGCTTAACGATTCCCGATCTCAGTAAAGTGGCCGCCGCATATAACATTCCCGCGATCGTCATTGCAGATCAGGCGAACTTGCGCGCGGATGTCCGGCGAGCGCTTGCCATTGATGGTCCAGTCATTATTGACGTCCGCGTGATTCCGGACGAGGTGCGTGCGCCACGGCTTCAGTCGTATCAACGTCCCGACGGATCCTTCGTCTCCAAGCCCTTGGAAGACCTGTTCCCGTTCCTGTCGCGCGAAGAATTTCATGCGCAAATGATCATTCCGCCCTTGGAAGATTGACCATGCCGTCGAAACCGCTGCCCACCGACGATTTGCAGTCAATCATGTTGCAGACAGCTCCGCTTTGGGAAGAAGCGCGAGGCCGGCGCTTTTTTGTAACAGGTGGAACCGGCTTCTTCGGGTGCTGGCTGGTTGAGAGTTTCTGCCATGTGAACCGTGCTCTCGATCTCGGTGCGCAGATGGTCGTGCTCACGAGGAGCCCCGAGCGATTCGCAGCCAAATGTCCGCACCTCATGAAAGAGGCGGCCCTGGCATTTCATGCGGGCGACATTCGAGATTTTAGCTTTCCCGAAGGGCCTTTCGATTATGTGATTCATGCTGCGACAGACACGAGCGCGAAAGTCGCTGCGGAAGCTCCAGAAGAAATATTTTCAAGTATTGTCGACGGAACGCGCCATGTCTTGCAGTTCGCTGCATTACGAGGCGTCAGAAAGTTCCTGCTCACAAGTTCCGGTGCGGTTTATGGAAAGCAGCCTGCAGACGTTACCTACGTGCCCGAGAGTTTCGCCGGGGCGCCAAATCCATTAGATCCAGCGGCTGCTTACGGCGAGGGAAAGAGGGCTGCTGAACTCCTATGCGCTCTGCATTCGCGTGGTAGTAGTCTCGAATGCAAGATAGCCCGCTGTTGGGCTTTTTGCGGTCCGCACCTGCCCCTTGATCAGCACTTCGCGATCGGCAATTTCATTGGAGACGTCTTGGCTGGGCGGCCGATTCAAATCCAAGGGGATGGAACGCCAAGGAGATCTTATCTATACGCGGCCGACTTGACCATTTGGCTCTGGACCATGTTGTTCCGCGCCACGACGCTCGTGCCCATCAATGTTGGATCGGCACACGACGTTAGCATTCTGCAGCTTGCTCAAACTGTAGCGATGGCTCTCAACCCGAAGACTGAAATCCATGTCGCCCAGCAGCCGGTCCAGGGTGCACTGCCGACGCGCTATGTCCCGTCAGTTGATCGCGCATTCGAGCTGCTTGGCCTTCGCGAGACGGTTGGGTTGAAGGAATCTATCCTTCGAACTGCAAAATGGCATCGTAAGTGAAACGCAATGGCCTTAGTGAACTCTGGCTGTTAACTTATATAATTCACCGCAGTGACCGTCGCATTCAAATCCTTAATCGTTCGCTCAGGAAGGGATGAGGTCGCATGACTCGCGAATGCAGAAATTGCGGTGCGAGCGAATTGCAGGACCTTGGCCCCATCGGCAACGTTGCGCCATTCTTTCTCAAGAGAGTCCTAGGCATGGAGCTTCGGCTCCCTCGCTCGACAAACCCACTCAAACAAAAATTTCGCGAGTTGGCTGCGTATCCGATCTCGCTCCTGAAGCGTTTAACGACTCAAAATGCGTTTGTGGATTTGCAGGTTTGCACGAAGTGCTGCTTTATTTCGACCAAAGTTGCGTTTCATGACGAAGACATCGTGCGTTTGTATTCCGATTACAGATCTCCGTCTTACAATCAGGAACGCATACACTACGAACCGAGCTATGCCCCAATCGCTGCGGCTGTAGGTTATGACGAAAAAGAGGTGATGGGCAGAACTGCGGCTTCGACAGCATTTCTATCGAAAGCGATCGATGCCGGCAACTCTTTCACAATCCTTGACTACGGCGGCTCCGACGGCAGATTCCTGCCTCACTTACCTGGCGCTAAGTTCGTTTATGAAATCTCGAACATCGATCCGGTTCCGGGCGTCACCCGCATCGGCTCCGAATCGGAGCTTGGAACTTACTCTCTGGTTCACATCGCGCACGTTACGGAGCACGTGCCTCACCCGCTGAAACTCATCCGCAAACTTCGCACTTATATAAAGCCGGGCGGATATCTGTATGTCGAAACGCCGCAGGAGATTACCGATCAGGAACGAGAAGGACTGCGTAATGGTTCACTTCGTAAGGACATTTGCATCCATGAGCACATCAACTCCTATTGCGTTCCCGCGGTCTCGTGCCTTCTTCAATCGGCGGGATTCGAATTAATTGATATCGAGCGTGCTCCCGTCGACCTCGGCTGGACCAAAGGATTTCATATTCGCGCTCTTGGCCGCCTACAGAATCCTTAGCCACGTGCAAGCTGAAGTCTGTGCGCTCGAAATACCCCCAGATCGATGAACGGAGCTCCCGTCGCGCTGTCGGGTTCCCCATGATGACGCGAAAGCCAGAAATTTAGCCTGTCGCAAGCAGCTCCAGATACTCTTCGACGATCTGATCCCATAGGTAGCGTTCGCGAATTCGTGCCAAGGCGGCCATTCGCATCTCTTGTGTCTTTACTCCTCCGGAATCGATTGCATCGATTGTGGACGCAAGTTGGCTTGGCGTCGCGAAAAAGAGCCCCGAATCTCCAAGAACCTCGCGATTGAATGGATTGTCATGCGCGATCACTAGATTTGAGCACGCCATTGCCTCCAGCAGCGATGGATTTGTGCCTCCAACGCTGTGGCCGTGCAAGTAAGCTCGGGCATAAAATCGCAGTGCCGTGAGCTTTTCCTTGTCATAAACGGTGCCAACAAAGCGAACCCTGGCGCTGCGATTTGCGAGCAAGTTCCCCACGTAGGCATTGGGATTCTCGACATCGCCAACGACAACAAGAGGCAATGCGGACTTTGATTGCTCAAACCCTTCTAAGATTTCCAGCACATGATTCTCGGGTTCGAGCCGGCATACGACAAGATAATAACCGTCACGCTCGAGACTCCACTCCGCGACCAACTTGCAGTCCGGCTCTTCGGTGGGAATATCCGCGCCGTAGGCAATGGTGGAGATCTTTATCAGGCCGTGATATCGCTTTCGCAAATACTTCGCGATCGCAGAGGCATCTGCCACAATTCGCGACGCGAACAGTGCACTCAGCGCTTCGGCCAGCACAAGGTACGCTCGCTGCGCCAGAGTGAACTTGGATCGCTTCCACTCGAGTCCATCGGAGTTTACCCACACTCGGGCTCCGAAGAGCCTGGGAATCCACGCAGCGAAAGATCCGCCGACGCCGAGCATGTAAACGATGTCAAATGACCGCCGCGCCACCCAGAAACATTGAGCATCCCATATCATCTGGGAATATTTTCCAAGGGATGGAAATCGGACGAACTTCAATCGAACCCCGCGATAGTTCACGTCGCTCTTAGGCACAGGCGTTGGACAAAACACAGTAACGTCTACGCCGCGAGCCGCGAGCCGCGTTGAGAGCTGTTCGGCAAAGGTCTCAAACCCGCCATAACGCGCTGGAATGCCTCGCGTGCCCAGGATTCCCAGTCGAATCAAACCGATCTCCTCGTTTTCTCCATTCAGGATAGCTGCCGGGACGCGCAAAGTTTTTCCCAATCTTAGCATCGCAGCCGACTGACGATTCTCGAAAGAAGAAATCGCGATCGTCCACAAACTGTCGTTCGAACTCTTTGAACGTCGATCCTTTAATGTCAATGCGGACGCAGCCGACCAAGTGAGATCAATGAAACTCGGTTCCGCGCCACAGTCGATGCGAACGATCTGCGCCGGATAAGTTGACATGGATTGCGCGTTCCCTGAGACTGGACCTATCAGAGATGATCTTTCGATGGCATCGGAGCTCTTCAACTGCGTGATGCAGAGGTGTAGGTGAAATACCGCTTGCTTTACCTTGTGTCCGTCGCGTTCTGTGCGGCAGCACAGTGCGGCGCCCAAGGCAACAGTGCCAATCCCAAACCTCTTCCCGCCGATTCCCGACTGGATTCATCCATGGCCGAGATGGATAGCCGCGGCTCAGTCTATGTGCCGCTCGACAACTGGGTCTATCCCGCCCTCGACCGGTTGCATGCGCTTGGTTACGTGGATTCCGCATTCCTCGGACTTCGGCCCTGGACGCGGCAAAGCATCGCGCACATGCTCGAATTGAGTTCCGACCGCATCGAGAGTGGCGCAGACAACGACGAGGCTCGTTCGATTTATGTCGCTCTGGTGCGTGAATTCAAACCTGATATTGATCGCAGCGCAAGCGGAGCGCCTCCGCGCGCCGAACTGGAAAGCATCTACACGCAGTTGCGCGGCATCAGTGGCACGCCGCTGCGCGACAGCTTTCATCTCGGCCAGAGCATCGTCAACGACTACGGTCGCCCTTATGAGGGTGGATTCAACAACTACACCGGTTTCAGCGCGCAAGCCTGGGCGGGGCGTTTTTCGCTCTACTTCCGCGGCGAAACGCAATACGCCCCATCCGCCTCCGGATATTCGCCCGCGCTGGCAGCCTATCTGGCCAATTGCGTTGACGGAATTCCGCCTTCCGGCTATAACAACACACTCCCTCTTGGCGGGTGCACCAATGGCATTCCTTCGGGACCGAGCCAGTCGCAGAGCACGATCCCCGAAGGACCCATCGCAACTACAGGCGATCTCCGCGTGATGGAGGCTCTCCTGTCCTATCATCTCGTGGGGCATGAGATCTCCTTCGGTAAGAACGATCACTGGCTTGGCCCCGACCAGGGTGCCTCTATGCTGTGGAGCAACAACGCAGAAAATAACTACGACTTCGAAATCAACCGAGTTGAACCGCTGCGCATTCCCGGCCTCTCTCTACTTACTGGTCCTTTCCGCTATGACTTTTTCGTAGGCAGCCTTAAGGGCCACACATATCCGAACGATCCCTGGGTCCACATGGAGAAGATCAGCTTCAAACCGACCCGCGACATGGAGATTGGTTTCGATCGCCTGACTGTCTGGGGTGGAAAGGGTCACGCCCCGATTACCCTTCATACCTTCCTGCATAGCTTCTTTAGCTTCCAAAATGTCACTCCAACCGAAAAGACTTCGCGCGATGACCCCGGCTACCGCTTGGGCACCTTCGATTTCACCTACCGCCTGCCGTTTTTCAGGCACTGGATCACAATTTATACAGACTCATTGGTCCACGACGATGTCAGCCCCATCAGTGCACCGCGGCGCGCCGGTGTACATCCCGGGATCTACCTCACCCGATTCCCAGGCGTCGAGCATCTTGACCTCCGCGCGGAAGTAGCCAGCACCGACACACCCAGCGCATCACTGCAAAGTGGACAGTTTCTTTATTGGGAGGAGATCCAGCGCCAAGGCCCCACAAACCAGGGGTTTCTGGTGGGCGACTGGATCGGCAGGCAAGGCAAGGGCGGGCAGGCCTGGCTCACATACCATCTCACGCCCCAGGAGATGATTCAGTTCCAATTTCGGCTCACCAAGGCGGCTGGTGCATTTATTCCCGGTGGCACATCACAGAACGACATTGCCATCGATGTGGTCAAGCGGCTGCGGAAAGATTACGAGCTTCGCGGATGGGTTCAATTCGAGCATTGGAAGGCGCCCATTTACAAATCGGGATCGCAAAGCGATACCGCAGCCACTCTTCAGGTCACGTGGTTCCCGCCATCGCGAAAATAGCCGCGAGTGCAGTCGTTAGCTTGCGGCAAGACTACAAAAACAAACGCGGGCATATCCCCTGTAAGGGTCTGCCCGCGTAAGTTTCTGAACGAATAGCTTTCGAATGTGCGGTCCTTATGCTGCCTTGTCGCCGCCCTCGGCTTCGTCCGCTTCCTTCTTCTGATCTTCCAGCTGCTTCTCGAGTTCAGCGCGCTTCTTCGCCTTCAGGTCGGCGCGCTTCTGGCGCTTCACTTCCAGCTGCT
>CAZKJB010000017.1:0-27428 GCA_964552975.1 uncultured Occallatibacter sp. | reverse complement strand
ACGCTCGACGGCAAGACCATTTGCCCAACGCCCATGCCCATCGACTGCCATTGCAAGCCGAAATCGGTCTGCAGCTCTCCCTGATCCGATGTTGAAGCGCCTCCGGTCCACGTGGGGCGTGACGGGCTGGCAGCTGTTTCCTCCCGCACAACAGGACCGGCCGTTCTCGCCATCGCTCCCTGGTCAAATGCAGGCTCCGAACCATCGGTACCACTCAAAATTGCCGCAACCTCTTTCGGGCTGGCAGGTCCTTCAGCCTCGGCAATACCCCAGCTTCCAAACGCTACGAAAGCTGCAACCAAAGCAAATTTCCACGAGCTCATTTTCACCATCCTGTGGCCGGTCAACCGACCGGATCCAACAGGAATTAATCGGCGCTAATTAGACCTTCTTGATCTTTCGACTCGAACGATGAGCGATGGACGATGACAGAGGTAATGCGGGTGTACCGGAATCAAACAGTGCGGCGCAGAACCTGAGCGAAACCAAATGTACAGCGGCGATCGGGCGTCCGCCGGCACATTCCTTTCAAGTTTTCCCGCGGTCGCGCCGATGACGCATTTGTCTGGAGAACCAAGTTAGCTGCGCAGTGTTTGCATTACCGCGGCTGACCGGGATGCGACCGGCGCCGGAATTAGAAAGGATCCTACGCAATGTCTGTTATTCGCAATATGCCCATCGCCCGCAAATTTGCAGTTTCTTTCGGCTCGATATGCATCCTCTGCCTCGGATTGGGAGCATACTCATTGATCAACTTTCGAAGCATTGCGAAAAACAATGCAGATGTGAGCGAGAGCACCTTTCCTTCCGTGGTCTATCTGGGAACGGCTCAAAAGGCGCTCAACGCAATGCGCCGGTACGATCTGGCGCTTTTGCTTTGCCAGACGCCGCAGTGCACCACGACGCGCCTGGCCGACAGGAAGAAGGCCATTGATGAATTTCAGAAAGGCCTTAAAGACTACGAGCCCTTGATCGACAGCCAGGAAGAGAGAGATTTCTATCAGACTATAACGGCAAAACTCGCTGCATATCTCGAACTGAGCAATCGCAGCGTCGATTTGCTGGCGGCGGGCAAAACCGGCGATGCGATGGATCTGATTGCTTCCGATTCCACCCTTGCGCTATTCAACGAGACTGTGACAGCGACGAATGGAGACTTCGACTTTAATGTCAAGCAGGGCATGGACAGCGCGAGAGAAGGCACCGCCATCAGTACCCGTGCCATTTGGATCAACCTCACGATGACCCTGATCATCTTTTTGTTATGCGCGGTAATTGGACTGGTTCTCAATCGCGAGATCGTGCCGCGCATTGCCAGGCTCATGCTGGGTATCGAGGCCATGGCGGCAAAGGATTTAACGGCGTCCGTGCGGGTGACCGGCACAGATGAACTCGGTCGCCTGGGAGAAGCATTCAATACCAGCGTCGCGTCAGTGCGAAGCATTCTGCATTCGTTTGCCGAGGGGGCGAATACCCTTTCAAGCACCACCAACGAGATCAGCGCGCGGTCGGTGCAGAGCGCCGGCAATGCGCGAACTGAAGCCAGCAAGACCAACCAGATTGCCGCGGCGGTGCAGGAGATGACGGCAACTGTGGGTGAGATCAGCCACAACGCGGAAAGCGCGGCAAGCGCAAGCCGCGAGTCGGCCCAGACCGCTGAGCAGGGCGGAGCCGTGATGCAAGCCGCCGCCGAAACCATGGAGAAAATTGCCGCAGCCACAAGTGTCGTCTCCGACAAGATGGCGACGCTGGCGAGCCGCTCAGAGGAGATAGGCAAGGTGGTGAGCGTGATTCAGGAGATCAGCGAACAGACCAACCTGCTGGCCCTGAACGCGGCCATCGAAGCCGCACGCGCCGGAGAGCACGGCCGCGGATTCGCCGTGGTTGCCGGCGAGGTTCGTCGCCTAGCGGAACGCACCAAGAGCGCGACGGAAGAGATCGCGGGAACCATTCGCAGCATTCAGGATGGAACCCGCGAAACGTTGCAGGTGATGGCCGACAGCCGCACGGCAGTCGAAAGTGGAATGGAAGAAACCTCGAATGCGCGCAAGAGCCTCGATGCAACAATCGCATCTTCGAAACAGTTGGAACAGCAGATCAACCTGATTGCCACCGCGGCTACCGAACAGGCGTCGGCTTCGGGCGAAATCTCCGAGTCTGTCGGCCAGATTTCACAACTCGCGCAGGAAAATACGAATGGCGCCGAAGAGGCTGTAGCGGCACTCAAGAACCTGGCATCACTTGCAGGGGAGTTGAATGGCATGGTCCGCCAGTTCAAGCTGGAGGGCGAGACACAGAGCGGCGGTAGGTTCACGGCCAAGCCGCATCCGGCGCAGCCCTCAGCCGTACGCACAATGGCGTAGGCAATTGTTCTCAGGCTGGCTGCATGCGGCCTCGAGCCAGGTGGGCACCCCAGTTCTGCGGCGCCGGCGAGCGATCCCAAATCCCTCGCTGGCGCTGCCCGCCTGCTCCTCACGCGCTGAATGTCGCAGCCTCACAGCCTGATTTCCTCACTCTCCAACTATTCCCTGATTTTCATCTTCCGGCGCGGTCCGCTCCGGTACAGTTATCCTTGAAATACGACCAGCCCTCTCGGGAGTTGTACCCGGTCTTGCGGCATGCCGCCGCCAACATTCGAACGAAAGCAGGAGAGACCCAGATGAGCGCCGTACAGTATGACCTCATCGTCATTGGCTCCGGGCCCGCCGGGCAGAGGGCCGCCGTCGCCGCAGCCAAGAACGGCAAGCGCGTGGCCGTGGTCGAGGCCCGCTCCGTGGTCGGGGGTGTGTGCATCAACACCGGCACCATACCGTCGAAAACCATGCGCGAAGCGGTGCTGCACCTCTCCGGCTACAACTACCGCACAATCTACGGCGTCAATTACCGCGTGAAAGAAAAGATCACCATGGCCGACCTGGCCTTCCGCGTCCAGGCGGTGATCAAAACCGAGGTCGACGTGACCGAGGCGCAACTATCGCGCAACGGCATCGACGTGGTGCATGGGATCGCCCATTTCGTCGATCCCCATCAGGTGCGCGTGGAAGGTCCGGCGACCGACTCCACGCTCGAAGCCGGGCAGATCATCATCGCCGTAGGCACCAAGCCTGCCACGTCCGACAAAGTCCCGGTGAACGGCAAGACAATTATCAACAGCGATCAGATCCTGGGCCTCGAGGCGCTGCCAAAATCGCTTATCGTGGTCGGCGGCGGTGTCATCGGCGTGGAATATGTCTGCATGTTCGCAGTTCTCGGAGTGCGCGTCACGCTGATTGAAAAACGCAACCGGCTTCTCGAGTTCGCCGACCAGGAGATCATCGAAGCGCTCAGCTATCACCTGCGCGACAGCCGCGTGACCATGCGGCTGGGCGAAGAAGTGGAAAGCGTGGAAGAGCCGACGCCGGGCACAGTCATAGCGAATCTCGAAAGCAAGAAGAAGGTTTCGGGCGACGCCCTGCTCTACGCCGTCGGCAGGCAGGGGAACGTTGACGACCTGAACCTGGCCGCCGCAGGCCTTGAAGCAGACAAGCGCGGCCGCATCGCCGTCGATGAGCACTACCAGACCAAAGTCACACACATCTACGCGGCGGGCGATGTAGTGGGCTTTCCCTCGCTGGCCTCTGTCTCAATGGAGCAGGGGCGCATTGCCGCCGCCCGCGCCTTCAACGACCACGCGGCCAGCTCGAACCCCAGCTTTTATCCGTACGGCATCTACACGATTCCCGAGATCAGCTTCATCGGCAAAACTGAGGAGCAGCTCACGGACGAAGACGTGCCGTACGAAGTGGGGATGGCCTACTATCGCGAGGTGGCACGCGGACAGATCCGCGGTGACACGACCGGCAGGCTCAAGCTCATTTTTCATCGCGACACGCGCAAGGTTCTTGGTGTGCACATTATCGGCGAAGGGGCCAGCGAACTGGTGCACATTGGGCAGGCGGTGATGACCCTTGACGGCACGGTGGATTACTTCATCGAAACAGTGTTCAACTACCCCACTCTCGCCGAGTGCTACAAAGTAGCGGCGTTCAACGGGCTGGGCAGGTTGCACCGCTACCAATAGGTTTGCAGACATTCCAGCAGCGTGAGCAAAGCCCAGGAGGACGTTATGACTACCGCAATCGGCGTCGTCATGACCGAACATATCGTGACCGGCAGGCTTCAGGATCAACGCCTCACCGGCAAGCTGCTGCGGTACCCCAACGATCCCGACACGCAGGATGCGCTGGCTGCGATGCCGGCCAGCGACATTGTTGAGATCCTTGCCGGGCACATCGGCGCCCTAGCGGGCGAAGGGGCCGGGCCAGTGGACGCGATCGGCGTAGCAGTTCCAGGCTATGTGCACTCGGGCGTAGTGGAGGAGTCTCCAAATCTGCCGCAGTTCAAAGGCATGCGTCTCGGAGCGGCATTGACGGCGGCGCTGAAAGATCGAGGCATCGAGGCGCCGGTGCATGTGGCCAACGATGCCGACGCGATTGCCGCTGGCGTTGCTGCCACGCGCGGACAGCTTGAGAAGCTGACCCGCGTGTGGACGATCGGCAATGGCATCGGCTACGGCCGCTGGCCTTATGTAGAAGGCGTTTGGGAGGGCGGCCACATCACCGTGACGCTCGACCCAAAGGAACGGTACTGCGGTTGCGGTGGCGCCGGCCACCTGGAGGGGATAATGGGGCATCGCGCCATGCGCCTGCGCTTCCTTGACCTGGAGCCGGAAGAGGTTTTTGCTAACGCCAAACAAGGCGACCAGCGCTGCCGGGAGTTCGTCGATTTGTGGCACCGTGCGCTGGCCGCGGCAACCGCGTCATTCATTCATCTGGCCGGTCCAGGACGTTTCTACTTTACCGGGCACAATGTCGGCTTCCTGGAGCTGCCGTTACTGCGCAGTCACCTGGAAACCATGGTGCGAATGAGTCCGCTGCAGAGCTTTTCGCTGGAGATCCTGCCCCCGGAAGATGAAACGGCGCTGCTGGGCGCAGGGGTGAGTGCGTCGTTGGCCCTGTCGTAGGCGGCTCTCACCGCCTTCGAGAATGGGCCTGACTTAGCGAGCCGTTACCGCCTTCTCAGATACGTCCCCGAGAGCCGGTCGTGCCAGGTGAGGTTACATTCGTCGAACAGGGCCCAGGCCAATCCCAGGCCGAGAGGCAAAACCGACAAGGGCAGCGCCATCAGGCGGCGGTAACGTTGCGCGCGAGTTGGGCTGTCGCCATTGAGCGTGCTCAACGCGATGCCTCCGTACCACATTCCCGGCGTCGACTTGGCCAGAGTGAAGAACAGCGTGAGATAGGCGGCGCCGATGATCAGCGTCGCAAGCACGCCGATTACGGCGGCAGCGCGCGGATTGTGGAATCTGCTTGCGAAGTGCGCGGCTCTCATGGCGACCAACGCGAATGCCGCGCTTACAAGAGAAATATCGACCACAATGGCGAGCAGGCGGCGGCTTAACGGGGCCAGCGCAATTGACAATCTTTGCCGAGCCTGGAGCGCAGATTTCTCCACAAAGTCTTCCCGCGGCTGCTCTTCCAGTTCGAAGGCCGGCCACTCCGGCCGCATCCAGGTTGGCGCTGCTGGTTCGTTTGAGACGGGCACGGCTGGCTGGCTTGAGACTGCACCGGGGTCTACTTCGAAGATACTCAACTGCAAGCCAGGCTCTTCCCCGGCCAGAGGTCCCTCGATGCGGCGCGGGCGCACTTTGCGCGCGGCGACCATCTCGCGCGGGAACTCGATGAGATTGGCATAGATCGGCTGCGCAGCTTCGTTGGAGAAAACTGCGCGAGCGTCTTCTTCGGAGGGCGCGGTCCAAGCCGGCTCCTTTTCGGTCGCGGCATGGGCTTCAAAGATGGACGGTCGAGATTGCCTGAAGCTTGCGCGCGTTGGCGCTTTTTCCGCGGGGTGCTGCCGCATTTCCGCGCCGTGGCTCGAATTGAACGGAGCGGTTTCGTCAAAGCGCAAGCCCTCAGGCGGTGACTGCGGCGAAGCTGTGCTTGCCGTCTCGCCCGTTTGCGCATGGCCCGTTTGCGCATGAATCGTCGCTTCGGTTTCTTCTTGCTGCCATTGAGCCTCTTCGGAGGCCGCTTCAAGACCGTCGAGAATGGATTGAGCGGCCGCGTGCGCCTCCAGTGCGGCCCTTGAGGCCGCCTGTGCAGCGCGCACCGCGGCGCGGGCCTCTTCAGCGAGCATCTCGTTATAACTGGGAGCGTTTGCGTACCGGGCGGCCACACGCGCGGCAGCCTGTGCGGCGGCTTGCGCGGCGCGTCCAACCGGTGCGGGACGAGATTCCCTCGATGCGCCCGCCTCGTCCGCCGGCGGCGTTTTGCGATGCAGATGCGCGGCGACGCGCTCGTTCACTTCCTGCTTCCACGACGGAAATTGCTTTGACGTTTTATTCACTCCGCTCAAATTTCCCGCGTCCCTTCTTTTCCTGCGGCGAGCCAGTACACGATTTGGCGCCGTCGATTTCGTCTGCATGCATGCCCGTGACCCAACCCGGGATTTTGCAGACGCCGCTGCTGAATTGTGAGGAGAGAGTCGCGGATGGAGGCGGCGCGTGACAAAGGGGTGTGCCCGTGACCGTGCAATCGACCGAGTTTGTGTGTTACCAGAGCTGCGAGGTGCGCGTCCCATACCTTGTGCCCGGCTTTGCTATTCTGAGCCTTATACCAGTCATGGTCATCGGATGCATCCTCGTTACTTAGTTTTTATCACGCTGCTCGTCGCCTGTCATCCAAGACTGGGTGCGCAGGCGCCCGAAATATTGACCAACGCGTTACCTTCGTTACAACCGGCAGTCGGAAGCAGCTCGAGCAGTGGCTCCGGCAGCCCCGGCGCCGCGGATACCGCCTCGCTCCCCGACGACCCCGGGCAGGAGTTGGTGCCGCTGGCAGTTCCCGAACCGACACCGCCAACCGGAACCCCGGTCACTTGGCAGGCGCTTCGCCAACAGTGGCAAGGCGATGTCTTAACCCTCACCGGCGACGTTGTAGTCCACTACAAGGACTACGTAATCCAGGCCGATAAAGTGATCTACAACCGGACCACTACGGAGCTCGAAGCCGACGGCAACCTGCAGCTTTCCGGCGGGCCCAACGACGTTCTCATCAACGCGGCGCATGGGGATATGCGGCTGAACATGCACACCGCCCGCTTTTACAACGTGAATGGTTCGCAGGGCGTGCGCTCGATGGGACACACCGTGGTTTATTCGACGCCGACGCCGCTGCTCTTCTCGGGCCGGGTGCTGCTGGAGATGGGGGAAGGCAACTACCGCATCGTCGACGGATCGATCACCAATTGCCGGCTTCCTCATCCCGACTGGCGGATCATCGCGCGCGCCATCAGCCTGAACAACAACGACGCGTCCACGACGAACGCGTTCTTCGAGTTTCTTGGGTTTCCCGTCTTCTACCTGCCCTTCCTGCACCATCCCGCCAACGACACGGGCCGCGCCAGCGGGCTGATGACGCCCGTCATCAGCAACGGATCTTCGATCCGCGGTTACACGTTTGGCGAACAATACTACTGGGTCATTAACCGCAGCATGGATATGATCGTCGGCGCGGAATACTACAGCAAGCGCGGATGGGCGCCGAATGGCGACTTCCGCTACAAGGGGCCGGGGCTGGACCACTTGATCGCGCGCTGGAATGCGCTGCTCGACCGCGGTATCGAAGAGCAGGTGGGCAACACACTGACGAGCTCGGCTGTTGCTCCCTCGGCGCGCCTGGCTGGGCCGGTCGGCTACGAACTCGTAAATCAGGGCGGGGTCGACGTCACTGTGCTGGGACGACAGGACCTCTCGCCCAATACGCGCGTCGCCGGCACCATGGAGTATCTATCGAGCTACGTCTACCGGCTGGTCTTCGACGATAACTACTCCCAGGCCATTAGCTCTGAAGTTACCAGCGAAGTGGTGGCGACGCACGAGCGTAACGGGATTGTCCCGTCTCTCTGGCTCGACCGTTTCCAATCCTTTGCCAACACTTCAAACGGAAACGAAGTCAAGATCCTGCGCCTGCCCTTGTTGCGCTACGACATCATGGATCGGCCGCTCCATGACTCGCCGCTCTATTGGGGCTTTCGATCGTCGTTGGGCTATTTGAACCGCTCTGAGCCCAACTTCCATTCTCGCAACGTGGTCCGGATGGACTTTTACCCGCACCTTTCCATGCCCATCGAGGCCGGAGGCTGGAGCATTCTTCCCGAGGTTGCGTTCCGCGACACCTTTTACACGATCAGCCAGATCCCCAACCTCTCGACGACTCGCGAGATTCCGACTATCAGCCACGACCCGGTTAATCGCGTAGACCTTGAGGCGCAGATCGACGTTCGGGCCCCTGTGTTGGAGCGTGATTTCGAATTGCCCTTCTGGCATAGGGAACTGCGGCATGTGATTGAGCCTGAGTTGAACTACCGCTACGTCGGCGGCATCGGCGCCGAAACCAGGAACGTGCTTCTGTTCGACACCACAGACAATGCTACGGATGTGAATGAAGCCGGCTTCTCGCTGACGCAGCGTTTCTACCTGAGGCCTACGGGCGACCGGCCTTGCGGGGCCGGATCCGCGAAGGACGCCGACGACGCGAGCGAACCGGACGACGACAAAGCGCAGAAAAACGAAAACCCGAATTCCTGCCCGGAACCGCCACGCGAGTGGGCAAGCTGGCAAATTGCGCAGGAGTACTTCATCGACCCCAACTTCGGAGGCGCCCTCATCCCCGGACGGCGCAACGTTTTCGATTCCACACTCGACATCGCTGCCGCAACTTTTCTTACGGGCCCACGCAACATGGCGCCCATTACATCGCGCTTGCGTTTTGAGGCCGTCGACAACCTGCGCGTCGAGTGGGACCTGGACTACGATGCCGAACGCGGACAGTTCGATTCGGACAATCTCTTCGCGGGCTACACCCTCGGCAAAACAACGTTGGGAATCGGCCACGCGCTGCTCAACGCAGTCGACGAGAGAATCTCGAGCGGCGCTCCCTCAGTCATCAAAAGCCAGCAGTTGCAGCCTTTCCTGGAATTCGGCAAACCGAGCAGCGGCGGTTTTGACCTGGCGCTCAACGGCGGCTACGACTTTGTGCAACACCAGATTCAATACGGTGGCGTGCAGGCCGTCTATAACTGGAATTGTTGCGGTCTGACCCTCGGTTACAGGCGATTCGAGCTGGGCACCATTGGCTCAACCAGCCGCGACGAAACACAGTGGCTCTATAGCTTTACGCTGGCAAATTTCGGAGCCGTCGGCGACATCCGGCGCGCCAACTCGGTCTTCCGCGATCCCACTCTCCCGCCGGCGTATTGAGCGCCCATTTCCTGAGCGGTCCGCTGGTTTATTCTTTCGGGAGAGGAAATCACTTTGCCGCATCTTCGCATTTTGGCTGGACTGCTGCTTCTTAGTCTGGCTGTGGGCTATAGGGCCCAAAGCGTTTCACCTGCCGCACCCGACCCTGCGGTGAACCGCCGCATTGAAGTGCAGGTGCGTTCGCAATACGAGATGCCCCCCGACGTTGTCGTCAGCATCGGCGCGCGAACCCCGAGCCAGTTTACTGGTTATGAGACGCTTCCCATTACCGTCACGCACGGGGCCAAGTCTCAGGTCATCAACTTTCTTATCTCGGCTGACAGCACGAAGCTGATCCACCTGGAGACCTTTGACCTCACGAAGGATCCCGCCGACGCCATCCCGATTTCCGGACGGCCCATCCGCGGCAATCCTGCTGCCAAGGTGACGTTGATCAACTTCGACGACCTCGAATGTCCTTTCTGCGCGCGCATGCATCAGGAACTGTTTCCCGCGACGCTCGCCCATTACAAGGACCTGGTGCGGATTGTGTACAAGGACGATCCGCTCACCGATCTGCACCCCTGGGCGATGCACGCGGCTGTCAACGCCAACTGCCTGGCTGCACAGAGCCCTGATGTCTATTGGAAGTACGTGGATTATCTCCACTCGCACGGGCAGGAAGTCACTGGCGAGGGCCATGATCCGGCAAAGAGCTTTGCCGCATTGGATCGGATTGCTCGCGAGGAAGCCACGCTCGGCAAGCTCGATAGTGCCCGGCTCGACCCTTGTTTGGCGAAACAGGATGAAACTCAGGTTCGTGCCTCGGCGAAGGAGGCAGACGATCTTTCGATCGACGGAACGCCGGCCGTCTTTGTCAACGGCGAGCGGGTGAATGGCGGCGCCGTTCCTGAAGATCAGCTTTGGATGGTGATTGACCGGGCTTTGCGGGACGCAGGTGAGCAGCCTCCGCCCCAGCCGCCTCAGCCGGCGCCTTCGCCTGGTGTGGCCGCTCCCGCCAAATAACCAGCGGGGACTATCCCCGAGGCGGTTTCGGGATTTATCCTTGAATGCTGGGGGTTCCATCGAACTCCGCAGGAGAGTTCATCTTGCAAGTCCCATTTGGTTCGCGTGCGCACTTTGGTTTTGCCGCCCTTCTTATTTTGGGCGGCGGTCTCATTTCCGGTGTCTCCGGCTGTCATCGCCCCCCTTCGGCCGACGTTGTGGCCACCGTCAACGCCAAGGAAATTCAGCGAGCCGACCTGGAGAGAAATTTCCAGATCAGCCTGGGAGACACTCAGCAGGCGCGTTCCACGCAGGACACCGACATCCGAAGGCTCAATGTGCTGCAGACAATGATTCAGGATGAGATTCTGCAGCAGGAGGCAGCCAAGCAGAATCTGACCGCGAGCGACGAGGACGTAAACGCAAAACTGACAGAGATCAAGGCGCCCTACACCGAAGATCAGTTCAACAATTTGCTCAAGCAGCGCAATCTCTCGCTCGACGAATTCAAGCGCGAGATTCGCCGCGGGCTGACGCGCGACAAACTTTTCAATAAGCAGATCGAGTCGAAGATCAACGTCACTGATGCCGAGATCGCCAGTTTTTATGCGGCGCACAAAGCGGAATTCGACTTGATTGAGCCGCGCTACCGTCTGGCGCAGATTGCCGTCTCCGATCTGCCTTCTCAGCAGCCCGGCAACATGCAAAACAACAAGGCCACAACCGAGGCGGACGCGAAAAAGAAGATCGACGCACTGCACAACCGGCTCGAAAGCGGTGAAGATTTTGCGACGGTCGCGGCACAGTTCTCAGAAGACCCAAACACTGCTCCGAATGGCGGTGATATGGGCTTCGTGATGGAGTCGCAGCTTAAGAGCGATCCGGAAGTCTACGCGGCCCTCAATAATCTCAAGCCGAATCAGTTTACCGATGCCCTTCCCGTCTACGACCAGGGACACAAGGTCATCGGATTCGCCATCTACAAGCTGATTTCACGCGAGCCCGCAGGGCAGCGGGAATTGAACGATCCGCGTGTGCAGCAGGCCATTCACCAGCAGCTCCATGACGGACAATATCAATTGCTGCAAACTGCTTACCTTGAAACGCTGCAGGACGCGGCGAAAGTCCGCAACTACCTCGCGGAGCAAATTCTGAGTAGGAGCGGGCATTAGAGCCGCTTCGAGCAGCCAACCGCTCGAAAGCAGTCGTTAGGACCCTGCCTAGTTAAATTTCGCGTCAACCCTATTGAAATCTCGACTCGACGCTTGCGCCGGAGTACGAGATCGTCTTGTCTGCAGCGGTAGTCGCATCCCCCCCCGATCCGTGCGCCCCGGAAACAATCACGACGTTGAACGTGTGGCTTTGCGTCATGCCAGGAAAACTACCCTGGCGCGCGCCCACAGTGAGGGTTCGTGTGGAGTCATCCCAGTGAACCGGGATGGTCGAGTGCGCGCCCTGTTCATAGCGGTAGCTATCACCCTCGTCCTCATAGAGCGTGAAATCGCCGTCCGCCCCGGGATACACGCGCAGTTCGATGGGGTCGGTGGCCTGGCCGGCATATTCGATCACAGGCCCGAGAGGCAGTATCGATCCCGCGCGAACATGCAGAGGAATCCGCTCGATCGGCGCCTGCACAGTGATGGATGCGCCGCCCGGCGTGCGCTCTCCTGTCCAGAAGTCGTACCAGGCCGTCCCGGCAGGCAAGTAGACCGGCCGTGAACCAGCGTGCTCTGTAAGCACCGGGCTCACCAGAATGGCAGGACCGAACATGAACTGGTCGCCAATCTCCAAGGTTGAGGGATCCTCGCGGAAATCCATCACCAACGGACGCTGGATGGTGTAGTCCTCGCTCGTCACCTTCCACGCCAGCGAGTAGATATAGGGCATGAGCCGGTAGCGCAGTTGATCGACAGCCAGGAGCGTGGGGAAGACCTGGTCGTAGGTCCACAGCTCGTTGTTGTCGCGATGACCATGGGTGCGGAATACCGGGCAGAACGCGCCATACTCGAACCACCGCGCATAAAGCTCCTGATAGGCAGCCTGGTTGGCAGCCCCGGGGAATGGTTGATGGTAGCCGCCAATGTCGGTCGTCCAGTAGGGAAACCCGGAGAGCGCAAAGTTAAGGCCGGCGGGAACCTGGTGGCGCAGTGCCCACCAACTGCTGTAAACGTCGCCGGACCACACCGTGTCGCCATTACGCTGCTGCCCCATGAACGCCGAGCGCGTCAGTAGAAAGACGCGCTTGTCCGGGTTTGCCTGCTTCCAACGCTGTTGTACGTCGCCTGTGTGCTCCAGCGGAAAGATATTGGTGTATTCCAGTCCGCTGCCAATGTGGAGCTGCCTGGAGCGCAGCACTGCATCCCCAATGTGCGGCCACGCCTCTTCGGGCTCCGAGCTGTCGAGCCAGAAAGCGTCCCAACCCTGCGCAAAGAGTTTGCCGACGAACTGGTTCCAGAAAAAATCGGCCGCGGCGGGATTGGTGGGGTCGTAAATCTGCGCGCCGGGAACCTCGAAGCCTTTTTGGACGATCTGCTTGTAGTTCTCAGCAGTCGAGTCCATCATGGCCCAGGCCGATATCATCGCGTGCACGTGCTCGTCGTGCAGGGTTTTCAACTCCGCTGGTATGTCGGTGTAACCGGAGTTGAAGACCGGATCGCCCTTACCGCCTTCTTTCCACCAGTACCAGTCCTGGACCAGGGCATCCATGGGAATATGCCGGGAGCGATAGCCGGCTGCAATCGAGAGCATCTCGTCCTGCGTTTTATAGCGGTCCTTCGATTGGAAGAGTCCGTAGGCCCACTCGGGGAAGAGCGGGACGTGGCCTGTCATGGCCCGGTATTGGTGAACGATACTGTCCAGCTGCGGGCCATAAAGCACGTAGAAGTCGATTCCCGGCGCAGCCATCGACTCCATGTTCAGTTCAAGCGGGAAACGGTTATCGATGTAGCTGAAGGAGGCAGTGTTCCATAGGATGGCGTATCCCTTGCTCGAGACCAGCAACGGGATGGCGATGTCGGTGTTGTTCTGGCCAAGCTCAACGATGCTGCCGCGATAGTTGAACATCCCGCTCTGGTGCTGGCCGAGGCCGTAGAGAGCCTCGGTGGCGTCGGGTGAGAAGCGGTCTTCAATGCGGAAGAGTCCCGGCGCTTCAGACGGCAGATAGGTCCGCGCCAGATTGGATCTTTCGCGGACAAGGGTTTCACCCTGGAGAGTTTTGACGGTAAGGTTGCCGTCACGCTCCGACAGCGAAACGGTGAGCTGCGCCGTCGAGAGAGTCGCCACGCCATTCGCCTGGCTGAACTGGAAGGCCCCGCCGGGGCAGACGGCGGTTTCGGAGAGCATCCAGGGCTGGACCTCGGCGGAAGCCTTTGCGCCCAGCGGCCGCGCGGTGACGTGGAGCAGTGAGTTGCCGCAGACCGTCACTTCAAGCTGTTCACGGTCGTTGTGCGCCGTCAGCCCTGTGGACGATTGAGCAGCCTGCATCGCGGCAGGATGCGGAACCTGCCCTGCGATCGACTGAGCAGACGCCCAGAAAGGAGCGAATGCAAGCGTGGCGACAAGCAAAATGAAACGGCGGGCGAATAGCCGGCCAACAAGGACAGGCCTTTGCATGGTGCTCCCTCAAGTACGGTTGGAATTTCGGCCAAAAAAGAGACGGCCTCTGCGGATGGCAGAGGCCGTTTCGTGTGTGAAGAATGGATCACCCTCGGCTAGTGCATCTGCCCGGTGTTATCCATGGTGATACCGCCAGGCCCGGCGTTCTTCTTCGCTTCGTTAACCTTGCGGGCATCCATTGCTTTATTGGTCCAGTCCTGAGCCATGGCCAGATCCTGGGTTACCGCAGCCGTATTGCCGTAGTCCACATCCGCCTTGTTGCGGTAAATCAAGTTCAGATACGACATGGCCTCTTCATAATTGGGACGATTGTCAACGGCCATCTGCAAGTACTTCAGGCCCTCGTCAACCAGCGGCCCGTTCTGCGCCGCCAAGGGCTCCATCACTTTCTTTGGAGCCTTCTCGTTCCCCTTGCCGTCGTCGTTCAGGCCGGCGGCCTGAAGCGCATTCAGCTTGTTCTGGTGAGCCTTTTTCCAGTCGATGACGCCGACCGTATAGGCCGCCTCAGGATCCTTGGGATCTACCGCAAGAACTTTTTTCTGCCACAGCTCGGCATTATCCATGTCGTTAATGCTGAAATAAATGCCGGCGATCTGCTTCATGCTGTTGACGTCGTTGGGATTGCCATTCAGAACATCTTTGAAGATCTCGATCGCCTGGTTGGCGGTCTTCAGGTTGTCGGGCGTCGTCATTCCCGGCACCACGTTCTGGGCCAGCGCGGTGGCCAGATAGGTCTTCGCCATCGGCAGGGTTGGATCGAGTTCCGTCGCCTTCTGGAAGTGCTCGATCGCTTCTTCGTAGTGAGCGCTCTTGTAAGCCTCCACTCCCTTGTTCAACTGATCGCGGGCTTCAAGTTGGCTGCACCCGCTCATGGAAAGCACCATGCCGGTTAAAGTCACCGCGAGCGCCCAAAAACGTGCGGGTCCATTCATGTTCGTCTTCTTCTCCTTCAGGCTGGGACCAAAGGGCCGCGCCTGGAATCTCATGTGACTGGCTGCGGGTGGGAGGATCCGTTACCAGGGTGCAAAAATTGTACTCTTCCACGCATCCGGAAAGTGTGCCTCCGGACACGGCTGGCCTACTGGCCCGCCTGAATCTTGGGCGTCATCAAGCCGATGTGATCCACATCGGCGGCCCTTCCGATATCGATGACATCGGCGATGTAGGCAAAGTTCAGGTCGTCGTCGCCCTTGACGAACATCACTTTCTCGGCGCGATTGGCATAGATATCAGTCAACTTGGGCAGCAGATCGGCATGTTCCACGTCGGTTTCGTTGATCTTGTATGCGGGGGCCTGACCTGGCCGATAGAGCACCTGGACCACAATGGTGCGGTCGTTCTGCGGCGGCTGCTTCTGCGGATCCTTGGGCGGCTGAGGCACCAGCGCATCCAGGCCCTTGGGGGTCACCGGCACGATGACCATAAAGATAATCAACAACACAAGTAGGATGTCGATCATGGGCGTCACGTTGATTTCGCCCATTGCGCCACCACCGCCACCAGTTGAAAATGCCATGGTTCAAACTCCTCGTTTCGTCAAAATCGTTATCGAGACAATCCGGGCGTATCTTACTCGCCGCCGGCAGCTCCGTTTTCACGCTTCTGTGTCAGAAGGCCCACTTCTTCCACTCCAGCCGTGCGTACATCGTCGATGGCATCTTCCACCGCACGGTACTGCGCGCGCGCATCGGCGCGAACAAAGATTGTCTTGTCTGTCTTGTCTTCAAGCTTGTCGCGTACCAGGCTGCCGAGCTGGCTGGGATCGACCTTGTTCTGGCCGAGGAACACAGCGCCGTCGCGGGTCACAGCGACAACAATGGCGTCGTCTTTATCTGCGTCGGGCATCGCCGTGGCGTTATCCACCTTAGCCATGTCGATCTGGACCTTGTTCTGCAACATGGGTGTAATCACCATGAAAATGATGAGCAGCACCAGCATCACGTCCACCATGGGCGTAACGTTGATGTTGGAATTGACCTTTCGGCCTTCGTCGCGAACTGCAACTGCCATTTGGGGTGCTCCGTGCGCTTCAAATTTATGCCGGAACCGATCCGGCCTTGTTCCAATTCAAGTTGCCCGCGCGAGCTTCAAAGCGCCGGGGCAGGAGTTTTGTGTCCCCTGCCCGGCTAATTTCTCGCTCGAGGCAGCAGCCGCTTCGCTTAACGCTTGTGGCTCTGCTTGATGAAATAGTCGACCAGCTCGCTCGAGGAGTTATCCATCTCCACGTCGAAAGCTTCGACACGTCCGGTGAAATAGTTGAAAGCCATAACGGCCGGGATGGCGACCAGCAGACCGAACGCCGTAGTGACCAGGGCCTCGGAAATACCGCCCGCGACCGCGCCGATACCAGAGGTCTTCTGGGTGGCGATGGCGTCGAATGCGTGCAAAATGCCGACGACGGTGCCGAACAGGCCAACGAACGGAGCGGTGGAGCCGATGGTTGCCAGAACCGACAAGCCTCTCTTCAGCTTGGCGTGCACAATGGCCTCTGCTCTCTCAAGAGCGCGGCCCGCGCTGGCGATGGTCTCGTCGGTTGCCGTTCCGGATGACGCGCGGAACTCCTGCAGGCCGGCCGTTACAACCTCGGCCAGGTGCGACTTCTTGTTGCGGTCAGCAATCTTGATGGCTTCTTCGAGCTTGCTGTCCTTCAGGGCGCCGGCGACTTTCGGCGCGAACTCGCGCGACTGCTTGCGGGCGGCTGAGAAGTACAGATAACGGTCGATCATGACGGCCAGCGACCATACCGACTCGATGAAGAGAATGATGGCCACGGTGCGCGCCATCCATGCCATGTGATCCCAAAGCTGCAAGGGGCTGAAGCCGACTGTCTGCTCATCCTGGAACATGGCCAGACCGTTGACCGTATGCGAAGCGAAATGTGAGAGCTGAGCGAGAATCACTGAATCGTTCCTCCTAAGGAGATTCTTGTGTACTGAGATGAACCCGCCGCAGCGGGTGGTTCGAGGGAATGCGGCTCTTGCGGGATTCGCATTCAGGTCAAAAGTAAAGCTCCCTGCTAAAACGTTGGCAGGGAGCCAGAAGTTACATCACCCACCCAGGGTGAAGATCACATTGACTGTCGTATCCACCTCCACCGGCTCATTGTTGAGCAGGTAGGGCCGATAGCGCCAGGATCGTACAGCGTCCATCGCCGCTTGCTGCAGCATGGCGGGTCCGCTGACGACTTTCAGATTTTCGATCGTCCCCGTCTTGGAAATAGTGGCTTGCAGCACCACCGTTCCTGAGACGCGGGCGGCCTTGGCGATCGGCGGATAAACGGGCTGCGTCTTCTGGATCAAAAGGCCCGTGGAAACGCCGGCCGAGATGTTGATTTTCTTGGGAGGTGCTGCCTTTACCTTCGGCGCGTCACCGCTGCCGAACAGGCTGCCCATCACGCCGCCGCTGCCGCCCATTCCGTCCATGCCCGCAACACCAAAGCTCGACGGTGGCGCTTCTTTCTCGCTGACCATCGTGATGTTGTGCGGGATCTTCGTGGGCGCGGTCAACTGATTGTTCATCATCTCTGACTGCACATGGACCACGTGAACTTCGGGCGGGGGTGGCGGTGGAGGTGGTGGTGGAGGCGGCGGGGGCGCAAACAGTAGCGTCTGCATTAACGCCGCGGGTAACGCCTCTGGGTAAATCAGCGGAAGAAGAATCAACAGAATGAGGATCGAGAGATTTACGCCGCCGGTCAGCAACATCCAGCGACCGCTCTTCGTCTTGATCCTTTTCCCGGATTCGAATGTGGAATCTTCAAACATGGCCAGCCTCGGAATCGGGTTTTGTTACTCCTAGATTAGACACCGCGAACACAATAAATGTTCCCCGGGACCAAAATCGTAGCATAGGAGCGTGTCAACCTTAACAGAAGAAGATGATCTGTGCATAGAGTGCCCCAAAACTGGTGCAAAATTCGCGCTCCTCGATCCGCTTCGATCCACTTGGATGCCTCGAATCGCCGGCGCGCCTCTCATGGATTATCCTTTGGCCCGTTTTGCCGCCGGCAGTACTGCAGTCTTGCCTTTGCCCGCGCGCGACATCTGCCAGGCCACCAGCATCGGGGCGGCTACAGCGATCGATGAGTATGTTCCTATCAGAATGCCTACAACAAGGGCAAACGAAAACCCATTTAATACCTCGCCGCCGAAAACAAAAAGGCAAAGCACGGTGAGAAATGTGAGGCCCGAGGTCAGAACCGTTCGGCTCAGGGTCTGGTTGATGCTGCGGTTCACCACATCTGGCAGAGACTCGCGCCGGCTGATGCGCAGGTTCTCGCGAATGCGGTCGAACACAACGATTGTGTCGTTCATCGAATAGCCGACGAGGGTAAGAATCGCAGCGATCACCGTCAGGCTGATCTCGCGGCCCGTCAGTGCAAAGGCGCCGACTGTGATCAGCGTGTCATGGAAGCAGGCCACCACTGCCGCAACGCCGTAAATCAATTGGAAGCGGAACCAGAGATAGACAAGCATTCCTGCCATCGAGTAAAGCGTCGCGAGTGTTGCCTGCTTCTCCAGCTGGTGGCCTACGGTGGGGCCGACTACGTCAACCTTGACCCCTGCAGCCGGATCGAAATGGTTGTCGTAGTGAGCCTGAAGTGCGCTGACAATTTCTTCGCGGCCAGCATCGAGCGCGGCCTCGTTGGTCTCTTCGGGCAGGCTAATGAGGACTTCGTGATTCGCCGCATCGCCATAGATTTGAATGGTTGCGTCCTTCACGCCGGCCGCATCCACAGCCTGCCGAATCGCATTGATGTCGGGAGTCTGGTCGAACTTCACATCCACTTGCGTTCCACCCCGAAAGTCCACGCCGAGCGGAACCGGGCTGCCGATATGCTGCCAGTTCCAGCTCATCTTCGCGATGCCGGCCATGCTAAAAACTAATGAAAAGGCTAGAAAATACCACTTCCACCCCAGCCAGTTCACATTTACGCTGCGAAAAAATTCCACTGCTTGTTCTTCCCTTCCTTGATTGAAAGCCTCCAGCCTTTAGCTCTAAGCTTCCATCCCTGATGCCTGTCCTGTTCCTCGGTCCCTTGTTCCCTGCCGTTATATCGAGACCATCTGCCCGGGTTTCAGCTTGTTCAAATGCGCTTCAAAAATTACTCGCGAAACATAAACCGCGGTAAACAGGTTTGCCGCCAGGCCGACAGTGAGCGTGGTTGCAAAGCCTTTCACCGGGCCGGTTCCGAAGATGAACAGGATTGCCGCCGAAACGATCGTCGTCACGTGCGTATCGACGATGGTTACCCAGGCGTGAGCAAAGCCCTGGTCGACAGCCGCCGAAGCCGACTTGCCTGCACGAATCTCTTCTCGAATGCGCTCGAAGATCAGAACATTCGAGTCGACACCCATACCGATGGTGAGAATGACTCCGGCGATGCCCGGCAGTGTGAGTGTGAGCACCAGGCCCCCGCCTCCTGATGCGCTTGAGATCGCGCTCGAGAGGCCCATGATTCCCAACAGGATCACGAGGTTCATGATCAACGCGAGGTCGGCATTGATCCCCGAGCCCCGGTAATAGATGAGCATGAAGACCATCACCAGCACCACGCCTGCAACCGCAGCCGTAACACCTGCCTTGATCGAATCCGCGCCCAGAGTGGCGCCAACCGTGCTGGCGTCAATGTAATTCAGCGAAGCCGGCAGCGCGCCGGTGCGCAGCATCTTCGACAGGATTGTGACTTCATCCTCGCTGAAAGTGCCTTCAATCACGCCGGAGTCGCGGATCGCATCCTTGATTACGGCCGTATTCTTGACGCGATTGTCCATGACCACGGCCATGAATTTGCCGACGTTTTGGCTCGTATAGTCATAGAACTTGTCGCCGGCCTCGTCGGTGAGGGTAAAGCTCACCTGGCGCTGACCCGTGTTCTGATTTGTGCTTGGAACGGCAGAGCGGAAATCGCTGCCGGCCACGATGGGGGCGCGCTGCAGGATAAATACTCTATCGGCATCCTGCCCGGCTCCCACGCTGCCTGAACCGTGCAGCATCTCGTCGTCCGGCGGGAGCGCTCCGCCCACGCTGGCCAGTGCCGATTGTTCGTCCTGGTAGCCTTCGCCTTCGCCGATGACCGGATGAATCTCAAGCCGCGCGGTGGATTGAATGATGTTCTTCACGCGGTCAAGATCGCTGATGCCCGGAAGCTCAACGAGAATCTGATTCGCCCCCAGGCCGTACTCCTGGATCAGCGGCTCGCTTACGCCCAGCGCGTCCACTCGATCGGTAATGCTCTCGATCGCTTGCTGTACCGTTCTGCTGTCGAGATCGCGCTCGTAAACCGGCTTCATGGTCAGCGTCGCGGAGCTATCGTTTCCGCCGCTTGCAATATCGAACTCATTCGAGAACTTGTCATCGAGCATGGTCCGCGCTGCGCTGGAGTTCGCGGGCGAGAGGCCTTCCACGCGAACCAGTTCCGGCTTGTTCGGATCGGGCTTGTAGACCTGCGAAAAGCCGATGTTCGCTTTCCTCAGATCCTGCTTGATCTCCTGGACCGTGTTGTCGGTCTCAGCGCCCACTGCCTGGGAAACCTGCACCTGCAAAATCAGGTGCGCGCCGCCGCTAAGATCCAGGCCCAAATGAATGCGGTTTGAAATGGCCGCCAGCAGCGCCTTACCGCTGATCCCCTGGGGAATTCCGAAGATGCCGTAAAGACAAAGCAGTAGGACCGCAAGGATGAGAACAATTTTGTTTCTGAGATTCTTCTTCATTTTTGAATTCACTTGTCCAAAACTCAGCAGCTCAGAGAGCCTTATGAGGCTGAAGGTTCGTCCTGGGTCACTGAGGCGATTGCATTCTTGGCAATTTCAAGCTTCACACTGTCAGGCGCCACGCGGATCACGATCGAATCATCCTTGATCGACATGATGATTCCGCGGATTCCTCCGGCCGTGGTCACCCGGTCACCGGTCTTGATGCTCGACAGCATCGACTGCCACTGCTTTTGCTTCTTCTGCTGGGGTCGGATCATCAGCAGGTACAGCAGCGGAATAAAAAGCAAAACAGGCAGCATCATCGTAAGCCCGCCTGCGCCCGGTGCGGGGGTAACCACCCACAATGCAAAACTTGTTGCTGGATTCATCCTTCGCTCGCGTCCTTTGCTCACCCGGAGTCCGGCGCTCGCCGCCCTCGGGCACAGGCGCACCCGGCCATTGCTGCCGGCGCCCGCAAGTAAATTTGTCTCCGGGAAAGGTTCTTGAGGCCAGGCCGTCTGCGGCCCAGGCTCTGGAAGGAGAGTTGGTTTCAAGCAGCCAAGGAAGGTGGAGTCTTTTCCTGCCCGCTTGCACCGTACAACCCTACTGCCGCCTGCTTCCTGTTCGACACAGCACTCCTCCCGGAATCGAGGCGCCACAAAAGCGGTTCGTAAACCCACCCGTTCCGCCCTGAATGCCAGAAGAATGCCTACTAAAAGATAAGAAATGTGCAGCCGCTTGAATGTCAAGACGCTGGCAGCGCATTTGGGACGCCCGGACAGGCCTTTTTGCCCCTTACACGGCCCTTACAAAACGTCTACTTCTTCCTTATCGGAATGGGCGTTTTCTGGATATATGAGGTCTTTCGGCGCCCTTGAGAGCTCATGCCGTGCGGGGCTGGAGGACGGAAAGGGGAATCGACTCCATGACAGTGGTATTTGAGGAACAATCGCTATGGCTGGTCCCCGCAGTCTCGGCAATTTACTTCATGCTTTGGGTGCTCTGGGGCTGGTGGAGAGAAGAGCGGCGCCGCGATCACGCAAAGGGTCGAGTGATTCGTGCCGAGCTCATTTTGCCCAACGCGAGCCGCGCGAACCACGCGCGCACGTTGCGCTTTCAGCGCTAACCTGCCAACCGCTTGTGAGCCTGAACTTTACTTGTGAGCCGGGCTCAATCTTCCGGTGCCTACGGCTCCCAGTAGCGCAGCTGGGGAGAAGCACAGCTTAGGCAAAGCCGCTCCCCAGCGACGTGGGTAAATCGCCCGAAGTTTATGCCTTCTCCGCAGTGCGCGCACTTTACTCGGTCCCCCGGACTGCCGGGCAAATCAGCCGGCTCGATGGCCACTCGGACCCATTGCTCGCGAAAGAGCGCGGCATCGGGCAGTTCGCGGTACGCCTTCATCTGGCGCTCGCGTTTTGTCTCCAGATGCGGATAGAGCTCGTCGGCGAGCGCACGCGAATCTTCGTGCGCCACCACGCGGATGCCGCGGCCCGTGGCAACCTCCACAAAGGTCGCGGCCATCTTTCCCCAGTCGCGGAACTTCAGAGCGCGCTTCCCGAGGCGGCATCCGGTAACGACCGCGATGGCATCGGTTGCGCAGCGATCGATTTCGACATACGTAATAAAGCGCTTTCGGTCCGCCCCGCGCGGGTCTGCGATTCCCAGCCGCTCCAGGCCCAGGAGCGCCATACGCACACCGAGAATCTGCCCTGCGCACAGGTGCCCATGCGCGGCTTTGGCCAGCCGCAGAAGTTCGTCGAATGATTCCATCGCTCCACTGACTTGCTGACTCGCTGGCTTGCTGCTGCTTGCTAGTTGCTCGCTGCCGCCGGAGCGGCGGCCGGTGTTGCGGCGTCGTCATCCGATTCTTCCACCAGCACCGCTGACCCGGGAACAACATCGTAACCTACCGCGTCCTTGCCCGTGGGATGAAACGTAATGCGCAGCGGCTCGCGCTGCCAATCGGGAGCGGTGCAGGAGGGGTTGGGATGATCCGCAGCATCGAAGGCCGCAAGCTTTTTTGCCAGGACAGGCCTGCGCGCGGCCAGTTGTGCCACCACCGCGTAAAGGCTCTTGCCGGTAGCCGTCAGGCCGCAATACGCCGCATAGTCGCGAAACCAGCTCACCTGGCTCACGCCGGGATCGTAATCGGGCAGCTTCAGAGCCGTCACATGGCCAGTCACGCGATCCACCAGCAGCCAGGGCCCGCGCTGCCATACCCAGTGCCCCTGCTTGTCGCCAGGTAACTCGTCGTTGAGCCGGATCACACGGCGCACTGTAAAGCTGCGGTCGGTTACGTCGTGCGCGTCGCCCGTGGTCCACTCCTTCATCACGCCATCCACCAGCAGAGCACGAATCTTGAGCGCGTCTTCTCCCGCTGCTGCACCGGCCGGGTCGCCTGCCTGCGAATAGGGCACGCGCTTGGCCGCGCCAAGAAAAACAGTGTGGGTCTTGCGCGGAGCGGCTTGCACTTGTAGAGCGAAAACTACCCAAAAACCTGCTGCCAGAATTGCAAAACGTACAGTCCCGCGCATTGCACTTGCTCTTTCTGACCTCTGGGGAGTTCCATCCTCGACGCACCTTTGTTTCTGCGGTCGCGGCGGGATACTACAAACCGCAATCAAGAAACCTCTGGACCACCGCCTGCGCTCTCGACCGCGCGCGCCACGCGGAACGCCGTGCCCTCGCCAAAGTGACGGGCGAGCACCTGCATGCCCACCGGAAGGCCGGCTTTCGTTACGCCGCAAGGCACGCTGACTCCGCAAATGCCCGCCAGACTCGCTGTCACCGTATAAATATCGGCCAGATACATGGCGAGAGGGTCGCCGGTTTTTTCTCCCAGCTTGAATGCGGGCACCGGCGAAGTCGGCGTCACAATGGCGTCGACTTCGGCAAAGGCGCGCAAAAATTCTTCGGCCAACAAACGGCGCACCTGCTGAGCCTTCAGGTAGTACGCATCATAGTACCCGGCCGAAAGCGCGTACGTGCCGAGAAAGATGCGGCGCTTGACCTCGGCGCCGAATCCCTCGTCGCGCGAGTGGGAGTACATGGCCGAGAGGGTTTCCGAATGCGGTGAACGGTAGCCGTAGCGCACGCCGTCGAAGCGGGCGAGATTGGCGCTGGCCTCCGCCGTGGCGACCAGATAGTAGGTGGGAACCGCGTATCTGGTGTGCGGCAGCGAGATCGGCTTCACCTGGCATCCGGCAGACTTCAGGGCGGCAATTCCCTTTTCCACCGCTGCGCCAACCTCCGGATCGAGGCCGTCGCCGAAGTATTCGGCAGGCACGCCGATGCGGAGGCCCTCCACAGGCTTGTCGCTCTCGGCCGCGTAGTCTTCAACCGGAGCCGCGGAGCTGGTTGCGTCCTTTGCATCGTGGCCGGCGATAACGCCAAGCACCGTGGCAGCGTCGCGCACATTGCCGGCGAACGGCCCGATACGGTCCAGCGACGATGCGAATGCGATCAGTCCGTAGCGCGAAACGCGCCCGTAGGTGGGCAACACGCCCACCACTCCACAAAAGCTGGCCGGCTGGCGAATGGAGCCGCCGGTGTCGCTTCCCAGGGTGGCGACGGCGAGATTTGCCGCGACGGCCGCCGCCGATCCGCCGCTCGAGCCGCCGGGAACCCGCTCCGGATCGACGGGATTGCGCACTGGCCCGTACGCGGAGTTCTCGTTCGACGAACCCATGGCAAATTCGTCGCAGTTGGTTTTGCCCAGCAGCACTGCGCCCACCTCCTCGAGCTTTGCTACCACCGTCGCATCGTAGGGAGGCCGGTAACCTTGCAAAATCTTTGATCCCGCCGTGGAAGGCGCGCCCTGCATCACCATCACGTCTTTGATGGCCACTGGAATGCCGGCTAGCGGGGGCAGCGGATCACCCTTCCGGGCCATCGCGTCAATGCGCTCTGCCTGCGCGAACGCTCGATCCTTGGTGAGACTCAGAAAGATATTCAGCCGGGGATTGATCTGGGCAATCCGCTCGTAATAGCCGGCTGCGAGATCCGCCGCCTTGGAGCGGCCCTCGGCAAGATCCGCACGCAGATTCGCCAGCGTCTTCGGCTTCTCGACAAACGTCTCAGCGGTCCTCAACTCGCTCGCCAATCAAACCCCTTTTTCTGTTCCCTGTTCCTGCTGCCTGTTTCCCGATGCTTATCGTTCAATCACCTTCGGCACTTTGAAGAACGCTCCATCGGTCTCCGGCGCCTGCGACATCTCCGCTGCGCGATCGAGCGACGGCGCCACCTGATCGGCGCGCAGAGTGCCGCCTTGAGCGCCCCCGAGTTCTCCCACCTGCGCCAGCGGAGCAACGCCGGAAGTGTCCAGCTCGTTCAACTCGGCCACGTAGTCCAGGATCGCGTTCAGATCGCGCAACATGCTCCCGGTCTCCTCCGGCGCCAGCTCCAGATGCGCCAGCTCGGCAACCCGTTTCACGTCTTCCACGGACACTTTGGCGCTCATGCGCTCTTCCTCAATCCGCCGCTTCCGCGGCTTTCTTCGCCTCGGTTTTTGCCGGTTCCCGAAGTTCAAGTATATCTGCTCGCTATTTCCTTCCTGCCCTTTGAAAATCCCCAACGTGCCTCCTCAATCCACCGTCAAAGTCAGGTTGACCGAGTGCGTCATCCCCGTCGACGTCACTGTGACGGGAATCGTGTAGGTTCCTGCCGGCGTGCCTCCGCTGCCTCCTTGCCCGCTGGTACTGCCGCTGCTCCCTCCTCCGGAACTGGTGCAACTGATCACGCCGCCGGCAAGAAAAACCGCCAGCACGGCCAGCAGAAAGATCCTGCGGCAACGCCTTAGCGCCAGCGGCAGCAGGAACAGACCGCATGCAAGCGGCAACGCGCCCGAGAAGCCGCGGCGGCCCGCCCTCTCGACACCCGGTTTGTTCGCATCTGGGCGTTCCAGCCGCGCCGTCGTACCGCTCGAGGTCGAAATCTGCACAAGCACGTTGCCCTCAACGCCGGTGCCGAGTGTCTCGGTTGCGGGGTTGAAGAGGCACAGCGCATTCGTTGGCAAGGTGCCGCACGCGAAAGTAAAGGAGCCGCCGGAGCCGACCGGCGTGAGAACAAGCGTGTAGTTGGCTTGCTGGCCGCGGGCAATGGTCTGGCTTGCAGGCCCGGAGAAAACAACACTGAAATCGAACCCCACGCCTGAAAGCGCCACCGTAGCCGGAGCAGCAACCGCGGACGAACTGATGGTCAACATACCCGATGCAGAGCCGCCCACACTGGGCTGAAACACGACCGAGGCGGTGCAGTTGGCGCCTGCCGCCAGGTTGCCAAAGCAGGTGTTTTGCGTGACGCTGAAGGGCGCGGCTGCCGCCAGCGAAACCCCGCTGATGCTGTAGCCGGAGGAGTTGGTGACGGTGACCGGTTGTGCGGCGCTCGATTGCCCCGCCGCCACCACGGGAAAAGTAAGCTGCGAGGGATTTGTAGCGAGAGCGCTTGCAAGTTGTCCGGAGCCATTCAGCGGCACTGACACTGCCGCGACCCCTGGCGTGGACGAAGAGACGGCGAGCGCGGCCGCAATGACGCCTGCTGCAGGCGGAGTGAACGTCACCTGCCCAAAGCAACTTGCGCCGGGGTTCAACGTGGCAGCGCAGACGGCAGGCAAGATCGTATAACCGGAGGCGAGAGGGCTGATCTGAAACCCGACATTGGCCATCGGCGCGCCGCCGGCATTCGTCACGGTGAGCGTTTGTGGCGCGCTCGCCACACCCGGTTGCTGGTTGGTAAAAGCCAAGCTCGCCGGATTGACGGTGATTACGGGTGGCCCGAGGCCTGTTCCACTCAGTGCCACTGTCTGCGTGCGCAGTGCATCGGCGATCGTGAGTGTTCCCGCGATGGAGCCAACCTGCGTGGGCGCAGATTGAACGCTGATTGTGCCGGTCCCGGGGTGCTGCGGGGCGATCTGGGTACCGAAGGAGATGTTCGATACCTGGAACCCGCCGGTCACGGTAATTGCATTCTTCGCGGGGAACGTCAGCGCCACGTCTCCTGTGTTGACGATGGTCACTAATAGCGGAGCCGAAATCTGCCCCATCGCCGTGTCGGGAAACGTAATCGAATTCGTACTAAGCGTGTCAGTGGGCGCAGCCAATCCAGTCCCGCTCAGTGCAACGGTCTGCGTCCCGGCGCCATCGGTAAACGTCAGCAGGCCACTTGCTGCGCCAGCCTGGGTGGGCGCGAACTCAACCTGCAACTGGCAATTGCTGTTCGCCGCCAGGCTGGTTGTGCCGCACGAGTTGCCGGCAAGAACGAAGGGCGCGGTGATGGCAACGTTGCTGATGGGGACTGCCGTCGCGCTGCTGTTCCCGGCCGTTACCTGCAACGGCGAAGACGTGGTTCCGACCTCGACCTGCCCGAAGCTCACAGTGGCTGGAGCCAGGCTTACCACTCCTGCCGCGGCCCCGGTTCCGTCGAGGTCGACCGTTAGCTGGCCGCCATAGACATTGGCGTAGATGGTCATTTCGCCACTTCGCGGGCCGGTGGCCTGCGGCGTAAATGTGACCTGAATCGTGCAGCTCGTGCCTGCGGCTACCGTTGCATTCACGCAGTTGTCGGTCTCGCTGAAGTCTCCGCTCATTGCGATCGAGGTGGGCGAAAGCGAGATGCCGCCTGTGTTCTCTAACGTCACTGCAAGCGCGCTGCTTGCCGTGCCAAAAACCTCGCTCGGAAACGAAAGCGTGGCGGGGTTGGGAGCCGCGGTCGTGAGTGCCGTGCCCGCGCTCCATAGCGGAGTCTGCCAGATACCTCCCCCATAAGTGCCGGCCACCAGCACCTGCGGCGAAACACCCGACGGAGATGCGCTGAGAGCCACGGCGGGCGCGCCAGGAAGT
>CAZKJB010000016.1:14027-27609 GCA_964552975.1 uncultured Occallatibacter sp. | reverse complement strand
CCTAGCCACGCCGTTTTTCGCGGCGGAGTACGAAGAGGAACATTTGCCCATTCCGTCCGCGCTGACGAAGAACATTGAATACGACTGGTACGAAGCGGGACACATGGCGTATGTGCGCGACGAATGCCGAAAACTGCTTCACGATCGGGTTGTGGCGTTTATCAAGAGCAGTGATCAGTAATCAGAAAAACAGAGCCGGAGAGGACGAGAGGGCGAAGTTCGGGTTTCAGGTGTCAGTTCCTCGTTCATTGCTCGCAGTCTGCAGATTTACGAAATGCAACCGCGGATCCCTCAACGCTGGTCGTCCGCCACGTCCAACGACCGGGCTCGGGATGACAAAATCTCAAAAACTGGTTCTCGGGTGTGCCGAAGTTACTCGCCGTACGGCACCCAGATGTTCTTCACCTGCGTGGCGTGCTGCAGGAACCAGCGGCCTTCAGCCTGCGCGGGATTGAACCAGTCGTAGGCATGGCCATCGTTGGTCCAAACCTGTTTCATGTTCCCTACGGAAGCGGCGCGCACCGTAGTTGCCTCTTCGTCGCTGCGGAAGCTCCAGATGGCCTCGATGCCGTCGTGTTCGGCAAGGGTCTTTGCTAGTTCCGCCGGACGGCCCGCAACCAAATTCACTACGCCACCGGGCAGATCGCTGGTATCGAGCAATTGATACACATCACCGATGACGAGCGGGTAACGATCTGACGGAACCGCGACCACGGTGTTGCCGACGGCAATAGCGGGCAGCACAAGTGAGAGCAGGCCGAGCAGCGGTGCTTCACTGGGCGCAAGAATGCCGATAGCGCCCACCGCCTCTGGCATCGCGATGGTGATGTTGCGCCCCGGCGGATGGTGGACGAGGCCGTCGTACTTATCGGCCCATGCAGCGTAGGTAAAGATGCGTTGAATGGAGAGATCGACCTCACGGGCAGCCTGATCTTCACCAACCGCACGGGCCAGACGATTTGCAATCTCATCGCGCCGCTGGATCATATTTTCAGCAATGTAGTAGATGACCTGAGCGCGAGTGTGCGCGCCAGCCTTGGCCCAGCCAAAGGCAGCGCGGGCCGCCTCGACCGCATTGCGAATGTCTTTACGGTTGCCGACCGGCGCTTCGCCGAGCAGTTCGCCGTCGCGCCCTAGCACCGGGAACGAGTAGCCTGAGTCGGGCCGCGCCTGCTTGCCGCCGATGTACTGTTTCACGGTGCGATCGATTGCAGATCCGGCCGGTGTCAGGTCCGCTTCGTCCGGCACAGCGACGCGACTAGCCGTCGTTGGCGCCGCAGGCAGCGAATGCAACCACTTCGGCGTCAGGTATTCCAGCATGCCTTCGCGCCCACCTTCCCGGCCATAGCCAGATTCCCGGTAGCCGCCAAATCCGCAAGCTGCGTCGAACTGATTCGTGCAGTTGACCCAGACAACGCCGGCTTTGACCTGCGATGCCAGATCGAGCGCTACATTGATGTTCTCGCTCCAGACGCTTGCCGCCAATCCGTATACGGTGTTGTTGGCAAGCTCGGCAGCCTCGGCAGGCGTGCGAAAGGTCATGCCGACGAGCACTGGCCCAAAGATCTCTTCCTGGACGACGGTCGCTGCTGGATGCACGTTGGTGAGCAGAGTGGGCGGATAGTAGCTGCCCTTCTGAGGCAAAGGATTGCTCGGCTGCCAACAACGTGCGCCCTCGGCCACTCCGGCGTCGACCATTTTGCGAATGGATTCAAGCTGGACCGGCGACACAATAGCGCCAATATCGATTGCTTTATCGAGGGGCGGTCCAACGCGCAGCGTCTCCATACGCGCGCGAATCCGCGTGTAGAGCGTTTCGGCCACGCGTTCCTGAACAAGCAAGCGCGATCCTGCGCAGCAGACCTGGCCCTGGTTGAACCAGATTGCGTCGACAAGGCCCTCGACGGCGGAGTCGAGATCGGCATCGTCGAAGACGACGAATGGTGATTTGCCACCCAGCTCAAGCGAGAGCTTCTTGGTGGAGTTGGCGGTGGCGGAACGAATAACGCGGCCTACCTCAGTCGAGCCTGTAAACGCGACCTTGTCGATGCCGGGATGTTCGATAAGCGCCTGGCCGGTCTTGGCATCGCAGGTGAGCACATTGAGCACGCCCGCAGGCAGACCGACTTCCATGGCGAGCTCAGCGAAGGCGAGAGCAGTGAGCGGCGTGTATTTGGCTGGCTTGATGACCACGGTGTTGCCCGCGGCAAGTGCCGGAGCGACTTTCCAGGCAAACATCAGCAGCGGAAAATTCCACGGAATCACCTGGCCGACGACGCCACAGGCTGTGTAGTCGGGAAATTCAGCCTCAAGCAGCTGCGCCCAACCGGCATGGTGGTAAAAATGGCGCGCAACGAGGGGAATATCGACGTCGCGGCTCTCGCGGATCGGCTTACCGTTGTCCATCGTCTCAAGGACGGCGAGTCGGCGCGAGTGCTTTTGCACCTGGCGCGCCAGCGCATAAAGAAAGCGCGCGCGCCCGTGGCCCCCCAGGGCCTGCCATGCCGGGAGAGCCTTCCGCGCAGCGGAGACGGCAGCTTCAACATCCTGTGTGTTGCCTGTGGCAACTTCGGCAATCGCGTCGCCGGTGGAGGGATCGCTGGTGGTTTGGTATTCGCCGCTTGCGGGTTTTACCCATCTACCACCGATGAACTCCTCAAAGCGGTGATGGTGCCGCTCGAGCCATTGCACAACTTCTTTGGGATCCTCTGGCGCGGCTCCGTATTCCATGGTGTAGAACTTTTCCGCAATGCTCACAGCGTCTCCTTCCAGTACTCCAGAACAACCATCTACGCGATGGGGTGACGGTAGGTTGCCGAATAGTGACCGGTAAGGTAATGCTCCAGTTGGCGTTCGATGTCGCCCAACATGCCGCTGGCGCCAAAGCGGAACAACGAAGGCTCAAGCCAAGGGCGGCCCAATTCGTCTTTCATCATCGCCAGCCAGTCAAGCGATTGCTTTGCGGTGCGGATGCCGCCTGCTGGCTTAAATCCAACCGCCATGCCGGTGCGCTCCGCATAGTCGCGAATGCAGCGGACCATCACCAGCGAGACGGGCAGCGTGGCATTCACCGATTCCTTGCCTGTAGATGTCTTGATGAAGTCCGCACCGGCCATCATGGCCACCCAACTGGCGCGGGCCACGTTGCGCAAAGTCATCAAATCTCCGGTGCCGAGAATGGCCTTCATATGCGCCGGTCCGCAGGCTTCTTTGAAGGCAACAACTTCGTCGTAGAGGGCCTGCCAGTCGCCATTAAAGACGTGAGCGCGCGTAATGACGATGTCGATCTCTGACGCGCCCGCTTCCACCGAGCGGTGAATCTCGTCGACGCGCTCGGCAAGCGGAGAAAGTCCGGCAGGAAATCCGGCGGAGACCGCAGCCACTGGGATGCCCGAGCCTTCGAGCGCCTTGACTGCCGTTTCAACAAATGCGTGATAGACGCAAACTGCGCCCACCGTGAGATGAAGCTCCTCGATCCCGAGGCCCTCTACCAGATGCTTCTGCAGCGGGTTGCGCGCCTTGGCACAGAGTCTGCGAACGCGATCGGCCGTATCATCGCCGCTGAGCGTGGTCAGATCCATGCAGGCGATGGCGCGCAGCAGCCACGCCGCCTGGGTATCCTTCTTGACGGTGCGGCGCGCGACGAGCGTTGCGGCCCGGCGCTCGACGGCGCTTGTGTTGACGCGAACCTGATCTACCCAATCCAGGTTGAGAGGAATGCGGCGATTGGGTTCGAGGGTGCGGCCATGCAACAGCACAGGAACGGGTAGAACGGAATGGGGAGCGTTGTTGGTGGAAGTTGCCGGTTGGGGTGCCATGTTCACGTCTCCGCAATCGAACTGGGGAAGCCGAATCGAGAAAAAGATGGGCTCCCCGCCTGAGGCACAGGAGCCGCGATCAGAAACAGTCTGAAGGAAAAGGATAAATCTCCCGTTACCGCAAAGCAACCTGAGGGTCTTGATGGAAGGTTTGATTCGAATTGGCAAAATGTGACAAATGGCTCCCCAGCGGGGATGGAAAAGCGTGACGGCTACCTGACCCTGCCGTCTATACTGACCATCAGTCTGCACAATTCCCTCCTGGAGAATTCTTGATGACCTCATCTTGCCGCCTGGCAACCGGCCTGTTTGCCACGGTTCTGCTGCTAACGCCCCTCGCCGCGATCGCTCAGAACGACAAGGCGGCGCAAAAACCAACCGCGACTGCAACCGCAACTGCGACTGCCGCGCCGGCAGCCGATACAAAGACCCCCGAGCCCGCTCCGCCAGCCGACGTCACGACGCAGGGCGCAATCGACCTTGGCGGACAGCACATTGCCTATACAGCGATTGCCGGAACGCTGACGGTGGGATCGAGCGACTCGCAGGATGCGCAACTGGGACCAGACGGAAAGCCACAACCGGGAAGCCAGCTCGCTCTCTCCGCGCCAAAGGAGCCAGCGGATACGCCGCCGGTCGCGCGGATGTTTTATGTGGCGTACTTCAAGAAGGATGCAAAGGCGGAAGATCGGCCCTTAACGTTTTTCTACAACGGAGGCCCGGGCAGTTCGACCGTCTGGCTGCACATGGGATCGCTGGGCCCGAAGCACGTTGTTACTACCGGCGACACGCACCTGCCGGGTGCGCCCTACACAATGGTCGACAATCCAAACTCTCTGCTCGACGTAAGCGACCTGGTGTTCATCGATATGCCGGGTACCGGGTTTGGACGGCTTATCGGCAAAGACGCCGACAAAGCATTCTGGGGCATCGATGGAGATGCGAATGCGTTTGCCCGATTTATCGCGCGCTTCATCACCAAGTACAGCAGATGGAATTCGCCGAAATATATTTTCGGCGAAAGCTATGGCACCACGCGTTCCGCCGTTCTCTCTGACCTCCTGGAGAACAAGCACGATCTCGATCTGAATGGCGTAATACTGCTCTCACAGATTTTTAATTTCACAGCCGATATCGACCAGCCCGCGGCCAATCCCGGCGTCGACCTGCCTTACGCCTTGGGGTTACCGACGTTTGCGGCCACAGGGTGGTATCACAAGAAGCTTCCCCAGCAGCCAGACGCGCTGGAGCCGTTCCTAAGCCAGGTGGAACAGTTCGCCATGGGTTCGTACGCGCACGCGCTGGCGATGGGAACGGATTTAGGCGCCGATGAAAAGCAGCAGGTTGCCGAGAAACTGCACCAGTACACCGGCCTGCCCGTGGCTTACTGGCTAAAGGCCAACCTGCGCGTGAGCGGCGGAGAGTTTGAAAAGACGCTGCAGGACGATGCGGATTTGACCACAGGTCGGCTGGATACGCGCTTCTCCGGGCCAGATCTGAACCCGCTGAGCGAAAATGCCGAATACGATCCGCAATCTTCGGCCATTTCATCCGCATACGTTTCGCTCTTCAACGATTACATACGCCGCGACTTAAAATACGGCGAGGGTCAAACGTATTTGCCCAATGTTTACGATGACGCGTCGCACTGGGACTTCAAGCACGACGGCAATCCGGTGAGCGTAAACGTGGCTCCCGACCTGGCTGAAGCGATGAAGACCAATCCGCGGCTGAAAGTCATGGTGAACGGCGGATACTACGACCTGGCCACTCCGTTCTTCGCCGCGCAATATGAAGACAAGCATCTTCCCATTCCTCAGTCTCTGGCGAAGAATATTGAGTATGACTGGTATGAGTCAGGCCATATGGTGTACGTGCGCGATGAAAGCCTGAAGCAACTGCATGACCGCGTGGCATCGTTCATCAAGAATTCGGCCGGTGGAAATCAATAAGCGGGAGCGGAGGCATTAGGCAGTAACGTGGCGCACGGCTCATGCGTTCAAGCGGCGGTCGACAGATTTTCCAGTGGCTTGCGATAGATGAGCGCGGCGCGGCTTCGCGCGTAGTAGTGTTCTTCCCTGCCCTCGCGGCGGTATCCGTGCGCCTCATACAGCCTGATTGCCTGTTCGTTCTCCGAATCCACATGCAGCCAGATGGATCCTGCGCCCGCGATCTGCGCAGAGCTTTCTATGCGGCGCAATAGCTTATTGCCAATGCCCTGGCGGCGATGTTCCGGCGCCACTTCAATGGTTTGGATATAGGCTTCTGGCGCGGTCGCGTCTTGCGCCCATTCAACGACGGCAAAACCGGCGATCCGTCCATCTTGCTCCCCGATCCACGTTGCCGAGAATTCGCTATGAACCAGTTGGCGCAAGTAGGCACGGCTGAAGCGGAAGGGCGGCTCAAAGCAAAGCTCCTCAATGGCGTAGAGCTGTGCGAAGTCCCCAGGCTTGTAAAGGCGGTAGAGCACAGGCCAACTTTAGCGGATGCTGAGCGCAATTGCGAACCGGAAATGGGATGATGCTGTCGATTCGAGCGAATCCGCAGATCCTACCGCATGATCTTCAACTGTACCGGGCCGATGAGAACTTCGGACATAAGGCCGGAGAGACTTAGGCTCTGCGATTCTGTTTCACGCTAACCGATGGATCGAGACACTAGACCTTGGCCTCCAGATCTCGAATCACGTCAAAGAAACGCTGGTCGAGACGGCGATTGGTGGCGATGGCTTCCTTGATTGTGATGTCAGTGATCACGGTGCCGTGGAGAACCGCGATTCGGCCCCACTTCTTTTCATGCACCATGTCGATGGCGTGCAGGCCGTAGCGCTGGCCAAGGACACGGTCAAAGGCTGTGGGAACACCGCCGCGCTGGGTGTGTCCCAGATTGACGGAGCGGGTTTCGTAGCCGGTTTTCTTTTCGATGAGATCCGCGAGTGCTTCGCCGATTCCGGAAAGCCGAGCATGTCCGAAAGAATCGACCTGTGCGGAGCCTAGAACCTGGCCAACCTCAGGCAGATGGCATCCCTCCGCAACAACGACGACGCCGTAATGCTTACCGTGGTCGTAGTTGTACTTGAGCAACGCGCACACGTGATCGATGTCGATTTCCTTCTCGGGAACCAAAACAACGTGCGCGCCACCAGCGATTCCGGCTGCATAGGCGATCCATCCGGCGTCCCGGCCCATGACTTCAATCACAATCACGCGGTTGTGCGAGTCGGCCGTAGTATGAATCCGATCGACGGCCTCGGTCGCAATGGAAACCGCCGTATCGTAGCCGAAGGTCTGGTCGGTCCCGTTGATGTCGTTATCGATGGTCTTGGGTACGCCCACCGCGTTGACGCCGTTCTCGCTCAGAAAGAGCGTCACCGACTGGGTGTCGTCACCGCCTAGCGCGATGAGGGCGTCGATCTTGTTGAGCTTGAGAACTTCCTGCACCTTATCGATGCCGCCAGGAATTTTCTTGACGTTAGTGCGCGAGGAGTGAAGGATCGTGCCGCCCTTCAGCTGAATACCATCGATGCTTTCAAGCGTGAGCGGAATAAAGTTGTTATCGAGCACGCCGCGCCAGCCGTTCAAAAAGCCAATGAACTCGTCGCCGTAACGGTTGATGCCCTTACGCACCGCTGCATAAATTACAGCATTCAATCCGGGGCAATCGCCGCCGCCGGTCAATAGAGCAACTCGCATCGTAAGTCTCCTCTAAAAAACGCCCGACCGTTATAGCCGAACCTGAAATTCAGAGCGTAAAGGGATCACCAGAATATCTGCTGGAACGGGCAGAATCACCGGCCTGAACGCCCTAAACAGTGTATATCGGCGCTGTCAACGGGAATCGTGACCACGCTCACCGGCCGACGTGAAACAGCATTTCTGTGTCAGAACGGCGCGGCGGGTGGTTCAATAGGGTATGCCCGAAGGTATCCCCGGAAATGGCGCGCATTTTCTGCTTGCATTTGTAGGCCTGGTTGTCATTGTGCTGCTTGTCCTTTTGCAGTTGACGCGGCTGGGCTACCTGATTCGCGCGACGATTCCCGACCGGCCCCGGCAACGGATGTTCCTTGCCTCGGTTTCGTTTCTTATTACGTTTGTCGGAGTGCGGATTCTGGTTCACCGGATCGTGAACCACGAGGGCCGTTTGCAATTCGTGACGGTGCGCGGCCTGCACATACACCACTTGGTTTGGGGCATCCTCATCCTGCTTCTGGTTGGATACGGCTGGCTGCTGGACCTCGGGTGGTCGCAATCGCCAATGTCAATCTTCTTTGGGCGCCTGATGGCAGTGAGTTATGGGGTGGGCGCAGCGCTTACGCTGGACGAGTTTGCACTCTGGCTCAGCCTTGAGCCCGACGCCTATTGGACGCGCGAAGGCCGGCTGAGTATTGACGCAGTTGTGATCTTCGGGGCCGTACTTTCGGTAGGCGCATGGGGTGCGCCGTTTTTCAGGGCGCTGCAAAGGGTATGGGGCAAGCGAAAGATGGTCCGCACCGGGGTCGGCCGGCTCAGCTCGCCGATTCGCCGCGCGCGGTTGCTTCGTCCGCGTAAAGTTCGTCGATCACCGCCGCATATCGCGCAGTGAGAACCCGGCGCTTTAGCTTCATGGAGGGAGTCAACTCTCCGGAATCCTGCGTCCACTCATCGGGGACGACGCGGAAACGCTTGATGGTCTCAAAATTGGCCAGCGCACCGTTTATCTCGCGGACAATTGCAGTGTAAAGCGCTATAACGCGCGGATCGGCAACAAGCTCGCCACGAGACTGCGACTGAACGTTGTGATGCCGCGCCCACTCTTCGAGCGCCGCAAAATTGGGCGCGATCAGGCAAGAGATAAATTTGTGCCGGTCGCCCACCAGAGCGGCCTGTGCCACGAGCACGTTGTTCTTCAGTTTGTTTTCGACGGGCTGCGGAGCGACCAGTTTTCCACCCGAGGTCTTCAGCAGTTCCTTCTTGCGATCGGTGATGTAGAGGAAACCGTCGGTGTCGAAGTGCGCAATGTCGCCGGTGCGGAACCATCCTTCACTGTCGAAGCATTCAGCGGTGGCGGCGGGCTTTTGCCAATAGCCGACGAAGACCGCAGGCCCGCGAACCAGCAACTCGCCATCTTCGGCAAGCTTGAGCTCCACGTTCGGCAGTGGCATGCCGGTACTGCCCATGCGGTGCCGGACTGGCGTGTTGAGAGCGATTACGGGCGATGTTTCAGTAAGCCCGTAGCCCTCCCACAACGCAATGCCCGCGGCGGCAAACCATCGCGCCGTGTCAATACCGAGCGGCGCGCCTCCGGAGACAAAGACATCGACACGGCCACCAAATGCTTCCTGGACCTTCGCATAGACCAGTTTATTAGCGAGTTTCCACCGAATCGACGTGGGCTTGCGGCCGTCGTAAACCGTATCTGCGAATCGCGCTCCGAGATCGATGGCCCATGCCAGGATGCGTTTCTTGATGGGAGACGCAGCCGACTTCTGCTCGACGGCCTGGCGAATCTTCTCGTAGACTCGCGGTACGCCAACGATAACGGTAGGCCGAACCTCGCGCATCGCCTGTGGCAGCTTATCGAAGTGCGAGCAGTAAGCCACCTGCGCGCCGGAGTTATACATGACGTAGTCGAGGGCGCGCGCTGTGACGTGCGAAAGCGGCAGGAACGAAATACAGAGGTCTTTGGGTCCGAAACCAAAGTCGACCGCGGTGACATTCTGGTTGGCCGCAATATTGCCGTGGGAGAGCGAGACGCCTTTGGGTTCGCCCGTCGTGCCGGAGGTGTAGATCAGCGTAGCCAAATCGCCTGGTTCAACGGCATGAGCCAGCGCATCAAAAACTGGGTCGCGCTCCGAGCCGCGGGCGTCAGCTCCTTCTAGCAACTCCGACATTGCAATGGTGCCTTGTGCGGCTGGGGAATCCATCACGATAATGTGTTCCAACCCGCTTTGCGCAAGAACCGAATGGAGCTTGTCATATTGCTGGCGCGTTGAAACTACGGCAATACGGCATCCTGCGTCGCGGATCAGTTCAGCTTCCTGTTCACCAGTCAGGGTGGGATAGATGGGCACATCGGCAGCGCCAATGGCCAGCACGGCAAAATCGGTCACCGCCCACTCCCAGCGATTCTCGCTGATGAGAGCGATGCGATCGCCCTTCTTCGCACCCATTTTCAGAAAGGCGGTCCCCAGCGCCCGAACGCGCTGATAAATCTGGTCAGACGACAAAGGGTGCCAATGGTTGAATTCGTCCTGCCAAAGAACTGCGCGCGGGTTGGCTGCCGCGGCAACGCGAAAGAAAAGATCGTTGATCGTCGAGATCAGGGGAACGGCAGTCATTACGTCGTTGGTTGGAAACGGGGACAATCCTACTTCCCGAACCTTGGTGAGTGTACCAAAGCCGCTCGCTTAGGGCGATGAGCTTTCGCCGCAGCGTGAGAAGAAAGATTTTGAGGAGGACTGCGTGTGGGCATTATCAGAAACGTCAACCTGCCGTTCGCAGCACGCGCTGCGAGGAGCCCGGCGGGCGCCGAGCTCCTCACCGTCAGGGCATTATGGCAGCGCGTAGATGGTCTTGAGGACCTTTTCTTGCAGCGCTTCAGGGAGCGGAGCATAGGAAAGAGAGGAAACTTCGCCCTCACCTGACTTGACCATCCAACTCAGCATGTCCTTGATAACTTTTTCCTTGGCCATGTCGGTTGGCTGGGTGGGAATGAGCAGGTAAGTGAAGCTGGAGATGGGATAGGCATTGGCTCCCGGAGCATTTGTGATCGAAACCCTGTAGTCGGCCGGCATGTTCTTCACGCTCGCCGCAGCTTCGGTGACGCCCTCAATCGAGCCCTTCACCCAGTTGCCTGAGGCATTTTTGATGGTGCCGAAAGAAATGTGGTTCTGCAATGCGAAGATCAGCTCGACGTAGCCGATGGCGCCGGGCAGCTGGCGAACGTATCCAGCCACGCCTTCATTGCCTTTTCCGGCAACGCCAGTGGGCCAATTGATGGCTGAACCCTTTCCGGGGCCGCCATTCCATTCCGAGCTGACCTTACTGAGGTAGTCAGTAAAAATGAACGTGGTGCCGCTGCCGTCAGAACGATGCACAACAATGATCTTCTGCGAGGGCAATTTCGCTCCCGGATTGTCCTTGGCGATGCGCGGGTCGCTCCAGTCTGTGATCTTATTCAGATAGATGTCAGCCAACACATCGGGACTGAAGCGGATATCGGAAACGCCTGGAACGTTGTAGATGGGAACCACCGCGCCGAGGACCGTTGGTATGTGGATCAGCTTGATTTTGGATGCGGCAAGCGCCTGATCGGTCATGGGCATATCGGAAGCGCCGAAATCGACGATACCGTTGGTCACCTGTTGAATGCCTCCGCCCGAACCGATGGACTGATAGTTGACCTGGACTCCCGGATGCGCGGAACTGTATTCAGTGAACCATTTGGAGTATATGGGATAGGGGAACGTAGCCCCTGCCGCTGTGATTTTCTGGGCCTGAGCGCTGCTCACGGCCAACACGGATAACACTGACAACGCAATGACAAGCAATGTTTTTTTCACGATACGCTCCCTTGCAAAGAATCTAACGCTGTCCATTGTCTACAGGGATTGTTACGGGGAGTTGAAAAAGTCATGGGAATCCATAGCGACCGGAATGAGCGGTCCGGGGTTACACTGTTGCGGCTGGAGCAATATAAGTTGAGCGTTTTGTGTGGAAAATGGCGCGCAGGATAACGGAGGGGCAGACTCAATGAACCCAAAGAAGATGACGCGGAGAGATTGGATTGTGCGGGCTGGGCAGGTTGCGGCTGTATCCGCATTGCCGGTGGGCGGCTTGATGCCAAAAGGGCTCGCGAGACCACAAGTAGTTCAGGCCCGAGCGGAGCAGACCGCAAACACTGGCTCAGGGCGCGCAGTCTGGATGCAGAATCCCAAGTATGCGTGGGGCGTGATGACTCATTACCTTGCCGACTGGCAGGCACGCGTAAACAAGCTCGAAATGACGGTGGAGTTGTGGAACAAAATGGTGGAGGGTTTCGATGCAGAGGGAATGGCGAAGCGCCTCGATCAGGTGGGAGCTGGACATTACCAGATCAGCATCGGTCAGAACTCCGGCTACTATTTGTCGCCGAATGCAGACTACGACAAAATCGTCGGCATCAATCCAAGCAAGTGCTCGCGGCGCGATCTTGTAGCCGATCTTTATGAGGCGTTGCACAAACGCGACATCAAGCTGATGACATATTTGCCTTCAGGTGCGCCGGGTTCGGACCAGACGGCCCGCGCTGCACTCGAATGGCAGAACGGGCCCGTCGCAAACAAGAACTTCCAGCACAAGTGGGAGCAGGTGATCGCCGAATGGTCGCGAACGTGGGGAACCAAGGTAGTGGGATGGTGGTTCGACGGTTGCTACTTCCCGAACTCGATGTACCGCTCCGCGGAGCCGCCAAATTTCGTGAGCTTTGCCGCAGCGGCGCGGGCGGGAAATCCCGAATCTGCAGTAGCATTCAACCCGGGTGTGATCTATCGGCTGGTTTCAATGAGTCCAGAGGAGGATTACACGGCAGGAGAGATCGATAAGCCGGATCAAGTCGCGGTAAGGCGCAACGCAGACGGGCGCATCGATGGAACACAATTGCACATGTTGAGCTTTCTGGGCGAGACGTGGGGGATGGGTGCGCCGCGATTCACGACTGAGCAAGTAATCGAGTTCACGAAGAAGATTCGCGACCAGAGCGGATCGGTCACCTGGGACGTGCCGGTGGCGCTTGACGGGACGATCGCCGATTCATTCCTGGAACAATTAGCGGCGCTCAACAAGGCATTTCCGAGAAGCTGAATTGCATTCTGCCAAGCAGGCATTTCAGACTGTGGCTGCCGGAGTTTCCTGTGCCGGTTGAGGCAAAGTCTGAGCCGATGGGGCGAGCGGCAACGTAAAGTGGAACTGTGCGCCATTGCCCAGTTCGCTTTCAGCCCAGATGCGGCCGCCGTGGGCCTGCACGATGTGCTTGACGATGGCAAGGCCCAGACCGGTGCCACCCGATTCGCGCGAGCGCGCTTTGTCAACACGGTAGAAACGCTCGAAGATTCGTTCAATATGCTCGGAAGGAATGCCCGGCCCGAAGTCCTGAATGGTGAACTCAACCTCAGAGGCTAGCAGGCGCGCACCTGCTCGGATGCGCTTGCCGGACTTCGCGTATTTGAGGGAATTCTCCATTAGATTGCCGAAGACTTGATGCATGGCGTCAGGATCAGCCATCACAAGCGCATCGGGCGCGCCTGCAGACTGAAGTTTCACGCCCGAGTCGACCACGATGCCGCCAATGGAGTCGATTGCGTCCTGCAGCAGGACGCTGGCGCGAACTGGCTGTAAGACCAATTTGTAGTCAGGGCTTTCGACGCTTGCCAGGGCAAGAAGATCCTCCGTGAGACGATTCATGCGGCTGGTGTTCTTGAGGATGACGCCAAGAAATTCGAGCGTGGTTTCCGGGCTGGGATTGGGATCTTCGATAAGCGTTTCAACGTATCCCTGAATCGATGTAAGCGGCGTACGCAGCTCGTGGCTGACGTTGGCCACAAACTCGCGGCGCGATTTTTGCGCCACTTCAATGCCCGTCACGTCATGAAGAACGATGAGGGCTCCGCCGGAGGGCAATGGCGCAGCATTGACCTCGAAGACGCTGCCTCGGGCAAGAAGGCTGGCGCGGCCGAAGCAGATCTCGCGGCGTTCGAGCGCACCGCGCACACAGGCCAGTAGCTCGGGGTCACGAATGGAGTGTACGAG
>CAZKJB010000016.1:0-14017 GCA_964552975.1 uncultured Occallatibacter sp. | reverse complement strand
GGCAAAAGCCTCGACCCGGCTACGCGCTGCATCACCGCGTTGGACCAGCGAACGAGTCCATCAGAAGTGATGGCCACGACAGCCTCTTGCATGGAATCGAGCATGGCCGTGAGTTCCTGGCGGCTGCTTTCGAGCTCGGCAAAGTCCTTGCCAAGGCGTTCGGCAGTTCGATTCAGCGAGGCCTCGAGCGCGGAGAGCTCATCCTGGCCGTCAGGGCTGAGACGCGCTGACAGATCGCCCTGAGAAATGCGGCGGCTGAAAGTGACGATGCGCTCGAGTCGTGCAGAGATGCGGCCACCAAGCCATGCTGCGGCGATCATGGCAATTGCCAGAACAACAACGACCGACCAAAGAGATTCGCGGATGAGCAGACGAAACGTGCTCTCCCCTGCGTGCCCTACAACGAGGTGAAGGACGAACGCCATCACCAGCGAGTAAAGGGCAAGAAGAAGAACGAAAATTCCGAGCAGCTTCGTGAAGACTTTGGGAGTCATGTTGAAACTTGGCTGTCAGCCCTTAGCGGTTCGCGCCTTGCATTTAGCACTCCGCGGCAGCGCCGACCCAATCATTTTCTCAAACGAGGAGTCGAGGGCTGAAAGCCGGGAGCCGATAGCTTGCCACTATTCGCCTTTCGGAAGTTCGAACCGGTAACCGGCGCCCCGCACGGTCTTCAAGTAGCGAGGAGTCTCGGGGTCGATCTCAATCTTCTCACGGATGCGGCGCACGTAGACATCGACGGAGCGAGGCGTGACAAAGCGGGCATCGCCCCAAACCGCATCGAGCAGGTGGTCCCGGCTGAAAACGCGTCCCGGATGCCGTGCAAGGTAATCGAGCAGCCGGAATTCGGTCGCAGTGGTGGTGGTGAGCTCGCCGCGGACTTTCAGCTGCATCGCGCTCGCGTCGATGATGACCTCTTCAAAGCTGATGATCGAGGGCGACGATGGGCGCTCAAAACGACGCAGAACAGCTTTGACGCGGGCTACCAGCTCGCGAGTGGAAAACGGCTTGGTGATGTAGTCGTCCGCACCGAGTTCGAGGCCAAGGACGCGGTCGTTTTCGCCTGCTCGGGCGGTAAGGAAGATGATGGGAACAGTCGATAGCCCTGCGTGATTACGAAGTCGGCGGCAAACGTCGAGACCGTCGCCGCCGGGAACCATGATGTCGAGAAGAAAGAGCGCGGGCGGTTTGCGCTCAGCATCGGGAATGAGATTCGTCGGGGTATGAAACAGGCGCGCCTCAAAGCCCGCCGCTTCAAGATGATGTTGCACTAACCGGGCAATATCGGTGTCGTCTTCCAGAACGAATACGGATTGGCTCAAACGGTCTATCCTCGCCCCACGGTCGATTGAGGTGCTGGGATGCGAGGACCGCGGGAACCATGAACAGGGTAATTCAGTAAGGCAAACAGATTGCAAACGTTTGATGAATTTGCCCGGGGCTGGAGTGCCCGATACGCTTGGCGACTCGCCAGGAGCAAGGCGACTGCAGGCATTGGCATTTTCGCAATTCGAATGTGGTTCACCATGCTTCGCTCGTGCCGCTGCGCTCTTTGGCCAGAATCGGGATAGCAAATATGGATAACCGGTCTGCGGTCGAAATTGCTGAAAATGTCGGCGAAACAGCATCAGCGAGCGGCTGTCGGCAGTGGATCGCACGCGGCAGGTCTTTGAATTCGGACGCTAACGCTTCTTGGCTGGCTTCGAGGATTTCTTGCCCACCGGCTTCGCGGCCTTTGCAGGTTTTCCCTTGGAGGGCTTGGGCGCAGGTTTCTTGATAGCCGCTTTCGGTGATGGCTTCACCGGCTTCTTGGCTGCGGGCTTTTTCACAGGTGCAGGAGTCTTCGCGGTTGGCTTCGCGATTTTTGCAGCAACCGGTGCTGGCTTCTTTGCTGCCGTAGGAGCTGGCTTTGCGGGCACTGGCTTCGCCGCTGTTGGACTTGCGAGCGCTGGAACAGGTTTCCCCTTCGCAGCCGGTACGGTCTCGGCCGCGGCAACAGCGGCGGGAGCCTTCGTCAGCGCTTGTTTGCCGCCGCCAGCTGCTGGAACAAGAGAAGTCTTCGCCGCCTGTTTTTCCGATTTCCCTAGAACGGCCTTTTGGCCTTTTTTCCCTTGCGCTGAAGCGTCCTTTTTCCCGAGCGGATGTTCCTCCGCGCCTTCGAGGTCTTCCTCGTCTTCCTCAGTTTCCTCGTCCAGGTCAACGTCAATGGCGCCCTTGGGGAGAATACTGAGGTCCATCTCATCGTCATCGCCGATCGTGTCCAGATCGTCGTCCGATGCCAGAACCGCCTCTTCCTCCTCATCTTCTTCGAGCGCGCGTTCTTTAAGCTTGGCCTCGGCGCTGCGCTTTGCGCGGGATCTCTTCACTGTGACCTGAGGCGGCGGTGCCGGAGGCGAATGCGGCTCGAGGAAAGCTCTCATCTCCTCTGGCGTGGTCAGGCGGCCGTCAATCAGCTCCAGGAAGATCAAGTGCAGAATCTCGTTGTACTTTGGCATGTCTGGAGTAATGCGCATTTCCTGCATCAGAAGGTACGGGATGCGTTGGCGCGCCTCAGGCCAAACTTTCAGGAATTGATTGTAGCTTTCCTGGACCGCGGAAAGCTTACTTGTAAATCCAAGCCAAAGAACTGCTTCTGGATCATAGCTCGTAAAAAGCTTGAAGCTTGCCGAGGCCTTCGCATTCTGCTTGGCGAGAAGCACCTTGGCGAATCCGCTGGCCAGCGAATCCAGGTGATTCCACTCTTCAACAAAACCTGGCCGCAACAGCAATTTCTTGAGCGCCGACAGGTCTTTACTCGCCAGCTTGATCGTCAGGAGCTGCATCTGAGCGGCAGACATGTCTGGATGCACGCCTTGAAGGTTTAGATCCGCGGCCAGATTGTGGAGCGCCGTGAGTTTCGCCTCATCAGCCTTAGCGGAGGTCCACGCCGGGAAGAGGTCTTTCATCCAGCCCTCGGCTTCAATAGCCCGAAGCACCTTGAGCCCTTCTTCCTCGTGCCCAATTTGCTCCAACTCCTGGCTACGCGCGTGATCTGAAAGAAACTCGATGACGCCTTCGCTCTTTGCGTTGTCGTAGCGGGCCTGAGTTCTCAGGTCCATGTCCCAACCCAGGCGAGCGCGGAGTCGCGCAGCCCGAATCATCAGAGATGGTTCTTCGAGGAATCCGTAGTTGGAAACGAGCCGCAAAATACGGGATTCAATGTCCGCAGCTCCATTCAGCGGATCCATCAACAGGCCATACGAGCCTTCGTTGAGCGAGATCGCCATGGAGTTGACCGTAAAGTCCCGCCGGCGCAGATCTTCTTGAATCGATGCGGGATGATAGACGGCCTTTCCTGGTTTGAGGTACTCCACAAAATGCGTGCTGACGACATCGATGCGGACGGTTCCCGGGAAACAGAGATAAAGGCTGCGGGAAGGTTCGTGCTCACCCCACACCTTGGCGCCCAGCTTCTCCAATGGTTTCTTTAGCTTGAGGGCGTTCCCGTGGACTGCCACCTCGAGATCGCGAACGGCGTGGCCGCTGGTGAAATCGCGAACGGCGTCTCCAGTGAGAAAAAGGATAGTTCCTGCATCGCGTGCTGCGGTGCGTAACTGCGCAAGAGCGTGGCGCTGGTCCGCCGACAGCCGGTTTTCCAGGAGGTAGATATAGTCGGGCATGCCCTATCCGGTTTCTGCCATCAAAACCGCTTTCCAAGTATCTGAAATTGTTGCCCTTATATCGCGGTTCGCAGGTGTTCGCAAACAAGAACTCTACCACAAGTCCCGGTGGAAGAGTAGGTTCAATGCACCAGAATTGCAACTTTTCTGCATTCGAAAGGCAATGAAACCGGCGATTCGGGCCGCAGAGGGGAGCCAGAAAGAGCAACAGGCACGAATTCCACCCCGGAACTGAGCGTGCGACAATCCAGAACGATGGCCACGGCACGCAAACCCGTCATTGTGCGTAAGTTCTCCCGCGATTGGTTTGCGGGATACGTTGCAGCCGATTTCGGCCGGCAAGAGCCGGAGTTGGAAGTTCTGGATTTGAGCGGCAAAGTAGTGCGCACGGGCTGGGGGCAGGTGAAATGGGTCTGCTACGTGCGGGACTTCCCTGCCGGGGGGGCCGACCAGGCGAATCCGGAGCGGCTGGTGCGGAAGCGCTTCTCCGTTCGACCCCGCGCGGCAGGACTGTGGCTGCGCCTGACGTTGACCGATGGGGATGAATTAGAGGGGCTCGCCGCCAACGACCGGACCCTTGTCGATGGGGCGGGATTGCTCTTGACTCCGCCCGACACACGTTCGAACACACAACGCATTTATCTTCCCCGGAAGGCCATCCAGGCGCTTGAGGTCGTGAGTCTGATTGGAGCAGTGGGCCGTGTGCGAAGCGAGCCGGCAAAGCGTGGAGGCGAGCAGCCCGACCTGTTTCCCGGTGAAGGTTCAGGCGGCTAGGTCCACCCGCCGGCACCTATCCGTGCGCATGCTGAAGCTCTGGGGTTCGAGCTGGTTCGAGGAGGTTGCGGTAGTAATCGACCGTGAGGCCCAGCACTCGTTCTTCAAGAAAATGCTCCAGAACCCAGGCGCGGGCCGTCTGCCCCATAAGCTTGCAGCGCTCAGGATCACGAATGAGCTTCAGGAGCACCTCGGCGATGGCATCCGGATAGCCGGGTGGGATCAGCAAGCCTGTGACCTCAGGGACGACGGAATCGCGTGCACCCGTGCATTCGGTTGTGACTACAGGAACTCCGGTGGCTGCGGCTTCGAGAACGACATTCGGGAAGCCTTCACGCCATGTAGGCAACACCAACACGTCCATGGCGCGGTAAAACGGTGCGGTATCGATGACAAAGCCGGTGCAGATGATTCCGGCATGATTGCGGATATGCTCGCATAGATCGGCACTCAGCGCGTCTTCAGAGGCATCGAACCAACCTACGAGAAGCAGACGCGCAACGGGTTCTGCACGCTGGATTGTTTCGAAGGCTTGAATCAGTTCCGGCAAACCCTTGTCGCACGTCAATCGCCCAACGAAACCCACGACCGGGCTCTTGGCGGAAATGCCGAGCTCCTCTCGTAGATTGCATGGTCCCGGCGAGAAGCGCCGAATATCGACTCCGTTGCTGCTGCCATCGCCCAGCAGGCAAAGCTTGGCGGCGGGCGCCACCCGGAGAGAGAGCGCTTCAGCTCGGAGGCTCTCGCTATTGCAGAGCACAATGTGCGCGCAAGCCGAGGCCAGGCGCTCGGCGGCAAGCAAGAGCCGCCGCTTGAGTCCGGTGGATCGCTGAAGCTTGAGGCCGCGGAGCATGTAGACGCGGCATTGCACGCCGCGCAGCGTGGCTGCGAGAGATCCCAGAAGCCCCGCCTTGGGAGTACTGAATTCGACGAGTTGCGGACGGTATTTGCCGAGTACACGCCAAAGCCGGATGAGCGAAATGATGTCAGCAAACGGCGCAATGCCGCGGCGCATGGGAATTGCGAACCGCTCGACGCCCTCGCGCGCGGCAGTGCGATCCAACAGTTGCCCTGGACCCGAGACGAGGATGACGCGAAAACCGGCTCGGCGCAACGAACGCAAGCGTGCACCCAGGACGAGGCACGTCTGATGATGCGTCACGCCAAGCAGAATTGTAGGCGGCTCGCTGGCGCGATGCAGGGACGCGTGGGCCGAAAAACTTGCGAATTGCTGCATAAAGCGCCAGCGCAAGCTGAAACTCCAAAAGCATGAAGAAGGAGGCAGCGGTTAATTTAGCATTCCGGGTTATCGCATGAGCGTGACGGCAGACACGGACCGTGACTGCGGACACACCCACCCAATGCGCCGCAGGCGCACACTCAAAGTGATCGAGTGAGAATTCATGTACGCTCCCCCTGCGGATCCGGCGACAAAGCGCGCGAAAATTCTCCTGCTGACCTCGCGCATGGGTGGAGGAGGGGCCGAGCACGTAATATCCCTGCTTGCGCAAAGGCTGTCATGGGAGAAATATGAAGTTCATCTCGGCCTGGTAACCGCTGCCTATGCAGACGCCGCAACTTCGCCTCCCTGGGTTACGCTTCACACTCTGGCTTCGAGACGCACGCGCGCCGGAGTGATCCCGCTACTGCGGCTGGCATGGCAGGTTCGGCCGGACGTGGTTCTTTCAGGGGCGTCGGAGATCAATTTTCTGACTTTGCTCCTGCGGCCTCTCTTTCCGCCGAAGACCCGCGTGCTAGTACGGCAGAATGGAACCGTCTCGTCCTCGCTGGCTTTTGGCAACGCGCCCTCCTACACGCGATGGCTGTATCGCCTGATTTATCGACGCGCCGATCGTGTCATCTGCCAGTCATGCGCCATGGCTGAAGATCTGGCGCGGGAACTCGGAATCGACGAGCAACGGGTTACCGTTCTGCCCAATCCAGTGGACATCGAGGGAATCCGCGCAGCCTGCAACACTTCATCTACGCGGATCGGTCCGGGCCCGCACTTGCTTGCTGTGGGACGGCTTGTACGCGCAAAAGGCTTCGATCTGCTGATTGAGGCGCTGGCCGCTGTGCGCGAGCAGTTTCCGGGCGCCGACTTGATCATTGCGGGAAGCGGGCCGGAAGAACCTGCGCTCAAATCGCTGTGCCGGTCACTTTATCTGGAAACCGCGGTCAGCTTTGTCGGCCACGTCGATCCCGTTTACCCATTTTTTCCCGGGACGGCCATATTTGTACTGTCTTCACGCTACGAAGGCATGCCCAACGCGCTGCTGGAGGCTGCGGCCGCCGGTTTACCGATTGTGGCGACGGCGGCTTCGGGCGGAATCACTGATTTGCTCTGCGATCAATCTGGCGCTTGGCTGGCACCGGAGATATCGGCAAAATCTCTTGCCGAGACGATCGTCACAGCGCTGACCAACATTCGTCCAGGCGAGCGATTCCATTACCGTTTCTTCTTTCCTTCCGTAGGCGACTAGTGGAAAAAGACGAGCGGCACGCGTGAGATGGATCACGTTTCAGAAGAGTATCCCGCCTTATTTCTCGAAGTAAGGAACAAACTGCGGGTCCAGGCGCTTCATTTCTTGACATTTTTCCCGGAAAGTTGTCTCCTTACGGTACAGTTTTCAACCTCCAGTCAATGATCCGCTAACAGGATCAGCCTTGCGTTGTCGCAGGGAATTTGCTCAGTCGAAGCTGAATCGGGAGTGCGGGGCCATTTCATTTTTCCGGCTTTACTTATTTAGAGCACGACCCGACACCGTCAAGCGAATTCCCCACCAAAGCAGTTCTGCAATCCATGCGTGCTTCTGCGCAAATTGAGACGGTGTTCGTCGATGCGAGCACCTCTCATGTTCGCGTGGACTTGCACACGGCGATGGTGCGGACGCTGAGAGCACCGGCGAATTAGACATCCTTTCCGGTGCGGCCATTGCATTGTTGGAGGGCCCTTTGCTTCGTGACTGGCTTGGTATTACGCTCGCCGCATTTCTATTTGCCATCTCCCTTCCTTTCCTTGCATTGTCTTGGCTCCTCGATCGATTTGGCTCGCGAGGAGAGTTGGTGTTCTCCCGCAATCAAAATCGAGCGAGCGCCAACGCCTCGTTCTCCCCTAATTCCTGGGCGGCGAATGAATTCCGTTTCGCAGATGCAATCGAAAAATACGAAGAACTGATCGACGCTTCGGTGCGGAGGCGGGAATGAGCCACACGGCAATTGCAATCCCCGGACTGGATCGCATCGGCGGCGCGGAACGGCAAGCCATGCTGTTGGCCAAAGGTCTATGCCGTCGCGGCTGGCGAGTAAGTGTAGTGGCGCTTTCCGGCTCCGGCGGCGCGGCGGCCACAGAATTGCGCGATGCAGGCATCGCCTTCGTGAGTCTGGAGATGCGCAAGGGGCTTGCGGACCCGCGAGGATGGGTTCGATTGAATCGCTGGCTCTGGAGCGAGCGGCCTGACGTATTGCACGCACACTTGCCGCATGCAGCGTGGTTGGCGCGCTGGTCGCGCCTGGCTGCGCCAATCCCCGTGGTGATGGATACGCTGCACAGTTCAAATACCGGGGATTTGGGTCGTCGACTCGGCTACCGTTGCAGCCGCTGGCTTACCGACCATGTGACAGCCGTGAGCCGTGCCACATCTGCGACTCATCTCATGGCAGGAATGGTCGGTAGAAACCAATTGTCTCTCGTGGCCAACGGTATCGCGGTGGACGCCTGGAAGCCGGGCGCGACGACGCGCGAAGATGCGCGGCGCGAGTTGGGGATAGCTAACAGTTTTCTCTGGCTCGCGGCTGGCAGGCTCGAAGCAGTAAAAGACTACTCGACTTTGCTCGAAGCTATGGCCGGAATGCCTCAAGAAGCCGATCTTCTGGTCCTGGGTAGCGGGCCAATGGGAAACGAGTTACGGCAACTTGCCGAGCGCCTGGGCGTGGCACTGCACGTGCGGTTCTTGGGATTCGATCCGAAAGTCGTGCGCTGGATGAATGCTGCGGATGGATTTGTTCTTGCTTCACGATATGAAGGACTACCGATGGTGTTGTTGGAGGCCGGCGCTTGCGGATTGCCGGCAGTTGCAACCGATGTCGCAGGCACGCGCGAAGTGATTGTTCACGATCGAACCGGACTGCTCGCGAGGCCGCACGATGCCTGCTCTCTGGGCGCGACAATGACGAAGCTGATGCGCATGCCTGCCGAAGAACGGCGCGCGATGGGCGATCGGGCACGGCGGCGGGTCATTGAGCAATTCAACATGGAGACTGTGCTCGACCAGTGGGAAGAGCTTTATACCTATTTGCTTGAGCGGAGCAGAAGGCGCGGTGTTCGTCTGAGCACGCGAGAAGCTTTGGCACGTGCGAGTGCGATATCCGCATAGGCGCGTTCCGTAAGGGTCAGGGTGGTGACCGGAAGTTCGGCAAGGATGTGATCGACCGAGGTGAATTGGCTGACGTTTGCGTGCAGGAAGGCGCGCAATCGGTCGACCTCCTCATCGCGCGCAGTGTTCGGATGAATGCAGATGGTCCAGAGGCCTTGGCGTTTTTCGACGGGAGACCAAAGCTGCTGAGGAATCCATGTGAAGCCGCCGCGCGTAAACATTGTGCGCGTAAAGCCATCGGACAATAAGGAAATCCCCTCTGCACGGATCTCTTCAAGGGTGTACGCGTCGAAGCCGTGCCGCGGAGCAACCCAGATTCTAGGGTTCAACCCGTGACTGCGCAGAATGTGAAGCCCGACGCGGATCCAGGTGCGCTGCGTTGTTCGAGCAACGCCCGCAAATTCTGAATTGGATTGCAGGTCGTGAAGGCTCCGCCCGGAACTCAAGCAAAGATGACGGTAGCCATGTAACCCAATCGCTGCGCCAGCGGATTCGAGTGCGCGCATTTGATCCCAGAACACCGGATCGGGCGGCGAGATTGCGAGATCGGAGTCGTGATTTTCGGGAACGATGGCAAGAATCGGATGCAGCTTGAACTCTTCGATCAGCCGGTAAAATTGCGACCATCTCTCGGCAGAAACAGTTGGGCAAAGATCGTCGATGCGCACCAGATAACGGGCGGGCGTGGGAATCATGCGCCTGCCTCCGCGGTGAGGGCCCGCTTAAGCAGCCTCTTTGACCAGAACCAGAGATAAAAGAGCGTACTAGCGGTCCATAGTGAAGTAGCCAGCGCAATGCCGGCTACACCTAACCAGCGCATGAGAACAAGATTCAGCACAATATCGAGGCCGAGGTTGAGGACGCCGCAATAAAGAATCAGATCGGTGCGACGCATGCCGACCAGAAATCGATAGTAGACACGGCTGGTCGCGAAAAGCGGAATTTGTATGGCATACATCGCGAGCACAGATGCCACCACAGTGGTGTCACGCGGGCCGAACTGACCATGCTGGAATGCCGCACGAATCAGCGGGCGTGATGCGCAAATGAGGACCGCGGTAATGGGAATTGAGACAAGCGCGGTGATGCGGACCCAGGTGCGGAGCGTAAGGCCGCATGCGGCCCAGTCGCGGAGGGCGATCATGCGTGAAAGGTAAGGCACAATGGCTGTGGACACCGCGCCGGCGAGCAACGTGAGCACCACGCTGACGAAGCGACTTGCATAAACCAGCGCAGAGACGCTGCCCGAAGGCAGCATCGCCGCCATCGACTGATCGACGAGCAGCCCGCCCGAAGCCACCACGCAACTGAGCAGCACAGGCCCGTATTGGCCCGCCACTTCGCGCGTGGCCTCCGTCCTGCCGAACCATCGCAGGTGGAAGCGGTATCCGCCCGCCTCCATCATTCCCACCACGAGGCCAGCATGGACGAGCGAACCGGCTAGCGTGGCATAGACCAAGGCCCAAATGCCGAAACGTCCCGCGAAGAACAACGCTCCGAAGAAAACCGAGATTGAAATCACCGCAGGAGCGAGGGCCGGAAGAGCGAAGCGCTCAAGCGTATTCAGAACCGCCGTACAGTTGGTGGCAATCCCGGTCAAGAGAACAACCGGAAGCAGACCATAGAAAAGCCGAATGGCAAGATCAAGCTTGGCAGGCGGGAAATGCGAGGCGATCAGTGGGAAGAATCCATGAGCGCAAAGCGCCATGACAGCCGATGCGGCGGCCAGAAGCAGACACATCCAGAGCATGGAACTCGATAGGAGTTGCTGGGCACGCTCGCGGCCTTCCTGTTCCCTGACCCGGACCAGCGTAGGCACGAGCGCCTGATTCATTGATTCGGAGATGAGATTGACGAGCAAGCCAGGAATGAGCGCGGCGGCGAGAAAAGCATCCATGGCATCGCTACGGCCGAAGGCATAGGCGACGCCGACTTCTTTGAGCATGGCCACGAGCTTGACGACGATGCCGGTGGCGCCCACGGTGATCGCAGCGCGAAAAATGCTGCGATCGAGGCTGGTGGCTTTAGCCGGCACGGCGATGGAAGTGAGTGACATTGCTCGGAGCACAATCTCTAAGAATCCGCCTCTACGGTGAGAGCCATTGAGGACGCGGCCGCAGGATGCGGCGGAGAGGACGAGAACCATCGACTCAGGCCGCGCGAATCTTCATCAGCAAGGCGTCCGGCTACGGCGATCATTCCGAACAGCAGCCACGTGGTGCGGTTCTCCTCGACTGTGGCAACGAGCGACGTGATTGCCCAAACAAGCAGAGCAGTAAGCAGCGCCAGCCGGAGTGCCCCGCCCGTTTGCAGCGCGGAGCGGGCGGCCAGCGCGACCAGGAGCGCCGCAAGAGTAGCGGCGCAAAGCCCTCCTCCGACCGCGATGGAAAGCACAGTATTGTGCGCGGTATCGATGGGAGACAAGTGCGCGGCGCTTACGAAGGTGCCTGCGCCTGTGCCAAGAAGTGGTGCATCGACGAACGCTCGCCAGCCGGCCGACCAGATATTAAGACGCTGGTTGAGGTCACCGCGACGAAGCTGATCGGGGATCGTTGCGAGACGGTCGAGCGTTGTACCGGGAACGATGAGCCAGAGAGCAGCGAGAAATGGCGGCAACGCAAAGACCATGGCAATCGCGCGCTTGGCGTGTCCGCGAGTGAGAAGAACCAAAGAGCCGGCCAGCGCCACTAAGGCCGCCAGGAATCCACCGCGCGAGGCGGTGAGCAGCACGGCAACGAGTCCAACCGGCAAGAATCCGAATGCCATGATGCGCATGGGCCAGCGGCGCTCGCTATTTAAGAGCAGCGCTGCCAGTGGGAAACCGAGATCGAGAAAACGAGCTACCTCATTTGGATCCTGGCCGTAAGCGGCAAAACGAATTTGGCCGGCGTCGATGGCTTCGGGTGAGCTAAAGGTTGCCAGCGTGAGGATTGCCAGCACCCACGATCCGGCAACGTAGGCCCGCAGCAGATCGCGCAGTTCGCTAGGCGTATCGGCAAACTCCCACACCAGCCAGACGATCATAATCTCCTGGAAGAAGGCCCGCATCTTCTCGAGAGTCGCGGCGGCGTCGATGGTCCAAAAATAGGAACAGCAGAACCAGAGATAGAACGCGAGAGCCAGCCACTGGAATGCGCCGGGAGTACGTATGAGGCCGGCATGAAGAACCGCTGGAATAGCCGCCAGCAACAACAGCAATCCGAGGATGCGCGCCACGTTACCCAGCGGCTCGCCAAGATCGAGCGAATATTCCCAGGGGACGGCGAACGTGAATAGGATCAGCAGAACCCACGCAATCCGGCGCATAGCGGCTCCTGCTAATACCTTGTTGAATAGACCAGCGCAGAGTAGATGGTGACGCCGATCGTGGATTGAATGGCCGACTCCAGCGTGCGATTCACGAGGTTCTTCGCGACAGAGTCGGGGACGTAGAGGATGTCTCGATCCTCGACAAGCTGATCTGGATCCTGGCCACGCAACATGCGTTTCAAATTGAGCGAGATCATGGTGCGGCCGCCCTTTTCTTCGCGAATGAGAATGGCTTTGGAGTTGGCGTTCTGCGACGGTCCCCACGCCAGCGAAAGCGCCTGCACGATCGTGAGTCCATCCACCGGATCGACGGCGAATCCGCCAGGGCGGATCACATCGCCAACGACGTAGACGAGACCCGCTCGGCTCACCTGAATCGTGTCGCCGGGGCTGAGTTCGGGATTGTGATCAAAGGTTGTATCGGTTCCACCAGGGTCAAGAACAACCGAATGCGGAGTTTTCGAATCGCCGCGGTGAAAGACGTTGACTAAACGTCCTGCATTTGGAGAGAGACCGGAAGCTGCAGAGATTAAGTCGAGCAGACGATGGTGGAAGGTGAAGGAATAGACACCGGGTCGCACCACTTCGCCAAGCACGCTCACATCTTGCCCTGCGTAGGTGGTGACCAGCACGGTGACGAGCGGATGCAGGAGCATGCCCTTCTCAAGGAGCGTAGCGCCAATTGCGCGTGCGGCCGATGGCTCGTCCATACCCATGAGGGATACCTCGCCGATCATCGGCAGCGTCACGGTGCCATCTGCGGAGACGCGAACCACGGAGTGAAATTCGGGCGTGTGGTACTCGCTCACTTCGATGAAATCGTCGGGTGCGATCGGCGCTGGCATCGGCGTTGACGCCTGCGTCGACGATTCAGTTCCTGCTGGGGGCAGCTTGCCGGCTGTTGCGCCTGCATTGTTCCAGACCGGCGGTGCTTCTTTGGGGTTCGGCAGGCTCCTGGTTTCTTGCGTCTGCGGAAACGTTGCGACGCCCGTTGGAAGGCCAGAAGTGCTGGGAGTGGGTGCCTGCGCGTGCATCGATCCACAGACCGCAAGCAGGACCAACAATGCTTCAGCTGCACAAGTAGCGGTGGACCCGACCGATTCGCGCAGCAGGGCGCTGCCAACTGCAATCCACAAACCGGCGAAAAACGTGATCGCGAGATAAAGCGGCAGATCAGGCGCAACTGGCTTTACCGGCTGCCGGGCATAGTCAACCACTGAGATGTCGGAATTATGGACTCCTGCCGCCAATCCAGCCTCTTCGGCTTTCTCCCGCACGCGCAGGTAAAGATCGTGGCTGGCATTCGCTTCCTGGCGCATGACGGCATATTCCGTTGCCGCCTCGTTCAGCTTCATGCCCTCACCGGTGATCTGCGCCAGGCTATTTCGAACGAGTTGCTCGCGATCCAGAGCAGTTTGCCAATTGCTTCGGAAGCGCTCAACAAGTTTGGCGTCTTCGGCCTGTTTCTGCCGATCGAGATCCTTCAGCTGGCGGCCGATCTCAACGACGCGTGGAAAACTCGGCCCGTGCTCGGCGCTGAGCTGCGCCTGTTCCTGTTCCAGATCGCTGCTGCGGGAGTGAATCTGCTGCAAGAGCGCAGTGGCGAAAGTGCTGCTCTCCGCCTGCAGGCGCGGATCGGAGGCGATGACCATTTCCGGGTCGCCCTGAGACCCGGCGCGATATTCGGCTTCGCTCAAGATTCTGTCTGTGGTTGCGGCCACGAGCTGGCGGCTGAGCTCGTCAATCTCGAGCAGAGCGGAAATGTGTTCTGTTTCGCCCGGCTGGCCATTGGCCATGATCTCGGGCGAGCTGACGATGCCATGCCGACTCTCGAATGCTGCCAGCCGCTGTTGGTCGCTGTCGACGCGCGCCTTCAGATCAACGAGTTGCTCGCTCAACCAG